>NZ_JBRBEM010000015.1:0-104231 GCF_052805615.1 Pelomicrobium sp. P1
GCGGATCGCCCAGCTGATCGAGCTTGCCGAAGCGATCTTCGAGATCAAAGAAACCGGATTGGAGCATCGTCGTTTCTCGCGTTTTGTTGTTGGGGCGTTAGAATGAGTGAATTATTAGAGGTTCCCTGAATTCTATTCTCATCATCGACGATCAACCCGGGATGCGCCGTACCCTGGAAATCCTGCTCCGGAAAGAAGGTTACCAGGCGGTCTCGGTGGGAAGCGGCGAGGGTGTAGTTGAGCTATTGCGAGATCTCCAGCCTGAGGTGGTCCTTGCCGATCTCAAGATGGAGCCTTTGTCCGGCATCGACGTCCTGCGGGAGGCCAAAAAACACTCGCCGAGAACGGCGGTAATCATCATGACTGCCTACGGCACGATCGAATCAGCCGTGGAAGCCATGAGATTAGGGGCTTTCGACTACATCACCAAGCCGTTCAAGAACAACGAAATCGTCCTCAAGGTAAAGAAGGCCTTGGAAAAAAGCGCTCTGTTGAGCGAGGTCCAGCGCTTGAGGCGGGAGGTCGATCCCGTCTTCGGCGCCTATCCGCTGATCGCCGAAAGCCCGGCGATGAAGGCGGTGCTGGAACAAATCCAAAAGATCGCGCTGACGCCCCTCACCGTGTTGATTACGGGCGAGACTGGCACAGGGAAGACGCAGATCGCCAAGGCGATCCATTACAACAGTCCGATGGCGAAAGGCAGGTTCGTATCCATAAACGCCGCCGCAGTTCCGGAACCTTTGCTGGAGAGCGAACTCTTCGGCCACGAAAAAGGCGCTTTTACCGGCGCCATTCACAGTCGCAAGGGTCTGTTCGAGGAGGCGCATCGAGGAACCTTGTTCCTGGATGAAATTGGCACGCTATCCGCCAATCTGCAATCCAAACTGCTGGGAGTGCTCCAGGATCGAGAGATCAGGCGGGTGGGTGCAAATCGCCATATCGCCGTCGACGTGCGCGTCATCGCCGCCACCAACACCGATCTTGAAGAGGCGGTTGCCCGAGGAGAGTTCCGCCGTGACCTGTTTTACCGGCTCAACGTCGCCAGGATCCATATGCCGCCCTTGCGCGAACGCGCGGGAAGACATCGCTCCTTTGGTACGGTATTTCCTGTCTGCTCTGTCTCAGCGAATGGGCAAGACTTATGAAATCGGCCCGGAAGCTCTGGATCTGCTTCTCAAACACGACTATCCCGGCAACATCCGTGAGCTGCAAAATGCCTTGGAATGGGCGGTGGCGGTGTCTCCCGGCCCGTTACTGCGCCCAGAAGACCTCCCGGAGCCCATACGAGTCGGCCAGCCAATCCAGCCGGTTCCCTCACGAACACAGGCGCCACGCACCCTGGACGAGCACGAGAAACAGCTCATCACCGACACCATTGCTCGCTGCCAGGGAAATCTCGGCGAAGCGGCGAAAATTCTGAACATCGGGCGCACGACGCTTTGGCGCAAAATGCGCGAGTACGGCATAGGAAAAAAATTGAATGGGCGGTCCTAAAACGGTCCAAAGTCATCGAAGTATCCACTGCGGATCCTCTACCCGCGGTTTCCGCCCCCACGGACGGGAAGATCACCTTTCGAGCAGCAAGACAGGGGCATTTCGATTAATTTTTTTCGCTTGGACATGCCTTTTCGCACTAGACGCGTCTGCTGATGCCCCATACGCGAAAATTCTTTCCCCGACGGATGGGGCAGTCCTTAGCGGAATTTCTCGTCATACCCTGACTTACGAGATTAACCCTGGGGCCAAGGGAAATCACGTCCACGTCGTGATCGATGGACGGGAAGTCGGCATCCTGCGAAAACGGACTGGTACCTATCGCCTAGAGGGCTTGGCGGCCGGCGCAAACGAAATATGCCTTAAAGTCGTGAACAAGGCCCATGCCCCTATCGGGGTCGAGCACTGCATCCGGGTCGTGGTCGAAAAATAGGAGACACATCTGGAAGACAGCCTCGCATATGCGCTGCTGCAGGTCATTCACAACTTAGGGGCAGCGGCTGCCGTGGGGGCGCCGTTTTTCTCTCTGTGGCCAGCAAAGGTAGCGGAAGCTGTCCGGGCGAAGCTCGCGCGCCTCCTCTGGGTAGCCTGGGCTGTACAACTGATAAGCGGTCTGCTGCTTGGAACGGCCAGTCTTTATTACTACGGCCGGCTGCCGGAGCTACAATTGGTCGCGGCGGCTGCACTCTCAGTAAAGATCGCTTGCGCTGTGCTGGGGCTCGCGACCGCAACGGTGCTAGTAAGCGCGATCTGGCGACGCAAACCGCCTCACAGCGATGCCGTGTGGTTCTTGCTCTTGGTTCTCGGCGCGATGGCGCTCACCGCGGCTGCCTTTCTCCGCTGGTTCTCCTGAGCCCAAGGCTCGGGAGGGCGGGGGGATATGGCTACACGACTTCCACCTGGTCGTCGGCGAAGTTGAGCCGCACTTTCTCGTTCTCGTCGATGTCCACCGTCACCTTGCCGCCGTTCGCGAGCCGCCCGAAGAGCAGCTCGTCCGCCAGCGCCCGGCGGATCGTGTCCTGGATCAGCCGGGCCATGGGACGGGCCCCCATGAGGGGGTCGAAACCGCGCTTGGCGAGGTAATCCCGCAGAGCCTCGGTAAAGGTGGCCTCTACCTTCTTCTCGTGGAGCTGTTCCTCGAGCTGCATGAGGAACTTATCCACCACCCGCAGAATGACCTCGTAGGACAGGGGCGAGAAGGAGATGATGGCGTCCAGGCGGTTGCGGAATTCCGGTGTGAACAGGCGCTTGATCTCCGCCAGCTCGTCCCCTTGAGTGGTGGACGGGGTGAAGCCGATGGACACCTTGGTGAGGGACTCCGCGCCCGCGTTGGTGGTCATGATGAGCACCACATTGCGAAAGTCCGCCTTGCGCCCATTGTTGTCGGTCAAGGTGCCGTGGTCCATCACCTGGAGCAGGATGTTGAAGATGTCCGGGTGGGCCTTCTCGATCTCGTCCAGCAGCAACACGGCGTAGGGGTGCTTGATGATGGCTTCGGTGAGCAAGCCCCCCTGGTCGAAGCCTACGTAGCCCGGCGGGGCGCCGATCAGGCGCGACACCGCGTGCCGCTCCATGTACTCGGACATGTCGAAGCGGATGAGTTCGATGCCCATGGCGTAAGCGAGCTGGCGCGCGACCTCGGTCTTCCCCACCCCGGTGGGGCCGGAGAACAGGAAGCAACCGATGGGCTTCTGCGGATTGCCCAGGCCGCTGCGGGCCATCTTGATGGCGGCCGCCAGGGCGTCGATCGCCTGGTCCTGGCCGAACACTACCGCCTTCAAGTCCCGATCCAGGGTCTTCAGCGCCTGGCGGTCGTCGCTGGAGACGTGCTTGGAGGGAATGCGGGCGATGCGGGCGATGATCTCCTCGATCTCGTGGCGCGTGATCACCTTCTTCTGCTTCGACTTGGGCAGGATGCGCTGGGCCGCGCCGGCCTCGTCGATCACGTCGATCGCCTTGTCGGGCAGATGCCGGTCGTTGATGTAGCGGGCGGAGAGCTCCGCCGCCGTCTGCAAGGCCGTGGCCGTGTACTTGACGCCGTGGTGGGCTTCGAAGCGGGACTTGAGGCCCCGCAAGATCGCCACCGTCTCTTCCACCGTGGGCTCGCTCACGTCGATCTTCTGGAAGCGGCGCGACAGCGCCCGGTCCTTCTCGAATATGCCCCGATACTCGTTGTAGGTGGTAGCGCCGATGCACTTGAGCTGGCCGGAGTTGAGCACCGGCTTCAACAGGTTGGAAGCATCCAGCGTTCCGCCCGAGGCGGCCCCCGCCCCGATTAGCGTATGGATCTCGTCGATGAAGAGAATCGCGTTGGGGTTGTCCACCAGTTGCTTGAGCACCGCCTTCAGGCGCTGCTCGAAGTCGCCCCGGTACTTGGTGCCGGCGAGCAGCGCCCCCATGTCCAGGGCGTAGACCCGGGCGTTCGACAGGATATCGGGCACCTCCCCTTCCACGATGCGCCGGGCGAGCCCTTCCGCGATGGCGGTTTTCCCGACCCCCGCCTCGCCCACCAACAACGGGTTGTTCTTGCGCCGTCGGCACAGGGTCTGCACCACCCGCTCCAGCTCCCGCTCGCGCCCGATCAGCGGATCGATCTTGCCGGCGAGGGCCTGGGCGTTCAGGTCCGTGGTGTAGGACTCCAGCGCCCCGCCCGGGGAGCCGTCGGCTTCGGCCTCGCTGTCGGTCTCGGCCTTACCGGCGTTCGCCTGGGGCACCTTGGTGATGCCGTGGGAGATGTAGTTGACCACGTCCAGCCGGGTCACCCCTTTCTGATGCAGGAAATAGACCGCGTGGGAGTCCTTTTCCCCGAAGATGGCCACCAGCACGTTGGCCCCGGTCACCTCTTTCTTGCCCGAGGACTGGACGTGGAGGATGGCGCGCTGGATCACCCGCTGGAAGCCCAGGGTGGGCTGGGTGTCCACCTCGCCGCTGCCCGGCACTCTGGGGGTGTGCTGGTTGATGAAATCGGTCAACAGTCGGCGCAGGTCTTCGATATCGCAAGCGCAGGCGCGCAAGACCTCGGCCGCCGTCGGGTTGTCCAGCAGCGCGAGCAGCAGATGCTCCACGGTGATGAACTCGTGGCGCTTCTGCCGGGCCTCGACGAAGGCCATGTGCAGACTGACTTCAAGTTCCTGCGCGATCATTCCTAGGTTTCCTCCATGACACACCGGAGCGGGTGCTGATGCTGCCTCGCGAAAGCCATCACTTGCTCCACCTTCGTAGCCGCGACGTCGCGCGGGTACACGCCGCAAACCCCACTGCCTTCCCTATGGACTTTGAGCATGATCTGCGTCGCCCGTTCGCGGCTCATGAAAAAGATGGTCTGGAGCACCGTGACCACAAAGTCCATCGGCGTATAGTCGTCGTTGAGCAACACCACCTTGAACAGGGGCGGCGGCTTGACCCGACTCTTCTGCGGCTCGAGTACGACACCTTCCCGATTTCCGGCAGCCATGGCAAATGGCATCGAGTACGGCAAAAAACACAGCACAACTCGCCCGTTAATACTTGTCGATTGCGAAGGATTTTGCAAGTCCCCGGGGACGCTTGGCGCCGCGGGGCCGACGGTCGGCCCCGGGACCCCCGATCCGGGCCCCGTGCCCGACCCTTCACGTGCCAAGGTCAAGTCCCGGGGATCTGCCCCGGCGGGTCGATCCGGGAAGCGCCCCCGGCGACGACGCCCGCCGCCACCCTCCAGAACCCGCCGGAGGCTTCAGGAAATTGACTGGGACAGGAGCTTGGCGTAAAAAAACCCGCTCGGGCACCGGATTCCGGGGTGGACGGGCAAGCGCAGCAAGCCCGCCCTGGCAGGGTCCGCAACCCGCCCGGTCAGGACTGTTTGATTGTTTATCATGGAGATGTAGATGGCAACCGGTACTGTGAAGTGGTTCAACGACGCGAAGGGCTATGGCTTCATCACCCCGGACGACGGCAGCGAGGATCTGTTTGCCCACTTTTCGGCGATCAACATGAGCGGGTTCAAAACCCTCAAGGAAGGCCAGAAGGTGAGCTTCGACATCGTCCAAGGCCCCAAGGGCAAGCAAGCCTCCAACATCGTGACGGTCTCCTGACCGGGCGGAACAGCCAGAAATAAAAAGCCCGCCCCTCGGCGGGCTTTTTTTGGGGACCTTGCCGCCGCCTCAGCCGCCGGCCGCCTGCCGGCTCCCCGCCCCGCCCATCCGCTCGATCATGGCCTTGCCGAACCCGGAGCAGGACACCTGGGTCGCTCCTTCCATGAGCCGGGCGAAGTCGTAAGTCACCAGCCGGGCCTTGATCGTCTCCTCCATGGCCCGGAGGATCAGGTCGGCCGCCTCGATCCAGCCCATGTGCCGGAGCATCATTTCCGCCGATAGGATGATGGAACCCGGGTTCACGTAGTCCTTGCCGGCGTATTTGGGCGCGGTGCCATGGGTCGCCTCGAACATGGCGACGCTGTCGCTCATGTTGGCGCCCGGCGCGATCCCGATCCCCCCCACCTGGGCCGCCAGGGCGTCGGAAATGTAGTCCCCGTTCAGGTTCATGGTGGCGATCACGTCGTATTCCTCGGGACGCAGCAAAATCTGCTGCAGGAAAGCGTCCGCGATCACGTCCTTGACCACGATCCCCTGAGGCAGCTTGACCCAGGGCCCCCCGTCCACCTCCGTGGCCCCGAACTCCCGCTTCGCCAGGGCATAGCCCCAATCCCGGAAGGCTCCCTCGGTGAACTTCATGATGTTGCCCTTATGCACCAGGGTCACCGAGCGGCGCTTGTTGGTGATGGCGTACTGGATGGCCTTGCGCACCAGGCGCTCGGTACCTTCCCGGGACACGGGCTTGACGCCGATGCCGGAGGTGGCGGGGAAGCGGATCTTCCTGACCCCCATCTCCTCCTGGAGGAAGCGGATCACCTTGCGCGCCCCCTCGGATTCCGCCGGCCACTCGATCCCGGCGTAGATGTCCTCCGAGTTCTCCCGGAAGATCACCATGTCGGTCTTCTCCGGGTGCTTGAGGGGGCTCGGCACCCCCCGGAAGTAGCGCACCGGCCGCAGGCATACGTACAGGTCCAGCTCCTGGCGCAGGGCCACGTTGATCGACCGGATGCCTCCGCCCACCGGCGTGGTGAGGGGCCCCTTGATGGACACCACGTATTCCCGCACCGCCTCCAGGGTCTCGTCCGGGAGCCACACGTCCTTGCCGTAAACGCGGGTGGACTTTTCCCCCGCGTAGATTTCCATCCACACGATCTTGCGCTTGCCGCCATAGGCCTTGCGGACGGCGGCGTCCACCACCTCGCGCATGACCGGCGTGATGTCGACGCCGATCCCGTCGCCCTCGATGAAGGGGATCACCGGCTGATCGGGAACTTCCAGGGCCCCGCGGGGCAGGACGCGGATTTTCTGTCCCTCGGACGGGATCTTGATGTGCTTGTACATGCGAGCTCCTTGGGAGAGTAGGAAGTGATGAGTCTTATATCTTATATAATACCTGAAAGAGGCGGCGACCGGCGGACACCCTTATGCCTGGACTTTCCCCTACCTTAGGAGATTTCGTGGGGGCCGCCAAACCCCCGCTCGAGCCCGCGGGCGGCGAGCGGCCGTGAAACGGCGGAAGCTGATTTCGAATCATGGAAAATCGAGGGTCGTAACAACGGTAGGTAACTGAATTTACTGCGAAGAGGTTGTCCTTGTTTTTTTGTTGCATAGCATCATTGACCCTGATTAGACTGGAAGAGCTTCACGTGCTTCCCGACGTCCACCCGCAGAGGGAGGCAAAGACCGGAATCGGCACCACCTCCGCCGATTCCCTGAGGTCCGCCAGATCCGACCTCTGGCTGCCCCCGTGAAAGGGGCGTTTCCGGGCATCCGGGGCGTCCCGGCCAAGATCCGGTTGCGAGCGGTATTCCGTCCACCCGACGCGGGCCCCTCGCCTCCGGCCGGCCGACGAGACGCGGGGAGTTTCCCTGCGAACCCACCTAATTTCTGATGCAGAGGAGAGATTAGATGAGTCGTGAACAGGAGATCGCCCAGCTTAAAAACGACTGGGCGAAAAACCCCAGATGGAAGGGGATCCAGCGGCCCTACACCGCGGAGGACGTGGTGCGTCTGCGGGGCACGGTGCGCATCGAATACACCCTCGCTCGGCTGGGGGCGGAAAAGCTCTGGAAATACCTGAACACCGAGCCCTACGTAAACGCCCTCGGCGCCCTCACCGGCAACCAGGCCATGCAGCAGGCCAAGGCGGGCTTGAAGGCGATCTACCTGTCCGGCTGGCAGGTGGCGGCGGACGCGAACGACAGCCTGGAGATGTACCCGGACCAGTCCCTGTACGCGGTCACCAGCGTTCCCAACGTGGTGCGCCGGATCAACAACACCTTCGTCCGCTGCGACCAGCTCCACCACGCGGAGGGCAAGGATGAGATCGACTGGTTCGTGCCCATCGTCGCCGACGCGGAAGCGGGTTTCGGCGGGGTGTTGAACGCCCACGAGCTCATGAAGGACATGATCGAAGCGGGGGCGGCCGGGGTGCATTTCGAGGACCAGCTCGCCTCCGCCAAGAAGTGCGGCCACCTGGGCGGCAAGGTGCTGGTCCCCACCCAGGAGGCGGTCCAGAAGCTCATCGCGGCGCGCCTCGCGGCCGACATCCTGGGGGTGCCGACCGTCCTTCTCGCCCGCACCGACGCGGAGGCGGCTACGCTGCTCACCTCGGACGTGGACGAGCGGGACAAGCCCTTCGTCACCGGAGAGCGCACGGCCGAAGGCTTCTACCGAGTGCGCAACGGGCTGGAAGCCTCCATCGCCCGGGGCCTCGCCTATGCCCCCTACGCCGACCTCATCTGGTGTGAAACCGGCAAGCCCGACCTCCAGTTCGCCCGGGCCTTCGCCGAGGCGATCCACCGCCAGTATCCGGACAAGATGTTGGCGTACAACTGCTCCCCCTCCTTCAACTGGAAGAAGAACCTGGACGACGCCACCATCGCCAAGTTCCAGCGGGAGCTGGGCGCCATGGGCTACAAGTTCCAGTTCATCACCCTGGCGGGCTTCCATGCCCTCAACTACAGCATGTGGGAGCTGGCCCATGGCTACGCCCGGGAAGGCATGACCGCCTACGTGCGGCTGCAGGAGGCGGAGTTCGCGGCGGAGAAGCTGGGCTACACCGCCACCAAGCACCAGCGGGAAGTGGGCACCGGCTACTTCGACGAGATCACCCAGGTGATCCAGGGGGGCGCCTCGTCCCTCACGGCCCTCACCGGCTCCACCGAGGAAGAGCAGTTCCAGGACCCGAACCGGCCCAAGCTGAAAGCGGCGAGCTGATCAGGCGTTGAGCGCCACAGCCGCACCCTCGGGTGCGGCTTTTTTATTTCCGCTCTCGCACCCGGCGCGCAGCGGCCTCCAGGCCCTCCACCCGGTCCCCCGGGCCGATTCCCCGGGCGGCGAACCAGCCCCGGTTCACTTCCAGGGCGTAGGCGGCCGGAGCCGTGGAGGAATGAAGGCGCTCGCTCAAAGGTTCCATGTCGGCGATGTTGATGATGATCCCCTGGGGATCGATGAAAGCGACCGAGAGGGGGATGATCGTATTGGCCATCCACATGCCCTGGATGGCAGGGGTTTCGAAAACGAACAACATGCCTTCCCCCGCGGGCAGCCCCGTCCGGTGCATGAGCCCGCGGGTCCGCTCGGCGAGCGTGACCGCTAGCTCCGCCCGCACCGCATGCCCGCGAATCGAAAGGGTCACCCACTCGGCGGCTGCCGTCGTCCCTGCCCATAGCAGAAGCCAGACCGCGGCGAGGCTCGCCCCCGGGCGGGTCATGGCCTTCGATATTGCGCGCACACCCATTCGGCAATCGCCCCTTGAAGCTCCTCCGCCTCGCCGAGGGCGGGCGTCACCCGCAGGCAGACCTGGGGATGGCGCCGGGAGAGGGCCTCCACCAGCGCCGGCAGGTCCCGCTTGAGATGGCCGCCCGGGGCAAGGAACAGGGGCGCCAGGGTAATGCGGGCGATCCCTTCCTCAGCGAGGCGCGCTACCGCTGCCTCCAGGCTGGGCTCCATGAGCTCGAGAAAGGCGAGCTCGACCCGCACGCCGGGAAGGCGCTGCGCCACCCCCAGTCGCACCGCCTCCAAGGGCGCGCGCCACTCCGGGTCCCGGGCGCCGTGGGCGAAGAGGATGACCGCGGAACTCACCGCCGCCACTTTCCGCTCAGTGCCGGCCCGTGCTGCCGAAGCCGCCCGCGCCGCGAAGGCTTTCGACGAAAGCGTCCACCAGGTTGAATTTGACCTGCACCACCGGTACCACCACGAGCTGGGCGATCCGCTCCAGAGGGTTCAGGAGAAAGGGTTGGCTCCCCCGGTTCCAGCAGGAGACGAAGATCTGGCCCTGGTAGTCGGAGTCGATCAGGCCCACCAGATTGCCCAGCACGAGCCCGTGCGTGTGCCCTAGGCCGGAGCGGGGAAGCACCAGGGCGGCGTAGCCCGGGTCCTTGAGGTGCACCGCGAGCCCCGAGGGTACGAGCTGGGCCTCCCCCGGCTCGATGGTCATCGCCCGGTCGATGCAGGCGCGCAGGTCCAGCCCCGCCGATCCAGGGGTGGCATACTCGGGCGGCAACGCCTTCAGGCGCGCATCCAGGATCTTCACGTCGACGATCACAGGGAGCCTCGGAGAAAAAGGTTTGCTGGATCTGGAAGGGACATGCTCTTACTAGCGGGCCGCGCGGGCGCCCGCTCCCGAACGCCGGCGGCGCCATTCGGGCCAAAGGACGGCGATGCGGCCCACGAGGGCCCGCGCCACCTGGAGCTTGGATCCTCGGGATAGCGGGTGGCGGCCTTCGTCGTCGAACAACACCACCTGGTTCTCCTCCGCCCCGACGGCCTCCTGGACCAGGTTCGCTGCAAGCAGCGGCACACCCTTGGCCCGGCGCTTGGCCTCGGCATGTTCTTCCAACCGTTCGCTCTCGGCGGCAAAAGCTACGCAGAAGGGAGGCTCGGGCAGGCTCGTCACGTAACCCAGGATGTCCGGATTGGGGACGAGCTCCAGCGTCAGGCCGCCGCCTGATCGCTTGATCTTGTGCTCCCTCGCCCGCGCCGGTCGGAAATCCGCCACCGCCGCCACGGAAACGAATAGATCGGCGTCCGCCACCCGCGCCTTGACCGCCTCCAGCATCTCTTCCGCGCTCACCACGTTGTGGCGCGTGACCCCATAAGGGGTGGAAAGGCTCACGGGGCCGGCGATGAGGGTCACCTGCGCCCCCGCTTCCCGCAGCGCCCGGGCGATGGCAAAGCCCATTTTTCCCGAACTCAAGTTGGTGACGCCCCGCACCGGGTCGATGGCCTCGAAGGTGGGGCCCGCCGTCACCAGGGCTCGTAGGCCCGCCAGCGCCTTGGACTGGAAGACCGCCAGCGTCGCCTCCAGCAGCTCGTCGGGCTCCAGCATGCGGCCCGGCCCCACTTCGCCGCAGGCCTGATCCCCGCTCCCGGGTCCCAGGATTTCCACCCCATCGGCGGCGAGCTGGGCCATGTTGCGCCGGGTCGCCGGGTTGTCCCACATCTGCCGGTTCATGGCCGGGGCCACCAACAGCGGGCACTCCCGGGCGAGGCACAGGGCGGAGAGCAGGTCGTCGGCGAAGCCATGGGCGAGCTTGGCCAGGAAATCGGCGCTCGCTGGCGCCACCAGGATCGCCCGGGCAGCCCGGGAGAGTTCGATATGGGCCATGTGGTTTTCGACCCGGGGATCCCACAGGTCGGTATAGACCCGGCGGCCGGAGAGGGCTTGGAAGGTCGCGGGGGCGACGAAGCGGGTTGCCGCTTCCGTCATCACCACCTGGACACTCACCCCTTCCTGCACCAGGAGACGGGTGAGCTCCGCCGCCTTGTAGACGGCGATGCCACCGGTCAGTCCGAGGACCAGATGTCTGGTCTGGAAATCATCCATGACGCGAGGGAAAAACTGGCAGGAAATCGATGGTGGAAGTGTAAACTATGGCCCCGTTTCGGGAAATCGCCGAAGGAGAAGCGCAAAGATGGCCATCCCCGACTGGCCCGAGGCGGAGCGCCCTCGGGAACGGCTCCTCGCCGCCGGGCCTCAGGCCCTCTCCGAAGCCGAGTTGCTGGCCATTTTCCTCCGTACCGGGGTCAAGGGCATGAGCGCGGTCGACTTGGCCCGACGGCTGCTCGCACACTTTGGGAGCCTCTCCGCCCTGTTCGCCGCAAGCCTCAAGGACTTCTGCGCCATCCCCGGGCTCGGGCCGGTCAAGTACGTTCAATTGCAGGCCGTGCTGGAGATGGCCCGGCGCGCCCTCAGGGAAGAGCTCAAGCGCGATGGCGCCCTCACCTCCCCCGCGTCCGTGCGGGAATACTTGCGGCTGTGGCTGCAGGGCAGGGAGCGGGAAATCTTTCTCGCCTTGTTTCTCGATGCCCAGCACCGGGTGATCGAAACCGAAGAGCTCTTCGCCGGCACCCTGACCCAGACCAGCGTCTATCCCCGGGAAGTGGTCAAGCGGGCCCTTGCCTTGAACGCCGCCGCCGTGATCTTCGCCCATAACCACCCTTCGGGTGTGGCCGAGCCCAGCCAGGCCGACGTGAGCCTGACCCGGGCGCTGAAGCAATCCCTCGCCCTGGTGGACGTCCAGGTCCTGGACCACTTCGTGGTGGCCGCCGGCGGCTGCGTGTCCTTCGCCGAACGGGGCCTGCTCTAAGAGCTTGAAATAGGCGTGCAAACGAGGCTACAATGCGCGCCTTTCGATCATCCCGTCAGGTAGCCTGCCATGGCACGAGTCTGCGAAGTCACCGGTAAGCGCCCCATGGTGGGGAACAACGTGTCCCACGCCAACAACAAGACCAAGCGCCGTTTTCTGCCCAACCTGCAGTACCGCCGCTTTTGGGTGGAAAGCGAACGGCGCTGGGTGAAGCTGCGGATCTCCAACGCGGGGCTGCGCCTGATCGACAAGAAGGGCATCGATGCGGTGCTCGCCGATCTGCGGGCCCGCGGCGAGAAGGTCTGAGGAAGGAGCCGCCGCCATGCGCGAAAAAATCAAGCTCGAGTCCACCGCCGGGACCGGATACTTCTACACCACCACCAAGAACAAGCGCACCACGCCCGACAAGCTGGAGCTGAAGAAGTACGATCCGGTGGCGCGCAAGCACGTGATCTTCAAGGAAACCAAGCTCAAGTAACGCCCGGGCCGGGAAGGCTCGCGCCAGCGCAAAGGGCCCGCCGATGGCGGGCCCTTTCGTTTTCCTACCGCCAAGCCTGGGCGGCCCGGTTCAGGCGTAGCAACGAAGCCGCCGGGAGAACTCCTGAAGCTGGGCGATGCCGCTCTGCTCCGCCCGCTGACACCAGTCCTGGAGCTGCTTGACCAGTTGTTCCCGGCTTAGAGTGGAGCGCTGCCACAAGGCGGTCAGCTCCTGGCGCATGGAATAAAGGGTTTCCAGCGCTCGGCTGTGTCGCAGCACCAAGGAGAGTTTCTCCCGCTCCTGGGCCTCCAGCTCGTCCTGATCGCGCAGCAGCCAGCGCTTCACAGCGGCGGGATCGACGCGCACGCCGTGCCGGGGCAGTCGCTCCTTGAGCCAGGCCATCTCTTCCTTCCATGCCCGCTTGACGGCTTTGGCGTAGCCTGCCAGCACTTCGTAGCGGTGGGTGATGATCGCCTGCAGCGTCTCCGCGTCGGGAGCCGTCTTGGCCGGATCGAGCTTGAGCTTCGGCGCCACCCGCTTCACCTGGGCGAGCCCGAGGGCGGCGAGGAGGCGGATGTAGAGCCAGCCGATGTCGAACTCGTACCAGCGGGCGGAAAGCTTCGCCGAGGAGGCGTAGGCGTGGTGGTTGTTGTGCAGCTCCTCGCCCCCGATCAGGATGCCCCAGGGAAAGATGTTGGCGCTCGCGTCCTCGGTCTGGTAGTTGCGGTAGCCCCAGTAGTGGCCCAGACCGTTGATCACGCCAGCGGCGAGCACCGGAATCCACAGCATCTGGATGGCCCAGATGGTGATGCCGATGGGGCCGAACAGGGCCACGTCGATCGCCAGCATGAGGACGACGCCCCAGGTGCTGAACCGGGTGTAGACGTTGCGCTCCACCCAGTCGTCGGGCGTGCCGTAGCCGTAACGCTCTAGCGTCTGCGCGTTCTTGGCTTCTTGGCGGTAGAGCTCGGTGCCCTCCAGCAGCACCTTGCGGATGCCCACGATCTGGGGGCTGTGGGGATCTTCCTCGGTTTCGCACCGCGCATGGTGCTTGCGATGAATGGCAGTCCACTCCCGGGTCACCATACCGGTGGTGAGCCACAGCCAGAAGCGGAAGAAGTGGCTGACGAGGGGATGCAGGTCCAGCGCCCGATGGGCCTGGTGCCGGTGCAGGTAAATGGTGACGGCGGCGATGGTGACGTGGGTGACGGCGAGGGTATAGACCACGTACCCCCACCAGGGAAGATCCATCATAAAACTGAAGTCCTTGTTTTGTTTAAGAAAGGGAAAACTGCAGGCGAACTGCTGGAACGAGTCTACAGGATTCCCGGGGGGAGTCAAGGGAACATTCCAAGAGCATCTGCCGCCGCCCGTGTTTCCGCGCGGCCCCGCCTGGGTCGCTCAGCGGGCGCGCTCCAGCACGGCGGCGAAGAATCCATCGGTGCCGTGCACGTGGGGCAGCAGGCGCAGCCGGGAGCCCGTGTCGATGAAAATGTCATGACGCGCCAGCACCTCGGACGCAGGCACCGGGGAGAAAGCGGGCGCGCGCTCGAGGAACGCATCCACGACGGCTTCGTTCTCCTCCTCCAGCAGGCTGCAGGTGGCGTAGACCAGGCGCCCGCCCGGCTTCACCAGCCGGGCGGCGGCGTCCAGGAGGGAAGCCTGGACGCGGGCGAGGGCGGCGACGGTGCCAGGGGACTGGCGCCACTTGAGGTCCGGGTTGCGCCGCAGGGTCCCGCTGCCGCTGCAGGGGGCGTCCACCAGCACCCGGTCGATCTTGCCGGCGAGGCGCTTCACCCGGGCGTCGTTTTCCGAGTCGATCCGCTGGGGATAGACGTTGGAGAGGCCGGAGCGCTTGAGGCGAGATTTGAGCTGGGCGAGACGCCGGTCGGCCACGTCGAAGGCGTAGACGCGGCCTTGGGAGCCCATGAGCGCCCCCAGGTGGAGAGTCTTGCCCCCCGCGCCGGCGCAGAAGTCCACCACCATCTCCCCCCGGCGCGGCGCCACCAGGTAGG
Organism: Pelomicrobium sp. P1; assembly: GCF_052805615.1. NCBI lineage: Bacteria > Pseudomonadati > Pseudomonadota > Hydrogenophilia > Pelomicrobium > Pelomicrobium sp. P1. The sequence continues at coordinate 14,651 of NZ_JBRBEM010000015.1, forward strand.
CGAGCAACTGGCTCCCCTCGTCCTGCACTTCCACCGCACCCGTGAGAAACAGGCGACTGCGCTGGATGGACGGCTTGCCCCGCACGCGGATGCCCACGGGCGAATAGGGGGTCGGCGCCGCCTGTATCCCCTCCTCAGCCAGCGCTTCAAGCACGGCGTCCCGATCCGAGCGCAGGGTGTTCACCCGCAGGTCCAGGGGGGCCGGATGCTGAAGGCTGCGGCCGATGGCAAGGGCTACCGCTTCCCCGTAGGCCGCCGCGAGGCGCGCCCAGAGCCAGTCGGGAAGCTCCGCCTGAATGGGAAGCGGCAGGTTCTCGTAGCGCAGGCCCTTGAGTCCGGCGAGCCACCCCCGTTCCTCCTCCGACAGGGGCTCCAGTTCCCGCAGCTTGAATCCGCCGAAGCGGAACGCGGCGGCCAGGATGCGGCTGCGCGGGCTCGCCACCCCCGCCGCCTCCAGGAACCGGGCGTGGCGCAGCACCGCGTAGACCGCCTCGGCGACGAAGGCCCGGTCCCGGGCCCCCAGGTGGGGATGCTCGCGGAAGTAGCGGCTCAGCACCGCGTCCGCCGGATGCTCCATAGCGAGCACCCGCTCCAGGACCTCCCCCGCCTGGGCGATCACGCCGGGGCGCGCGACGTGCCTGTCCAGGGGGGGCCGTCCCATGGCGCCTGGCGCCTGCGGACGCCCCCGTACGGGGTAAGCCCTCACCCCTCCACCTCCGGCGAGCGCAAGGCCTCCCCCGGCGACCGCGCCCCGTCGATCTCCACCCGGCCTTCGCCGGTCAAGCGCAGCCGCCCCTGCACGATCCAGCGGATCGCCTGGGGATAGATGCGATGCTCCTCCGCCAGGACCCGGGCCGCCAGCCGCGCCTCGTCGTCCTCCGGCAGCACCGGCACCGCCGCCTGGATGATGATGGGGCCGTGGTCCAGGGACTCGGTGACGAAATGCACCGTGCATCCGTGGATGCGCACCCCCGCTTCCAGGGCGCGGCGATGGGTGTGAAGTCCCGGGAACGCGGGCAGCAGGGACGGGTGGATGTTCACCAGGCGCCCCCGGTAGCGCTCCACGAACCCGGCGGTGAGCACCCGCATGAAGCCCGCCAGCACGACCAGCTCCGCCCCGTGGCGATCGATGGCTTGTGCGAGAGCCTGGTCGAAACTCCCCCGGTCGGGGTGGTCGCGATGGGGAACGACCTCGGTGGCGATGCCGTGGGCGCGGGCGATCTCCAGGCCGCGGGCACCGGGCTCGTTGCTGATCACGGCGGCGACGGTCGCAGGCAGGCGCGCGCGCAGGATCGCTTCCATGTTGCTGCCCCGGCCGGAAATGAGGATGGCGAGCCGTGTCATGGGCGATGGATCTGCACCTGGGGTTCGGCGCCGCGGCGCTCCCGGACCTCGCCGATCAACCACACCGTCTCGCCGGCTTCACGGAGCAGTCCCGCGGCGGCCTCCGCGTCCTCGGCGGCCACGATCACCACCAGCCCGATGCCGCAGTTGAACACCCGGTAGAACTCCTGGTCGGCAAGGCCGCCCAGCTCCTTGAGCCAGGCGAAAAGGCGCGGCACGGGCCAGCGCCCAGCCTCCAGTGTCGCCACCACCTGCTCCGGCAGCACCCGGGGAATGTTCTCCAGCAGCCCCCCGCCGGTGATATGGGCGAGGCCTTTGACCGGGAGCGCATTGAGGAGCGCCAGCACCGGCTTCACGTAAATGCGTGTGGGGGCGAGAAGCACCTCGCCCAAGGGGCGCCCGTCGAAGTCGGTGGAAAGATCGAGCCGATTCAGCTCCACGATGCGCCGGATCAAGGAATAGCCGTTGCTGTGGGCGCCGCTAGAGGCAAGCCCCAGCACCACGTCGCCGGGCCGGATGCGGCTCCCGTCGATCAGGCGGCTGCGCTCCACGATGCCCACGGCGAATCCGGCCAGGTCGTACTCCCCGGGCGGATACATGCCCGGCATCTCCGCCGTCTCGCCCCCGATCAAGGCGCAGCCGGCCTGCTCGCACCCGGCCGCGATCCCGGCGATGACTTGCGCCGCCACACCCACGTCCAGCTTTCCGCAGGCGAAGTAGTCCAGGAAGAACAGGGGCTCCGCCCCTTGGACCAGGATATCGTTCACGCTCATCGCCACCAGGTCGATGCCCACCGTGTCGTGGCGGTTCAACTGGAAGGCGAGCTTGAGCTTGGTGCCCACGCCGTCGGTGCCCGACACCAGGACCGGTTCCCGATAGCCGGAAGGCAGGGAAAAGAGAGCGCCGAAGCCGCCGATGCCCGCCAGCACTTCGGGACGGAGGGTACGGCGGGCCAGGGGCTTGATGGCTTCCACCAGGCGATCTCCGGCGTCGATGTCGACGCCGGCATCGCGGTAGGTGAGGGACGAAGGGGGGGAAGGCTGGCTCATGGATTTCCTTGCGGAAGCCTCCGGCGCGCCGGGCGCTCCTCGCACCCGACGGGCGACGGGAAGAACTCGGGAACGCGTGGCAGCTTGCGGGTTAAAATAAATGCAAATTTTAATGGAAACCCGCTCCCATCGCTGTACGCCCGCCCGGGCGGCGTTGCGCGGGCGCGAGACGCCGTCTCGCCCCGGATGAATCAGCTCGTCCTGGCGCTGCAAACGGCGCCCCTTCCCAGCTTCGACAACTTCGTCCTCGGGAGAAACCGGGAAGCGGTGGCCGCCCTCAAGGCCCTTCTTGCCGATCCGGTCGGAGAGCCGATCGTCTACCTGTGGGGCGCCCCGGGATGCGGCCGCACCCACCTTCTCGGCGCCCTGGTGGAGGAGGCGAAACGGGCGGGCCTGCCTGCCGCGTTGGCGGCGGGTCAAGGCGCGGCGTGCCTGCCCGAGGCGGCCCTCCTCGCCCTGGACGACGTGGAGCGGCTCGACCCGGTCGGCGCCCAGGTCCTCTTTAATGTCCTGAACCGGGCCCGGGAGGGGGCCATCCGGGTGGCGGCGAGCGGTCCCTGCCCGCCGGCGCGGCTCAGCTTGCGGGAAGACGTGGCGACCCGGCTCGGGAGCGGGCTGGTCTTTGAAGTCCATCCCCTGTCGGACGGGGAAAAGATCGAGGCCCTCAAGGCCCGCGCCCGGGAGCGGGGCTTCACCTTGCCCCAAGAGGCGGCCCGGTACCTGCTCACCCGAAGCCCGCGGGACTTGGCGAGCCTGTTCGCCACCCTCGACCGGCTGGATCTGCGCTCCATCGAGCGCCACCGCCCCGTGACCGTGCGGCTGCTCAAGGAAGTGCTGGGGGAGACGGGGGACCCGTGACCGGGGGCGGCCGAGGAGAGGCGCGGGGGATTTCTCGGTTATACTTTGTCGTTTTTTCGGTCTGCTCCCCAGCTTCATGACCCTGCGGCTCGCTCTCTTCGACCTGGACAATACGCTGCTTGCCGGCGACAGCGATTTCGAGTGGGCCCAGTTCCTGATCGAGCAACGGGTGCTGGACCGGGAGGTCTACGAGGCGCGCAATCGGGAATTTTTCGAGCAGTACAAGGCGGGGACCCTGGACATCGAGGCCTTTCTCGCTTTTCAATTGAAACCCTTGTCGCGGCATTCGCGCCTCGAGCTCGATCGCTGGCACGAGGAATACATGCGCACCAGGATCCGCCCCATGATCACGCCGGCCGCCCGGGCGCTGGTGGAAGGCCATCGCCGCCGGGGACACGAGCTGGTCATCATCACCGCCACCAACCGCTTCGTCACCGGGCCGATCGCCCGGGAGTTCGGGGTGGAGCACCTGATCGCCACCGAACCGGAGGAGGTGGACGGGGCCTTCACCGGCCGGGCGGTGGGGGTGCCCTGCTTTCGCGAAGGCAAGGTCGCGCGGCTGGAGGAATGGCTCGCCTCCCGCAAGCTCGGCTGGGACCGGATCGAGGAGAGCTGGTTCTACAGCGATTCCCATAACGACCTGCCCCTGCTCGAACGGGTGACCCATCCGGTGGCGGTGAACCCGGATGCGCGCCTGCGGCGCCACGCCGAGGCGCGTGGCTGGCCGATCCTTCCCCTGCATGGAACGGCCCACTGACGGATGATCCGCAAGCTCCTGCGCCGCGTTTTCGGGCGCGCACGGTCTGCGCCCCTCGAGCCGCTGCGCATCCCCGTCGAGCGGCACGGGATCACCGCGGATCAGATCAGCCCCTGCGCCCGCCGCACAGTCTCTACCCTGCAGCAGGCTGGCCACCGCGCCTTCATCGTGGGGGGCGCGGTGCGGGATCTGCTCCTGAAGCGCACCCCCAAGGACTTCGACGTGGCCACCGACGCCACGCCGGAAGAAGTGCGGCGGCTCTTTCGCCGCTCCCGTATCATCGGCCGCCGTTTCCGCTTGGTGCATGTGCTGTGCGGCGCGGAGACGGTGGAAGTGTCCACCTTCCGCGGTGGCCCCCCGGATGAGACGGCTGCCGAGGAACTGCCCACCGACGAGCACGGGCGGCTGCTGCACGACAACATCTTCGGCAGCCAGGTGGAGGACGCCACGCGCCGGGATTTCACCGCCAACGCCCTGTTCTACGATCCCGTCTCCCAAGAGATCTGGGACTACCACGACGGCTACGCCGATCTCCGGAAGGGGGTGCTGCGCATCATCGGCGATCCGGAAAAGCGCTACCGGGAGGACCCGGTGCGAATGCTGCGGGCGGTGCGTCTGGCGGCCAAGCTGGACCTGAAGCTGGATCCGAAGACCGAGGCGCCGATCCCGCGCCTTGCCCCCTTGATCCAGAACGTGCCGGCGGCCCGGGTGTTCGACGAGATGCTGAAGCTCCTGCTCTCCGGCCACTCGCGCCAGTGCGTGCTCCAGTTGCGGGCCCGGGGGCTGCACCACGGGCTGCTGCCCCTCCTGGATGTGATCCTGGAGCAGCCCCTGGGGGAGCGCTTCGTGATGCTGGCGCTGGAGAACACCGACCGGCGCGTCGCCGCCGACAAGCCGGTGAATCCCGCTTTCCTGTTCGCCGCCCTCCTGTGGCATGAAGTGCTCGCCACGTGGAACGCTTTCCAGGAGCGGGGCGAGAAACCCGTGCCCGCCCTGTTCAAGGCCATGGACGAAGTGCTGGCGGTGCAAGAAGAGCGCCTCGCCATCCCCCGCCGATATGAAGCCATGATGAAGGAAATCTGGGCCCTCCAGCCCCGGTTCCTGCAGCGCTCGGGGCAACGCCCGTTCCGGCTCCTGGAGCATCCCCGGTTCCGGGCGGGCTTCGACTTTCTGCTGCTGCGCTGTGAAAGCGGTGAGCTGCCGAAAGAGCTGGGCGAGTGGTGGGACACCTTCCAGCGGGCCGCTCCCCACGAGCGCCAGGCCATGCTGAAGCCCGGGGAGGGGCCGCGCCGCCGGCGCCGGCGGCGCGGCAAGCCCGCGGCGGCCGCCGGGACGGCCGAAGGCCCGTCTGTCCAACACGGGGCGCCCGTCAAGGCCGACGCGTCCCCTTGAAGCGCGAGGGAAAGCCGTGGCCCGCGCATTCGTCGCCCTGGGAAGCAACCTGCTGCGGCCGGACCGGCAGGTGATGGCCGCCATCCGCGAGCTTTCGGAGCTGCCCGGCCTCGCCGTCCTGCGGCGCTCTTCCCTCTACCGCACCGCGCCGGTGGGCTACGCGGACCAGCCCGAGTTCATCAACGCCGTGGCCGAGGTGGAGACGTCCCTGAAGCCCCGGGAGCTGATGGCGGCGCTCCTCTCCATCGAACGTCTGCACGGCCGCCAGCGCAGCTTCCCCAACGCCCCCCGCACCCTGGACCTGGACCTCCTCCTCTACGAAGACCTCTGCCTCTCGGAGCCGGGCCTCACCGTGCCCCACCCGAGGCTCCCCGAGCGGGCCTTCGTGCTGGTGCCCCTGGCGGAGATCGCGCCAGAGCTGGAAATTCCCGGCCATGGGCGGGTCCGGGAGCTGGCCCAGCGCCTCTCCCATGAGGGCATTGAGCGGCTGGCGCCCGCCGGGGTCTCCCAGTGAACCTGGACGCCCTGCGTTATCTAGTGGTGGAAGGGCCCATCGGTGCGGGCAAGACCACCCTCGCCCGGGCCCTCGCCGAGCGCCTGGGCTGCGCCCTGCTGCTGGAGGACCCGGAGGAAAATCCATTCCTTCCCCGCTTCTACCAGGACAGCGAACGCTATGCGCTTCCGACCCAGCTCTGCTTCCTGTTCCAGCGGGTGCAGCGGCTCCAGCGCCTGTCCCAATACGACTTGTTCCAGCGCCTCACGGTCGCCGACTTCCTCCTGGAGAAGGACCCCCTGTTCGCGCGCCTTACCCTGGACGACGACGAGTACCGGCTGTACCTGGAGCTTTACCACCGCCTCGCCCCCGGCAAGCCCGTGCCGGACCTGGTGATCTATCTTCAGGCCTCGCCCGAGCGGCTGATGGAGCGGGTGCGCCGCCGGGGCAAGGATTACGAGCGCGCCGTCTCCGAGGACTACCTGGCCCGGCTCGCAGAGGCCTACACCCGGTTTTTCCACCACTATGAAGCCGCGCCGCTCCTCGTCGTGAACAGCGATCACTTCAACTTTGTTGATGAGCGCGCCGATTTTGATTTACTGTTGCAGTGCATTGGCGCCATGCGGGGCGTCCGGGAGTTCTTCAATCGAGGCTGATCATGCGCGTTACTCTCACAACTCTGCAGAAGATGGCCCGGGACGGGGATCCCATCACCATGCTCACCTGTTATGACGCGAGCTTTGCCGCTCTGCTGGACAATGCCGGGGTGGACACACTGTTGGTGGGGGACTCCCTGGGCAACGTGATCAAGGGGGAGGAGACAACCCTCACCGTGACCCTGACAGAGATGGCCTACCACACACGTTGCGTGGCGCGGGGCGCGAAACGAGCCCTGGTGATCGCCGACATGCCCTTTGGCACCTTCCAGGTGAGCCCGGAGAAGACTTTCGAGAACGCCGTGCCCCTCATGGCCGCGGGCGCCCACATGGTGAAACTGGAGGGCGGTCGGGAGATGGCGGAAACAGTGGCTTTCCTCACTCGGCGCGGCGTACCGGTGTGTGGCCACATCGGGCTCACCCCTCAATCGGTGCACCAGCTGGGAGGCTTCAAGGTGCAGGGGCGCGACGAAGCCCAAGCCGCCCGACTTATCGACGACGCCAAGGCCCTGGAGCAGGCGGGCGCCGGGCTCCTCGTCCTGGAGGCCATGCCAGCAACCCTGGCCCAGCAGGTGACCGCTTCCATCGGAACTCCCACCATCGGCATCGGCGCCGGTCCCCATTGCAGCGGTCAGGTGCTGGTGCTCTACGACATGCTGGACCTCTATCCCGGACGCCGGCCCAGGTTCGTGCGCAATTTCATGGCAGGAACAGGCAACGTCCAGGCGGCGGTGGGGGCCTTCGTGCAAGCGGTCAAAAACCACAGCTTCCCGGGGCCCGAAGAAAGCTTCGAGTAAATGGAGCTCGTGTCCCGCATCGCCGCCCTGCGGGAGCGGCTAACCGGCCACCGGCAGATCGCCTTTATTCCCACCATGGGGAACCTGCACGAGGGGCACCTGGCGCTGGTGCGCCTCGCCGGGAGCCACGGTCGACCCGTGGTGGTCTCCATCTTCGTGAATCCCCTCCAGTTCGGCCCGCGGGAAGATTTCGCCACTTATCCCCGTACCCTAGAGGAGGATTGCGAAAAGCTGCGGGAGCTTGACGTGGATGTCGTGTTCGCCCCGGACATGGAAGAAATGTATCCCGTCCCCCAAACGTTCGTAGTAGAGCTGCCCCGGCTGGGTCAAATCCTAGAAGGGGAGTTCCGACCCGGTTTCTTCCGGGGGGTAGCTACCGTGGTGCTCAAGCTCTTCAACATTGTGCAGCCCCGCTGGGCGGTCTTCGGCAAGAAGGACTACCAGCAGCTCCTGGTGGTGCGGGAGATGGTGCGCCAGTTCAACCTGCCCATCGAAATCGTCGCGGGGGAGACAGTGCGGGCCCCGGACGGGTTGGCCTTGTCGAGCCGCAACGGCTATCTCTCCTCCGCCGAACGGGCCGAAGCCCCCCGCCTTTACGCCACCTTGCGCGAGATCGCCCGGGCCATCGAAGGGGGAGCGCGGGACTTCCGCGTCCTGGAACGGGAAGCCCGGGACCGCCTTGACAAGGCGGGGTGGCAGGTGGATTATGTTGCGCTGCACCAAAGAGCTTCTCTGGAGCCTGCCCGGCAGGGAGATCGGGAGCTGGTGGCCCTCGCCGCCGCCCGGCTGGGCGGCACGCGGCTGATCGACAATCTGGAAATCACGGTTCCGGCCTGAGGGCCTTATACTTCGCGTTTTTTATCAAAAAAAAGCCAAAGGGGAGTGCCCGTCCATGCAGCGCACGATGCTTCAGGCGAAATTGCACCGGGTCACGGTGACCCACTCGGAGCTGGATTACGAGGGTTCCTGTGCCATCGATGAGGCCCTGCTCGATGCCACCGGCATACGGGAATACCAGCAGATCGACGTCTACAACATCGCCAACGGCGAGCGCTTCACCACCTACGCGATCCGCGCCGAGCGCGGGAGCGGCACCATCTCGGTGAACGGGGCCGCCGCCCACAAGGCCAAACCCGGCGATCTCCTCATCATCGCCGCCTACGCCGCCTATTCGGAGCCGGAGCTGGCCCGCTATCACCCCCGGCTCGTCTACGTGGACGGCCGCAACCGCATCACCCACACCAGGGACAGCATCCCGGTCCAGGCGGCCTGAGGACATCCCTCTCAAGCGCTGCGCCGGGCCCCGCGCAGTGCCTGCAGCCGGGCCAGATCCTCGGGCCGGTCCAGGTCCCAGCGCTCCGGCAGGCAGGCGACGCGCCAGTTCAGGCGCTCGAGCCGCTCCATGGTCTCGCGGAACACGCGGGCGCTGCCCCACGGGATCCCGGAGAAAAGCTCGGGGTTAAGGCGCCGCAGGCCGATCAACACGTAGCCGCCGTCTTCGGCCGGCGCGAGGACCGCGTCGGCACCCCGGCCAAGGGCCCCAGCGGCGGTCCGCAGGTCCTCGACGGTGAGGGGCGGGCAATCGGTCCCCACTAGCAGCGCCATGGGCGCCCGGTCCAAGGCCCTCTTCAGGGCCTCACCCATCCGCTCTCCCAGGTCCGCGCCTTCTTGGCCCATCAGAGCCACCCCGTAGCGGGCGGCGCAGCAGGCGAAGAAGGGATGCGCCGCGCTGGGGTACCCCGCTAGGGTGACGGGGCCCAGGCCGCTTTCCACCGCTTTCGCCAGGGTCTCCCGGGTCAGCCGGCGATGGAGCGCGGCGGCCCGTAGGGCCCCCAGGACCGGGATCAGCCGGGTCTTGACCTGCCCCGGCACCGGCGCCCGGGCGAACACGATGAGCTCGCAAACTTCCATCATTCCGTAATGGTACAGTTCGTCCTACCTCCCGTTTGATCGGCGTTCCCGGCCAGTGAGCACCGCCATCGTCTGGTTCCGCCAGGATCTGCGCCTGGCCGACAACCCGGCCCTCGCCCGGGCCCTGGCCCGCTGTCGGCACGTCGTGCCCGTGTATATTCACGCCCCGGAAGAATCCGGCCCATGGGCGCCGGGGGCAGCCTCCCGCTGGTGGCTGCACCACGCCCTCGCCGCCCTGGACGTTGCCTTGCGAACGCGGGGCTCCCGCTTGATCCTGCGCCGCGGTCCAAGCTTGGAAGCCCTGGAGCGGCTCGCGAGGGAGACGGGAGCCACCCACGTGTTCTGGAACCGGCTCTACGAGCCCGCCCACCGGGCGCGGGACCGGCGCGTCGAAGCGCGGCTTCGCGCCGCTGGGGTGCAGGTGGAATGCGCCAACGCCGCCCTCCTCTTCGAGCCGGGGTCCCTCCTCAAAGACGACGGCAGCCCCTACCAGGTGTTCACCCCTTTCTGGCGGGCCTGCCTGCGCCGGGGCTGGCCCGCCGATCCGATTCCCGCCCCACAGGCTCTGCCGCCCGTCCCCCCAGCGCTTTCTTCCCTCGAGCTCGAAGAGCTCGCCCTGTTGCCGAAAATTCCCTGGGACGGGGGCCTTCGCGCCGCTTGGTGCCCCGGCGAAGCGGGGGCCCAGGCCCGGCTCGAGACTTTCCTGGACAGCGCCCTCCCCCGCTACGCCGAGGCGCGGGACCGGCCGGACCTGGCAAGCACCTCCCGGCTCTCCCCCCATCTCCACTTCGGCGAGATCGGCCCGCGCCAGGTCGCCGCGGCGGTGAGGCGGCGCCTGGCCCTTGACCGGGTAGCGGCGCTACACGCCCACGGAGAAAGCTTCCTGCGGCAGCTCGTCTGGCGGGAATTCGCCCACCATCTGCTCATCCATTTCCCCCATACCCCAGAAGAACCTCTGGATCGGCGTTTCGCCCGTTTCCCCTGGGCCGAGCGCTACCGGGACGCCCTCGCCGCCTGGCAGCGGGGACGCACCGGGGTCCCCCTGGTGGACGCCGGCATGCGGGAGCTCTGGGCGACGGGCTGGATGCACAACCGGGTACGGATGATCGTCGCCTCCTTCCTCACCAAGAACCTGCTGGTTCCCTGGCAGGAAGGCGCGCGCTGGTTCTGGGACACCCTGGTGGACGCGGATCTCGCCAACAACACCTTGGGCTGGCAATGGGCCGCCGGCTGCGGAGCGGACGCAGCGCCCTATTTCCGCGTCTTCAATCCGGTGCTCCAGGGCCGCAAGTTCGATCCCCGGGGCGCCTACCTGCGCGGCCACTTGCCGGAGCTCGCGGGGCTTCCCGACGAGCACCTCCACGCCCCTTGGGCGACACCGCCCGCGGTCCTGGAAGCCGCCGGCGTTCGCCTGGGGGAGACTTACCCCCGCCCCCTCGTGGACCTGAAAGCGAGCCGGGAACAGGCCCTGGCCCGCTTCCAGCGCATCAAAAACCGCCTCATGCCACCCCCATAAAGGATGTTCTGTTCTTTTAGCTCCTTTTCAGCGGTAGCACCGCGCCAGGCGCTCCGGCGGCACCCCTAGGGCATAGGCGGCGCGCAGCACCCACATGAGGAGAATCGTGCGAATGATTCCGCCCTCTTCCCAGCGGCGGCTGGAGGTGACCACGGGCACGCGCAGGCACAGTGGCCGGCCATGCCGCTTGAGCCGCTTGGAGAGCTCCACGTCCTCCATGAGAGGTTGGTCGGGGAAGGCGCCCACTTCGAGGAACAGACGGCGCTCGACGAACATGGCCTGATCGCCTGTGGCGATGCCCGACAGCCGGGAGCGCAGGTTCATCAGGCGCTCCACCACCCGCAGCAGGGGATGGACTCCGGAGAGCCGCACGTCGAACCGGCCCCAGCGGCGACCGGTTCGTGCCATGCCCATCTCGATTTGCCGATGCGCGTCCGCCGGAAGTCGGGTGTCTGCGTGCAGGAACAGTAGCACGTCGCCCCGGGCAGCGGCGGCGCCGGCGTTCATTTGGGACGCCCGCCCCCGGGGCGCTGCCAGCACCCGGTCAGCCCAGGCTTGGGCGAGGGCCACGGTGGCGTCCCGGCTGCCTCCGTCCACCACGATAACTTCGCAGCACTGGGCGCGCAGGGGCGCCAGGGCCTGCAGGGTGTCCCCGATCACGCCCGCTTCGTTCAGGGCCGGGACTACGATGGAAAGACGCACGGGGCGGGAACCTGTCTCTTCTTTCTAGGTAGGGTCTTTTTTTACTTGTTGTGGCCCACGCAGCTTCAGCCCAGCGCCGCGACGCTGGACAGGCGGCGGGGGCGGGCTCGAGCCACGCTGTAGGCCGGCCCTCGTAGCATGCGATCGAAATAGCTCTCGAAGGCGGGCGAGCCCGGCGGCCAGTCGGCGAGGAAAGCCCGCTGCCAGCGGGCGTGATCGTAGGGAAGGGGCAGCGCCTCCACGCGGAGGCCCCCCACGCGGACCCCGTAAAGGATCTTTTCCGGGGCGGGTGTCGCGCCGATGCGGGTCACCACCCCGAAGCGGGTGCCGGCGAAATTGGGCATGCCCGCCGCCCCGTTGTTCACCACACAGCCCAGCCCCGCCGGCAGCGCCACCTCCCGCAGCACGGGCAGGCAGGTGTGGCTGCAGGCGAAGACCCGCACGTTCGCCTCGGTGAACCACCGGGCGGGCGCCTCGCTGGAAGCGAGGCCGTCCAGGCTTTCGGCAGAAAAATTCCAGCCGGCGAGGGCATGGGCGTCCCCATGGACGATGGCCACCCGCTCGCCCGCCACCTCCGCTACCAGAAACCTGGGCAGCACCGCCAGCCGTTCCACCAGGGCTGGGAACCCCCGGGCCGTCTCCCGCAGCCGGACCATGATGGCGTTGGAGCGTTCCACCACCGCATCGGGCACCCACTCGGGATAGGCGCAGCCGCACCCCGCGCCCTCCTCGCGGCGGGCGAGCTCCGTTTCCACGTTGCCCCGCAGGGCGTCGAAGGCAAGCACCGCCTCGTTGATCGCCTGGAAGGTGTCCGGCCGCACGTCGAACCAGTGGAAATCCCCGTTGAACACCACCCGGGCGGCGGGCTCCCGGGCGGCGAGCCCGAGCACCGCTTCCAGCGCCTGGGGGTTTCCGTACAGGCCGCCCACCACGTAGAGGGCCTCGGCGGCGAAATCCGCCGGGCGGTTCAAGTCCCGCGGCTCATAGCGATAGTCCAGGGGACAGTTGCGCCCCGGAATGGACCGGGCTTCCTCCATGGCACGGCACCTCGGCGAAAAAGCTCGAGTTTTTGTCGCTCCGCTAGGGGGAAATCTTACGCCGCGGGGCGCGGGCGAAGCACCGCTGGGAAATGACCGTCCGACTCCCGGGCATGAGAAAAGCGCCCCGCGGGCGCCTTTCTCGACGAGCCGGTTACGGCAACGCCGGCGATCAATCCAGACCCGGATTCTCCACGGGCTGACCCACCTGGTGATGGGCCATCATCTCCAGCGCCTTTACCATGCCCGAGTGATCCCACTTCGCCCCGCCGTTGGCCACGCAGGCGTTGAACAGCTCCTGGGCGGTGGCCGTGTTGGGCAGCGACACCCCAAGGGCGCGGGCGCCGGCCAGCGCCAGATTGAGGTCCTTCTGGTGCAGCTCAATGCGGAAACCCGGATCGAAGGTGCGCTTGATCATGCGCTCGCCGTGGACCTCCAAGATCCGCGAGGAGGCGAACCCGCCCATCAAGGCCTGGCGCACCCGGGCCGGATCCGCCCCCGCCTTGGAGGCGAATACTAGAGCCTCCGCCACCGCCTCGATGGTGAGGGCGACGATGATCTGGTTGGCCACCTTGCACGTCTGCCCGTCCCCATTGCCCCCCACCAAGGTGATGTTCTTGCCCATGAGCTCGAACAGGGGCTTCACCTTGGCGAAGGCGTCCTCGGGCCCGCCCACCATGATGGTGAGGGTGGCGTTCTTGGCGCCCACTTCCCCTCCCGACACGGGGGCGTCTAGATACTGGCAGCCAAGCCCGTTGATGCGCTCGGCGAATTGCTTGGTCTCGATGGGGGAGATGGAGCTCATGTCCACCACGATCTTGCCCGGGGTGATTCCTTCTGCCACTCCAGCCTCGCCGAACAGCACTTTCTGCACGTCCGGCGTGTCGGGCACCATGGTAATGATGACTTCCGCCTTTTGCGCCACCTCCTTGGGCGATTTGCAGGCGGTCGCGCCGGCGGCCGTGAGCTCCTGGGGCACGCCGCTGCGGCTGTGGGCGAAGAGGGTGTGGCCGCCCTTCACCAGGTTGAGAGCCATGGGCTTGCCCATGATGCCGAGTCCAATGAATCCCACGTTCATTGCTTTCTTCCTCCAGACGGTTCAAAGCCATTGATAGAGGCCAAGCGTTCATCAGGCATTTTGAGGACGCTCGCTAAAACTTATCGCTCCCGTTCCTCAGGCCGCCGCCCGATAGGGGGCAAACCAGCCGAGCCCCGCCTCGGTGGTGGTGGCCGGCTTGTATTCGCAGCCGATCCAGCCGGTGTAGCCGATGCGATCCAAGTGGGCGAACAGGAACGGATAGTTGATTTCTCCCGTCCCCGGCTCATGCCGCCCCGGATTGTCGGCGAGCTGGACGTGGGCGATTAGCTTCAGGTTCTTTTCCATGGTGCGAGCGAGATCGCCCTCCATGATCTGCATGTGATAGATGTCGTACTGCAGGAACAGGTTGTCCGAGCCCACGTCTTCGATGATGCCCACCGCCTGGGCCGTATGAGTCAGGTAGAAGCCCGGGATGTCGATCGTGTTGATGGGCTCGATCAGGAGCTTGATACCTGCTTTTTTAAGTTCGGCGGCGGCGAACTTAAGGTTATCGACGAAGGTTTGGCGGACTTTGTCTAGGGGGACCTCCGCGGGGGTGATGCCGGCGAGACAATTCAACTGCCCGCAACCCAGGGTCTTGGCGTACTCGATGGCCTTGCCCACCCCGTCCTGGAACTCGCCCACCCGGTCCGGGTGGCAGGCAATGCCCCGCTCCCCCTTGCCCCAATCCCCCGCGGGCAGGTTGTGCAGCACCTGGACGAGCCCGTGGCGGTCCAGGCGCTCCTTGAGCGCGTTCTTGTCGTAGGGGTAAGGAAACAGATACTCCACGCCTCGGAAGCCGGCCTTGGCCGCGGCGGCGAACCGGTCCAGGAACTCGACCTCGTTGAACATCATGGTGAGATTGGCGGCGAACTTCGGCATACGGGATCCTCTTTGTAAAAAAACAGGCCCCTCGCCCGACCGTCCCTGCGGGGGCGAGGGTCAGATACTGTCCATGATAACCGGCGAAAGCCTGCGGGCGACAGGGCGCTCGCTTCTTCGGGGAGGAGGAAGGCCCCGCCGCCCCGGGCCCGCAAGCACGGCGTTGTCACGCCGTCGCCGGTTCTTTGGTGCCCGCGCGGTCCTCGATCGGCTCGAATTCCTTGATCTGATCGATCTCGGGACCCATGGCAATGTTGGTCGCGCGCTCGGTGATCACCTCCACCACCACCGGGACCTTGTGCTCGTTGGCGAGATTTCTCGCGTCCTCGAAGGCGGCGGCAAGCAGGTTCGGATCGAACACGCGGATCGCCAGGCAGCCGAAAGCCTCGGCCGCCTTCACGTGGTCGACCCCGTATTCCCCGATCTCGGGCGCATTGATGTTCTTGAACGACAGTTGCACTTCATAATCCATGCCGTAACCCAGCTCCGCTTGACGAATCAGGCCCAGGTAGGCGTTGTTGAGCAGCACCAAGACGAAGGGGATCTTGTACTGGGCTGCCACTGCCAGCTCCTCGATCAGGAACTGGAACGAGTAGTCGCCCACGATGCCCACCACTTCCTTGTCCGGGCAAGCGAGCTTTGCGCCGGTGCAGGCCGAGATCTCCCAGCCGAGGGGTCCCGCCTGGCCGCACACCAAGTAATGGCGCGGCTTGTTAATCTTCTGGAACTGGCCGGAGGCGATCTGGTACAGCCCGATGGCGGTCACGAACACGGTGTCGTCGCCGAACACCTTGTTCACTTCCTCGAACACCCGCTGGGGCTTGATCGGGACGTTGTCGAAATGGGTCTTGCGGTGCATGGTGCGCTTGCGCTCCTGCACCTCTGCCACCCAGGCGCTGCGGTCGGCGAGCTTGCCCGCCGCCTGCCATTCCCGGGCCACTTCCACGAACAGCTCCAGGGCGAATTTGGCGTCGGAGACGATGCCAAGATCCGGGCAGAAGACGCGCCCGATCTGGGTCGGCTCGATGTCCACGTGGACGAACTTGCGCCCACGGGTGAAGACGTCCACGCTGCCCGTCATGCGGTTGGCCCAGCGGTTGCCCAACCCCAGCACGAAGTCGCTGCGCAGGTAGTTGGCGTTGCCGTAGCGGTGCTGGGTCTGCAGCCCCACCATGCCGGCGTTGAGGGGATGGTCGTCGGGCAGCGCCCCCCACCCCATGAGGGTAGGCACCACCGGGGTCTGGGTGATCTCGGCGAATTCCCGCAGCAGATGGCACGCGTCTGCGTTGATCACCCCGCCGCCGGCGATGATCAGGGGCCGCCGCGCCTCCATCATCATGGTGAGGGCCTTCTCGATCTGGCGCCGGTGGGCCCGCGGCTTGAACACCTCCAGCGGCGCGTCGGCCTCCGGATCGTACTCGATCATCTCTTTCTGCACGTCGAGGGGCAGGTCGATGAGCACCGGTCCCGGCCGCCCCGAGCGCATGAGGTGGAAGGCGTGGCGGAAGGCCCAGGGCACCTGGGCCGCCTCCATCACGGTGACGGACCACTTGGTCACCGGGCGAACGATCGACGCGATGTCCACCGCCTGGAAGTCCTCCTTGTGGAGCTTCGCCCGGGGCGCCTGGCCGGTGATGCACAGGATCGGCACCGAGTCGGCCATGGCGGAATAAAGGCCGGTCACCATGTTGGTGCCGGCGGGGCCGGAGGTGCCGATGCACACGCCGATCTTGTCTTTCTTCGCCCGCGTGTAGCCCTCGGCCGCGTGGGTGCCGCCCTCTTCGTGCCGCACCAGGACGTGCTTGATGGAGCTCTTGCGCAACGCGTCGTAAAGCGGCAGGATCGCCGCTCCCGGCACGCCGAAGGCAAGATCGACCCCTTCGCTTTCCAAGACCTTCACTGCCGCTTCCGCGGCGGTCATCTTCGCCATAGCGACCTCCTAATAGGATTTCAGTATATGAAATTATTTGTTGTTATATGGAATCAAGCATAGCACTGGAAATTGCAGAATGCAAATCAAACTTCCATAATATGAAATTATCGTCATCATAAGCCGCGCCTAGATGCGGCAGAATCCCTCGCCGGCGAAGCGGTCCACGACTCGGCTTCGCTTCGCCGGCAATCGAGCTCGAAGCACCACTAGAGTAGTTGAGTAGTTATAGATGCGCCCCACCTTGACGAGTTAAAGCGCTCGCGGTAAATTGGTCTGATAATCAGGCCACTTGATAACCTAGTGGCTGAGTAATCATAACTGTTTGATTTAACGAGACGAGTGATATTATGACGGTCATGGAAGCCCTGCAAGAAGTCGCCCGGCCGCTGCGCCTGAGCGAGACGGTGATCCGAGCGTTGCAGGGGCTCATCCGGGACGGCACCTTCCGTCCCGGTGACCGGCTGCCCACCGAGCGGGCGCTGGCCGAGCGCTTTGGGGTAAGCCGGGCCGTGGTGCGGGAAGCGATCGCCTGTCTGAAAGCGGACGGCTACGTGGTCGCGCGCCAGGGGGCGGGGGCCTATGTGGCGGCGCGGCCGGAGCTTCTGAGCTTCAAGCTGGCTCATGATCAGCCGGACTTGCAGGAGCTCGGCCACGTCTTCGAGTTGCGCTTGTCGGTGGAGAGCACCGCCGCCGAGCTGGCGGCCCTGCGGCGCACGTCCCAGGACATCGAGAAAATCGCCGGACCCTTGGCCGCCATGGACCGGGCGCTCGCGGGCCAGGGCAACGGCTCGGAGGCGGATAACGCCTTTCACCGGGCGATCGCCGCCGCCGCCCACAACCCCTACCTGGAGCGCCTGGTCGCCCTCATCGGCCATCCTTTCGCCGACAGCCGCCGTCCCACCTGGAGCGAGGCGAGCCTGGCCCAGGCCGCCCAGGCGGAGCACCGGCGGCTGTTCCAGGCCATCGCCGCCGGAGACCCGGACGCCGCCCGGGAAGCGGCCCGGGCCCATCTGGTTAGCGCGGCCGCCCGGCTGGGGCTGGCCCCCATGGAGTTCGCCCGGCCCCGCGCCATCCCCCCGAGCCCCTCGTGAAACATCCGGACTAGATTCCGGAGGCATCGATGCTCCACGCAGAACAGACCTCAACCCGAACCTCCGCCCGCCCACTGGTGCAGCGGCTGCGCCGCCTAGTGGGCCCCGACAACGTGCTGTCGGAGCCGGAGGAGCTACGCCCCTACGAGTGCGACGGGCTCACTGCGTTCCGGCAAGTGCCGGGAGTCGTGGTTCTCCCGGAAACCGAGGACCAGGTGGTGCAAATCCTGCGTCTGTGCTATGGGGAGGGCGTACCGGTGGTGGCCCGCGGCGCGGGTACCGGCCTCTCGGGCGGTGCGCTTCCCCTCAAGGAGGGGGTACTGCTCTCCCTGGCTAAGTTCATGCGCATCTTGGAAATCGATCCCCTGGCGCGCACCGCCCGGGTGCAGCCGGGGGTGCGCAACCTGGCGGTTTCCGAGGCCGCGGCACCCTACGGGCTGTATTACGCCCCCGATCCCTCCAGCCAGATCGCCTGCACCATCGGGGGCAACGTGGCGGAGAACTCCGGCGGCGTCCATTGCCTGAAGTACGGGCTCACCGTGCACAACGTCATGAAGGTGCGCGCCGTCACCATCGAGGGCGACATCGTGGAGTTCGGCGCCGACGCCCTGGACGCGGCGGGCTACGACCTGCTCGCCCTGATCACCGGCTCGGAGGGGATGCTAGCGGTCATCACCGAGGTCACGGTGAAGCTGCTGCCCGTGCCCGAAACCGCCCAGGTGGTGATGGCCGCCTTCGACAGCCTGGAGAAGGCGGGCGACGCCGTGGCCGCCGTCATCGCTGCCGGGATCGTGCCCGCGGGGCTGGAGATGATGGACCAGCTCACCACCCGAGCCGTGGAGGACTTCGTGCGCGCCGGCTATAACCTGGACGCGGAAGCGATCCTGCTGTGCGAGTCGGACGGCACCGCGGAAGAGGTGGCCGACGAGATCGCCCGGGTCACGGAGGTCATGAAGGCGTGCGGCGCCACGGAGATCCGCGTCTCCCGCAACGACTCGGAGCGGCTGCGGCTGTGGGCCGGGCGCAAGGCCGCCTTCCCCGCCGCCGGGCGCCTCTCCCCCGACTACTACTGCATGGACGGCACCATCCCCCGCAAGAAGCTGGGCCAGGTGCTGAAGGGCATCGAAGCGCTTTCCCGGGAGTACGGCCTGCGCTGCATGAACGTCTTCCACGCCGGCGACGGCAACCTGCACCCCCTCATCCTCTACGACGCCAACGTGCCCGGCGAGCTGGAGAAGGCGGAAGAATTCGGCGGCCGCATCCTGGAGATGTGCATCGAGGCGGGGGGCACCATCACCGGGGAGCACGGGGTGGGAGTGGAGAAGCTCAACCAGATGTGCGTCCAGTTCCGGCCGGCGGAGCTGGAGGCGTTCCACCGTGTGAAGCACGCTTTCGACGAGCGCGGATTGCTCAACCCCGGCAAGGCGGTGCCCACCCTCGCCCGCTGCGCCGAATTCGGGCGCATGCACGTGAAAGCAGGGCAGGAACGCTTCCCCGACCTGCCCCGCTTCTGAACATCGCCCTCGGCCTGACCCATGCAAGAGACCATCGATCGCATCGCCGAAATCCTGCGCCGGGCATCCGCCGAGGGCACGCCGCTCCACATCGTGGGCGGCGGCACCAAGCGCTTCTACGGCGGCCCCAGCATCGGCGAAACCCTGAACGTGGCCGCCTACCGGGGCATCGTGGACTACGAGCCCTCGGAGCTGGTGCTCACCGCCCGTTGCGGAACATCCCTTAAGGAAGTGGAAGCCGCGTTGGCCCAGCAGGGGCAGATGCTTCCCTTCGAGCCACCCCATTTCGGCGAAGACGCGACCCTGGGCGGGTGCGTCGCCGCCGGGCTCTCGGGGCCCCGGCGCGCGGCGAGCGGCGCGGTGCGGGACTACGTGCTGGGGGTGCGCATGCTGGACGGGCGCGGCACCGACCTCTCCTTCGGCGGGCGGGTGATGAAGAACGTGGCGGGCTACGATGTCTCGCGCCTGATGGCGGGCTCCCTGGGAACCCTGGGCGTGATCCTGGAGGTGTCCCTCAAGGTCCTGCCCCGGCCTCGGGCCGAGCGCACCCTGCGCCTGGAAATGGACGAGGGCCGAGCCATCGAGACCATGAACGCTCTCGCCGGCAAGCCCCTGCCCATCTCCGCCACCTTCCATCACGAAGGCCTCCTCTGGATCCGGCTCTCGGGGGCCGAGAGCGCCATTCGCGCCGCCCATTCGAAGATCGGTGGCGAGGAGGTCGCCGAGGGCGAAGCCTTCTGGACTTCGGTGCGGGAGCAGACCCACCCGTTCTTCGCCTCCAGTCCGCGGCTGTGGCGGCTATCGATCAAGTCCACCACCCCGCCTCTGGCCCTCGGTCCCCAAGCGATGGAGTGGGGCGGGGCTCTCCGCTGGATCGCCCGGGATGCCCCGGCAGCGGAGATCCGGGCCGCCGCCCTACGATCCGGCGGCCACGCCACCTTGTTCCGCGGCGCGGACGGGACAACTCCCGTATTCCATCCCCTGCCCGCGGCCTTGGAACGCATCCACCGGCGGCTCAAGCAGGCCTTC
Organism: Pelomicrobium sp. P1; assembly: GCF_052805615.1. Classification (NCBI taxonomy): domain Bacteria; kingdom Pseudomonadati; phylum Pseudomonadota; class Hydrogenophilia; genus Pelomicrobium; species Pelomicrobium sp. P1. The sequence goes on from NZ_JBRBEM010000015.1 coordinate 34,690, forward strand.
GACCCCGCCGGGATCCTGAACCCCGGGCGGCTCTACCCCGGCATGTGAAACCGAATGGAAACCCATCTCGCCGAATTCATTCGTCATACCCCGGAGGGCCGGGAAGCGGAAGCGATCCTGCGCGCCTGTACCCACTGCGGCTTTTGCACCGCCACTTGTCCCACCTACCAGCTCCTCGGCGACGAGCTGGACGGCCCGCGGGGCCGAATCTATCTCATGAAGCAGGTGCTGGAAGGGGCGCCAGCGACGAAGAAGGTGCAACTGCACCTGGACCGCTGCCTCACCTGCCGCGCCTGCGAGACTACTTGCCCTTCGGGGGTCAAGTACGGGCGCCTCGCCGACATCGGCCGCGCCGTCATCGAGCGGCAAGTGGGCCGGGGCCGGATCGAGCGGCTCGTGCGCGGCGCCCTGCGGGCCGTGCTGCCCAGACCCTGGATTTTCAATCCCCTGCTGCGGCTCGGGCAGCTCGCGCGGCCGCTCCTGCCGCCCGCCCTGAAAAAGAGCGTGCCGCCGCGCCAGGCGCCGACTCCGTGGCCCGCGCCCCGCCATCCGCGGCGCATGGTGGTGCTGGACGGCTGTGTGCAACCCGGGATCGCTCCCAACATCAACGCCGCGGCTGCCCGGGTGCTGGACCGCCTGGGCATCTCCCTGGTGCAGGCGAGGCACCCCGCCTGCTGCGGCGCCGTCCCCTATCATCTCAACGCCCAGGAAGAAGGGCTCGATTACGCCCGCCGCCTGATCGACGCCTGGTGGCCCCACGTGGAGCAAGGGGCGGAAGCCATCGTGATCACCGCCACCGGCTGCGGCGCCATGGTGGCCGAGTACGGCCATCTGCTACGCCACGACCCCGCCTACGCGCCCAGGGCTGCCCGGGTCTCGGCCCTTGCCAGGGACGTGAGCCAGGTGCTCGTCGCGGAACGGGAGCGCCTCGCCACCCTCCTCGATGGGAAGCCCAGGCCCAGGCTCGCCTTCCACGCCCCGTGCACCCTGCAGCACGCGCTGAAGCTCCGGGGGGCGGTGGAAGAGTTGCTGCGCGGCGCGGGCTTCGCCCTCACCCCCGTGCCCAACGCTCACCTGTGCTGCGGCTCGGCGGGCACCTACTCCCTCCTGCAGCCGGAGCTTTCCCAGAGGCTGCTGCGCAACAAGGTGGCGGCCCTCGCCTCGGGAAAACCTGAGCTCATCGCCACCGCCAACATCGGCTGCCTCACCCATCTCGCAAGCGGCACGGACTTACCCGTCAAACACTGGATCGAAGTGCTGGACGAGGCGATGGCGGCGGTCTGAAGACGGCTGCGCGCCCGTGCCACCGGCCCCGTGGGCGCGTCCCCGGTCACGACCGCCGAGCGTTTATCTCCCATTCAGGTAGCGATTGTCGTCGAAGGTGCTTACCCAGGCTGGCCTGAACACCGCCATCATGGCGATGAGCATGCCGGTGATCATGCCTTCGGGTATCGCGAGCAGAACCAGCAGGGGAAAGTAGCGGTCCGCGAGGACCGCGAAAGAATAAGCGCCGCCCGCCCACAACACCGCCCATGCCGCCAGAACCGCGCAGACCATGGCCAGGGCGGCGCCCCAGTAACCAGCTAGGAACACGTAAACGAAGAAGTTGGGGGGTAGGAAGCGCTCGCTCGCCTTGAGGATTCCGTGGCTCACCATCACCGGAACGAGGCCCATGATCAGGGCATTCAAAGGATAGTTCAGGGCGTCGATCTCGCCGTTGAGCGCGCTTGCCGCCAGCACGAAGCTCATGCCCGCCATGGCGAGCCGCCAGCCGAACATGAGGGTGAGCAAGGTGGCCCCCAAGTAATGGTACTCGGTCCCGGGCAGGAGGGGCGTCTCGATCCACCACAGCACCATGAGCATCACGCAGGTGCCGAGATAGGCGTTAAGCTTTGCCTTGTCCTTGAGCCGTACCCAGGGGGCCCGGCGGATCAGGTGCACGAGGAGCAGCCCGTAGAGAACGGTCGCCACCCAGTACCAGTGAGCTGGGAGCAGATTTAAAGGGATGCTCATGATTCAACCTCTCGCCGCGTCCCGTTGCGGACACTAGAATCTATCTCAAAATCGGGTAGGGTGCGTTGAGCGCAGCGAAACGCACCGCTGTTTCAGAGGCGTCGCGACCGTGCGTTGAAGCGCACCTTATCGCGCTGGCGATTTTGAGATAGGTTCTAGAAACTCATACGCGCGCAGACAGCAATTTTGAGATAGGTTCTATTGAGAATTACGTAATCTCGTGACATCAGAACAGCTCAGCCTGTTTCCAGAAGGCGGCGATGAGGGATGTGCGTCGCTGTGCCGATTGGAGCTTGCCGCGTGCGGTGATGGCGAGGTCGGCAATGGAGCTGGGGCAGTAATTCGCAAGGGCATGTCGCTTGAGCCAGGCCCACAGGTATTCGAGCGGATTGAGCTCGGGCGCATAAGGTGGCAGGAAGGCCAGCTCGATCTTTTCCTCCAGGCCGTCGACGTAGTCCCGTACCAGACGGGAACGATGGGCCTTGAGACCGTCCCAAATGATCAGCAAGCGTCGTCCGATCTGTTTGACCAGTGCCTTGAGGAACTCGACGATCTGCGGCCCTTTGATCGATCCCTCGTGCAGGCGGAAATTGGCGTTCGTGAAGCTCACCCCGGCGATCTCCGCGCCGAGCTGCGTTTGCAGCGCGCGCCGTTTCCGCTCGCGCTCGTCGCGATCCTCTACTTCCCTGTAGCGGGTTTCTGCCAGACGCCGGGTGCGATAGGCAAAATGCGAGTGCCACAGCGCCGCCTGCGGGCGCGGGGTCTTTTCTTTTAGCTCGGCGGCCATGTCGGTATAGCGCAACAGGGCGTAGAGATAACCGGTAGACAGGGCATGCTCCTGTGCGGCCCGCTCCAGAGCTGCCGTGCGCTTCATGAGTTCACCGAAGTCGGCCCATGAAACTGACTGGCCAAAGCAGGTTACGGCGTTCTTGGTTCTCATGCCTGGGTTTTCCCTGTTGGGCATCGGGCCGGCATCGTAGTCCTTGGCATGGTCCAGCGCCTCCTTCGCCAGTGCCGCAAGCTGCCGGATGGGCAGCCCAGGCTTGGTCATGGACAGCCCCGCAGAGAAATGAATATCCGGATTGCCGGCAACATACCGTGCGAATTCCTCGCGCATCCTGCTTGCGAGCCCAATCATCGAATGCCACGGGCCGATGAGGAAGAAGTCGTCGCCGCCGGCGAACACGGTATAGGTGTTCGGAAATTCTTTTTGACACAACCACGGCAGATATACGGTGAAGAAGGCGTTCACCTGCCTAGACAGCGCGGCCATCTTTGCGAAGGTGGGACGCTCCAGTCCTTTTTGGAAGATGAGCCCCAAGTTATCCACGTCGCCCTTGAGCGTCATGAGTGCCTCGACGCCAATCCATCGGCCGTTTTCGTCGAGCCTGCGGTCGTTGCGCGCGAGATGGTTCAGGGTCTTGGGCTCGTGCGGATCGGGCTCGAAGTCTTCAGCCTTCTCGATACCTCGGTAACGCTCCGCATCCCAGGCATTCATCTCGCCAAAGCGCGGTACATGGGCGTTGATGTGCCGCCGCGCATAGCCGTTCCAAAGCGGCGCATCGGGCGATTCCGGGAGCGAGAAATCCCAGGCACGGACCAGGTTGCCGGTTCTCGCCTCGTTGCCGAAGCGGCCGGTGTCCGCTTCGCTCTCGGTAAAGTTCACGCGATAGCCGAAGAGGTCGAGACGCAGCGTATGGTGATTGAGGGGACTGCGGGTGATAAGCACACGCTTCTGCGTGGCAAGCCATTTTCCGGTGTCGATCTGGTCCGCCGCCAGCGCGCTCACCCAGGTTTCGTCGGCAATGTTTACCACGCCGGGCGAGCGGCCGTCGATGCGGCATTCGCCGTGTTCGAAGCGGTCGAGGAAGTCTTCGAAAACAGGTTTCGGCGGAGTCTCGCTACACAGACCGAAGCGTTGCAGCTTTGTCATCTCCAACTGCTGGAACAACCGGACCATCAGTTCGCGAAAGGGGCTCACATTGCCCTCGCCGTGTTTGAAGTGCTCAGCGCTGGCGGGCAGCCAGGCGAGCAAGAGACCCGACTGGCCATAGGTGTGCTGGAGAAACCAGTCATTAAGTTCTTTCTGTACAGCACACAGCTTCTCGACGGTCGCCGCGGCATTCGGCGCAACGATGAGGAACTTACCGGCCGCGTTGACGACCTGGCTGGTGGCGGGGAGACTCAACACCTCCAGTACCTTCAGCGCCGCGAGGTCAGTGAGCAGTGACACGTAGAACGAACGCCCGCGCAGCAGCTTCGCGGCGCGCTTCTGGGTACTGCCGCCCTCGGCAAAGATGAAGTTCTGGATACCGGTGAAATCGCCTTGCACCAGAAGGAATTTCTTGTCTTCCCACGCCTGGCGCGCCTCGGCGCTTTCACGACGCGCCTTGTCCCACTGTGCGCGCAATTGCTCGCGTACGGCTGCGGCATCATCACCGCGGTCATGGTGATAGCGCCACAGCGCCACCGCCAGCGCCGCCGTGGTCTTCGAATGATCATAGAGCGACACATCCGGCCGGACGTTTCCGCCGATGCCCGCCGTCGTCGAGGGGATGGCATGGGTGAACGTCAGCCACAGGCTGTCGAAGTGATCGAGCCACAGCGCGAGGTAGTACCGGTGGCTCGCCGGGACCAGTTTTATACCTTCCAGAAACTGATTGCACAGTTCAAGGTAATGAGCCTGTGCCGCGTCTTTGCTGTCACTTTCGCATTCCGCGGCGGAAACGGGAAAGATGGTCTCTGGTGCCAGTGGTTTCAGGGGATAACGCCAGTCGCTCGTCTCACGCCGACCGTCCAGGTGGATACGCTCCAGTAACGTTTCCTGCCGCGTGGTGTAGTGATTGAGCCGGCGCCCTTGTTGTTCATGTTCGTCGGCCGCGCGGTTGTAGCTCTCAAATTCCTCGCGCTCGAAGCCCGAAGCAAGCCGGTCCGCCGTAGCGATGATCCATTGGAGATAAGTGTCCGGACGGTGGTGCAAGGCCGCCGCATTGATAAGCGAGTCGTCCGCATTTTTCTCGCGCCATGGTGCAAATGGGCTCATGTCCTCGCCCACCAACTCCGGCAACCAGTCTTCCAGCAAATCCAACCCAATAGCCGTGTACGCGGCATGGATGTGGGTGCGGCGCCCGTTCGACTCTGGACAATACAACCCCTCGTTGATCTGCTGGCGAGTATTGCCATCCGCATCTTTCTCGAGAGCCTGCGGAATCCGAGCCCGCTCGGCGAACTTGCCCAAGTCGTGCATGAATGCAGCCAGCGCGACCCGGCAGGATGCATCTATCAAAGGTTTGTCACTCACGATACCCCCTTGAACGGCGGCGTGCGCCAGCGGCCGTTCTGCTTGGCGTCGCCGAGAAAGGCGGGGGTGAGGAAACGGACGGTGTATCGGCGCTCGGTCATTTTCATGGCGACTGCCCTTTTCGCGTTGTCGATCATAGTCGTCTGCCCTTCACGGCGTGTCGTTCGCAAGCTTGTCTCACCCCAACAGCCGCTTGAACAAGGCCTCGAGTGCTTTGTATAGCCGATCCGCCGAGGCGAGCGGCTGCCGAAACTTCGGATACGACGGCGCATTGCCGTGCACGAGCGCATTGCGCAGATTTTTCAGCATCCAGTAGGCCTCTCTCTTCCAGTCTTCGTGTTGGCCGGCCTAGAATTCCTGCTCTAAGGCCTCGATGGCGGCCTCCCGTCCTTCCTTGAATTGCTGCGGATCGAGCCCGCGTTCGAGACGCTCGCGGGTGACGAAAGCCTCCCAGCCGAAGATCGCCGCGCGCAGATAATCGCCGCGCGCGAGATACTGGTAGGCGAGTTTGCGTTGATGCTCGGCGAGGTCGGCACCGCGGACCCAGGCGAGCCGTTCGGCCAGCCGCTTCTGGAAGATGCCCGAGGCGCCGGGCAGGCTCGTTTCGAGCTGCGGGAGGAAGGTGAGAAGCTTGCGCCTTGCATCGGCGAGATTCTGTGTCTGCTCGTGAAAAGCCGCTTCTTCGAGACAAGCTGTCTTGTCGGCGGGGACGCCGTCGGCCGCAAGCAGCGGTGCGAAGGCGCCGTAATGCCCGGTGGCATCGTAGCGGTCGAGGGCATCCACCCAGCGTTGGATGGCAAGCAGCCCATCGAGCCGCAGCACGAGCGCCACACCCCCTTCGGTCATCTCGAGCGCCCCGTACCAGATGCCCTCGATTTCGAGCTTGCCCACGCGCTCGAGCATGAAGGCGGACACCAGGCCGAGCATGCTCAAGTGCCTGAACGCATGGGTGAGATCGAAACTCACCTTCCCGCTCGGCACCGCTTCGGCGACGGTTTCTAGAATGGCACGCTGCTCCGGGGCGTTCCTTCCGTAAGGAATGAGCCGCGGGAGCACCTCCATGCCGACGGCCCGGCTGAGCAACGGTTGCAGCCGGTCCAAAAGTCCTTGATCCACCCTCGCCGCCGGTTCGGCATCCAGGAGCGCAAGCCGCGCCTCTTCTTCCTCTCCCTCGACCGCGAGGTTTTCCACGAACACCCCCCACATGCTGCCTGCGGTTCCGAGAACCACGAGCCGCTGTGGGGCGAGCCGCTCGGCAAGCGCCAACCCAAAAAAGGCCGTCTCGCGCTCGTGCCCGCCCGGAAAGCGGTAACGCGCGCTACGATAGCCGGTCTTCGGATCGTCGCGGCCTTTGCCGAGAAAAGTCACCAGCGAATGCATCTCGCCTTTTCTTTCGAAAGCAGGATGGCTGCAGCGGGCAAGCATGCGGGACACTTGTCCCGATTCGCGAATCGCCCTAAAATACACATTAGGAGGTGTATAGCATGCGCACCAACATCGTGCTCGATGACCGGATCGTCAAGGAAGCGATGCGCCTGACCGGCGCCAAGACGAAACGCGAGGTCGTGGATCGCGCCCTGCGCGAGCTGGTAGCCCGCCGCAAGCAAAGCGCCCTGCGGGAGCTGGCGGGGCGCGACCTGATCGATCCGGCCTATGACGTGCGCGCGGTGCGGGCCGGGATGAATCGTGATTCTCGTTGACACGTCCGTCTGGATCGACTGGTTGCGGCGCAAAGCTACTGCAGCCGCGCGCGCTCTCGACCAGCTTCTCGACCAGGAGGACCTCGCTTTGGCCCCGGTCGTCTTGCAGGAGTTGCTCCAAGGAGCGCGCGGCCCCCGGGAGTTGGAAGTGCTGCGGTCGCACTTCGCTTCGTTACCGATGTTGCAGGCGAGCGCGGATACGTACGCGGCGGCGGGCGCCCTGTATGCTCGCTGCCGCTGGGAGGGTTTCACCCCGCGCAGCCCCCACGCTTGCCTGATCGCGTGCCTCGCCATCGAGCACAGAGCGGCTTTGTTGCACGATGATCGGGATTTCGAGCCGTTGGCCCGCGTCGAGCCGAAACTCAGGCTCGTTGCAGTCTGAGCGGCAGGCAAGCCGCTCCAGGCGGAAAGTCTATCCGCTGCGGCGGGTCGTCGTTTGTCGCTCATGGCGCGCCAATCGCTTGCTTTTCGTACCACGCGCCGACTCGGCCTCCTGCCCTCTGCAAGCCCTGCTTGCTGCCTCGGGAGAGAAGCCGGATGGCGTATCGTCGATGGCCGTGAAATGGATGGACTTAGGAGGCAGTTTGAGGCGATAGCGTTTAGGCCGCTTCCCTTCGCCGTGAATCAGGTACGGGCGAGCGGAAACATCCAGGGCGCGGGTCAATAGCTTCTTGAGCTTGGAATTGCGCTCGAGAAAGTCGTCCTTGCTCATACCTTTGGCGTAACGCTTTACAGTCGCCTCGTCGCCCCCCATCGGCCCGAGAATCGTGCGATATTCGCGCAGGTACGCCTCGGCGTACTCCTTTTCTGGAACGCCATCCTTTGGGCAAGCGAGGGGCTCGCGGCCCTCGGCGGCGCGCCTCGCGAACCAGGCAAGAAAAGCAAGATCCGCAGGCGGTAGCGGTACGATCCTCCCGCCGGCCCGGATACGCCGGCCATCGAGATCGATCACCAGCTCGGGAGGCCCAAGCATCTCCTGAGCCGCCGCCACCACCTCGCTGAAGCGCGCGGCGCCCGCGAGCAGCCGCCTGGGTAATTCGTGGCGCAGGCGGACGAAGGGAATATCGGCCAATGTGACTTTGGCATCCCGGGCATCGATGGGCCGGTTTTCCGGCGGATGGGTGTAAATCACACGGCTGTAAGGCGTGGGGTAATAAAACTCCTGATTCGATTCGTACGGCGTGGACACGAGCACGTGGGACAGCCGGTCCTGGAGCCTGCCGTAGAGGGAAAGTGCATAGCCCGCGTAGTAACCCATGGTCTTACGTCCGCCGGCGATGGACACATGGAGCGCCACTTCTTCCGAGGCCGTGAGCTGGCGAATGCGTTCGGTCAGGAAGTCCGCTACCCGTTCGTTGTCCTCTTGCGTGCGAATGTCCTCCAGCGCACCGCCTTCCGGCCAGCTCAGCACATGAATACGCGTTTCGTCGAAAGCGATCCCCTTGAGTTTGTAATCCAGACACAGGCGATGGAACCAGCCGGGATCCTTCGAAAGGAGCGTAAGGCGCGCCCGCTCGGCGCCTTCGGCCGTAGTGATCAGGTGCACTTCGGTGGGGACGAAGGCCGGCCTGCCCTCAGGCCTCACCGCGAGGGCATAGAGCGTCTCCGTCACCACCTGGGGCGAAAGCCCGGTCACCGCCAGCAGGATGCGGCGCGGGTAACGGTCGGGGCGCATCGGATCAAGTTCGCTCATCGCCGGACAATGTCGCAGAAATTTTTACCTCGCGGGCAACTTGCAAGCTTGCGAGGGTGTAGTGCCCGAGGCCCATGGTCGCGCCCGCACCGGCATGGGTCCACTGCCCCAGCCACAGGTAAGGCCAGAAGGGCGCGAGGTCTTGGCCGTCGATGTCGATCCGCCCCACCAGGCCGCCCAACCGCATGAGGGTTTTTTGACGCGCCGAATATCGAGTCCAGTCCTTCCAGGCGAGCTCGCTTCGGGTCGCGATCGTCTCGGCGTGAGTCACCAGCGCCTTGAAATCGGTCTCGAGCGGCGTATCGGTATGAAAGTAGGTGAGCATGGAGATCCGGCGCAGAAGGTTGCGGAATAAGTCCGAAAAGCGGAACTCCGCGGCGCCCACGTGGCGCCCGTCGCGTTTGATGCGCAGGGGCGTGTGCAGGTGGATGGTGATCGCCGGGGGCACGGGAGGCACTGGGACCGGCAAGGGTGGAAGGGGCGCAAGCACTCCGCCCTCCTCGTAAATTTTTATCCAGGCGCTGGAGCCCGGCGCCTCTTCCTGGCACACGCGCCGGAGCATCAACCGATTGCCGGCGATCCCCCGTTCGCCCGAGGCAGCGCGCATCAAGGCGTACAGAATGGCCGCAAGATGGCGGTTTGCATCGCCGAACAAGGTCAAAAGAAGGCTGACGCGCCCATCGTCGCCGGGCGCAGGTTCCGGACGCAGCGCAAACGGATGGGGAACGGCTTCGTAGCGACGCATCTTGGCCGCGTCGGGCGGCGGCGGCGTCTGAAAGACATAGGGGTAGAGGCAAGTGCGGTACAGCAGGCAGCTTTCGCAGCGCCGCTCGCGGGTCACGCAGACAGCGCGTTTGAGCGCATGCCCAAAGGCGCCTCGCCAGGCGGAGCCCGGGAACTCGCCCAGGATGACCGGGTTGTCGGCGGCAAACTCCAGCCGATAGGCCCCGATGGGAAGGTGCGGACGGCTCGTCCCCGGCTCCATATCCCCCAAGCGGCACGGTGAGGCCATAAGGACCTTACCCGCCCTCCCTATGCAATGAAATGCATGAAACTCTGTCTTTTTATCGCGAGGAGACACGCCCCGCCATTATGGCAAGCTTGCGAAAGAAATGGAATGCGTTTCATGCCAGGCGAGTGGCAGTCCTTCCGCGAGGTGGTGCCGGGCAGGGGTCCCGGGGTCAGGGCTAGGCCAGAGGGAAAGGGTCGAGCGTTGTCTGCCGATTCGCTGGCTACCCGGTGATGCCGCGGGGATGGAGCGGCGGTAGCGCGAGGCTGCCTGTTTACAGGCTATCTCAAAATTGCCGGTGCGGTAGGGTGCGCTTCAGCGCACCGTCGCGACGCCTCCGGAACTGCGGTGCGTTTCGCTGCGCTCAACGCACCCTACCCAATTTTGAGGATAGGTTCTACCGTTGATACGTGCCCACCAGCTCCGCGACGGCAAGCACGTGCCCTTGCATGGCTTTTTCCAACTGGGCCTTGGTGGGCTTCTTCAGGTCCGGCAGCACCGTGTCCAGGGCGTAGAGCTTGTGGAAGTAGCGGTGGCGGCCGATGGGCGGGCAAGGGCCCCCGTAGCCCGTGCGCTTCCAGTCGTTCAAGCCCTCCAGGGTGCCCGGCGGCAGCTTGGCGCCCACCGCCTCCGGCAGTCCGGTGGCGGTGGGCGGGATGTTGTAGAGCACCCAGTGCACCCAGGTCATCTTGGGCGCCTTGGGATCGGGGGCGTCCGGGTCGTCCACGATGAGCGCGAGGCTCTTCGCGCCAGCGGGCACGCCCGTCCAGGCGAGGGGCGGCGATACGTCCTCCCCGTCGCAGGTGTATTTCCTCGGAATTTGCCCCTGGTGGGAAAACGCGCTGGAAGTGAGCGTGAGCGTCATGGCAGCCTCCTTGGCGCCGCCCGTCGCGATGGGGGCGGCGCCGGCCAACACGGCGAGCAGGGCAAGGCCTATCATGGCCCCGCGCCGCCGCAGACAGTTTGTCGAATGCGGCATCCTCCGCGCCCCGGCCATCCGCCCGGCCCCTCAGAGCTCGGCGAGCATGGCCTCGGCGCTCGAGACCTCGAACTTGCCCGGCTGCTCCACCTTGAGCTTTTTCACCACGCCGTCCTCTACCAGCATGGCGTAGCGTTGGGAGCGGACGCCCATGTTGCGGGCGGTCAAGTCCAGTTCCAGGCCCAGCTTGCGGGTGTAGTCCCCGTTGCCGTCAGCCAGCATGCGCACCTTGCCGAGGGCCTTCTGCTCCCTGGCCCAGGCGCCCATGACGAAAGCATCGTTCACCGAAATGCACCAGATCTCGTCGATGCCTTTGCTCTTGAGCTTTTCGTAATTCGCGACGAAGCCGGGCACGTGCTTGGCGGAGCAGGTGGGCGTGAACGCCCCGGGCAGCCCGAAGATGACGATGCGCTTGCCCTTCGCGAGGTCCGCGACGCGAAAGTCGTTGGGGCCGACGGCGCAGCCCGGCTGCTCGGTTTCCACGTACTCGGTGAGGATGCCGTCGGGAAGGCGATCGCCGACTTGGATGGGCATGGGGTTCTCCTTTGTTCCGATCGGGACGATTTTCATCTTAGCGCCACCGCCGATCCCTTTCCACCCGCGCCGCCTGCCGTACAATGATGGGCCAGAGGTCCGGTCACATCCTGCCTGGCATCCATGCCTTCCGCCCGTTTCCAACGCGCCCTGGCCCTGATCGACGCGCTCCACCGCCAGGACCCCCACACCGAGGTGGTGGATGGGGTTCCGCGGCCGGGCGAAGCCCTCTACGCCGAGCGCATGGGCGCCTGGGTGGAGCGGCTGCGGCCGGAGGCCTCCGAGCCGCTCAAGCTGGCGGCCCGCTGCCAGCACCTGAAGCGCTGGGCCATCCCTCGGGACAGCTACCCCATGGACCGCGCCGGCTATCACCGGTGGCGGACGGCCCAGGCCGAGGCCCACGCCCGGCTGGCGGGGGAGCTCCTCAAGGAGGCGGGCTACGAGGAGATGACCGTCGCCCGGGTCCAGTCCTTGATCCGCAAGGAGCGGCTGCGCCGGGACCCGGAAGCCCAGTGCCTGGAGGACGCGGCGTGTCTCGTGTTCCTGGAGCACGCCCTGCCGGGCTTCGCCCGCCGGCATGACGAGGCCCAGGTGATCGACATCCTGCGCAAGACCTGGAACAAGATGTCGCCCCGGGCGCGGGAAGAGGCCCTGGGGCTCGAACTCGCGCCGCAAACCCGCGCCCTGGTGGAGCGGGCGCTCTCAAGCGGCTGACCGCTCGCGCCCGTGCCGCGCCAAGGCCCAGGCCACGTGGGCCCGCACTAGAGCTGACGGATGGTCGCGCCGCGCTTCCAGCGCCGCCACCACCTCCGGTGTGGTGGCGGCGTTGCCCAGGGCCACCGCGATATTGCGCAGCCACCGCTCGTAGCCCAGGCGTCGGATGGGGCTGCCGGCAAAGCGTTCGAGAAACTGCTGCTCGCTCCAGCCGAAAAGCGCCACCAGACTCGCGTCGTCCAGCCCGTTCCTCACGGCGAAATCCGGCTCGGGGGAGGTCTTGGCGAACCGGGTCCAAGGACAGACGAGCTGGCAATCGTCGCAGCCGTAGATGCGGTTGCCCATCAGGGGGCGCAGGGCTTCGGGAATCTCTCCCTTGTGCTCGATGGTCAGGTAGGAGATGCAGCGGCGGGCATCGATCCGGTAAGGGGCAATGATGGCCCGGGTGGGGCAGGCGTCGATGCAGCGGGTGCAGGTGCCGCAGTGGTCCGGCTCGGGCGGGTCGGCGGGAAGGGGAAGATTGGTATAGATCTCGCCCAAGAAGAACCAGGAACCCGCGTCCCGGGCGAGGAGCAGGGTGTGCTTACCCCGCCACCCCACGCCGGCGCGGGCCGCGAGCTCCACTTCCATCACGGGGGCGCTGTCGGCGAAAGCCCGCCAGGCGAACCCCTCCACGTGCCGGGCGATGCGGCGCGCAAGCTGCGCCAGCCGCGTTCGCACCACCTTGTGGTAGTCCCGCCCCAGGGCGTAACGGGACACGAAGGCACGCTGGGAATCCCCGAGCACGGCCCAGCTATCCCGCGCCCCGGGCGGCAGGTAGTTCATCCGCGCGCTGATGACCGACACGGTGCCGGGCACCAGGGCCGCGGGGCGGCTGCGCTTGACCCCATGGCGTGCCATATAATCCATGTCGCCGTGGTAGCCGTGGGCGAGCCACGCTAGAAGCCGCGCTTCGGCTTCCTCCAGGTGGGCCCGCGCGATGCCCACGTGCTGAAACCCCAGCGCGCGGCCCCAGTCCTTGATGGCCTGGGCGAGGGCCGCGCCCTCGAGCCGCTCGTCGTAGAGGGTGTCGCTTTGCATACTTCCCATCATACCGAGGACGGGCCCCGTTTTTCCCGCTTCCTGCCCGACGAGGAGGCGACTCTCGCCCTGGGCGGAGCCCTCGCTGCCTGCGTGCTCCCGGGTCTTCGCCTCTACCTGGGCGGCGACCTGGGCGCCGGCAAGACCACTCTGGTACGGGGGCTGCTGCGAGCCCTCGGCTACCGGGGAAAAGTGAAAAGCCCGACCTTTACCCTGGTTGAACCTTATGCTATCTCTAACTTAGACTTATATCATTTTGATTTTTATCGTTTCGACGATCCGGCAGAATGGGAACAGGCGGGGTTTCGCGAGTATTTCCATCCACGCTCGGTGTGCGTGGTGGAGTGGCCGGAGAAGGCGGGCGATATTCTTCCTCCGCCCGACCTGGATATCCGGCTCGCCTTTCAAGGATCGGGCCGAATCGCCCGCTTCGCCGCCCCCACGCCCACAGGTGAACGGTGCATCGAACGGTTGAACGCCCACTACGCCGGCTGAAACGCCCCCCGCGCATTTCCGCGGGCCGCCTTTTCGCCGCCCTCCTGCCGTTGCTCCTCTTGCTCGCCTCCCCTGCCCGAGCGGCGGAGGTGCCCGTGACCGCGGTGCGGGTGTGGCCGGCCGAGGAATACACCCGGGTCACCCTGGAGCTGCCGGTCCAAGTCGCCTATACCGTGTTCACCCTGGAGGATCCCCACCGCCTGGTGATCGACCTGGAGGGCGTGGCGCTTTCCCCGGCATTGGCGGCCCTGCCCGACAAGGTGACAGCCGCCGACCCCTACATCCGGGGAATCCGGGTGGGCCAGTTCAAGCCCGGGACCGTACGCGTGGTGCTGGACCTGAAGCAGCAGGTCAACCCCCAGGCGTTTCCCTTGAAGCCCATCGGCGAATACGGCCACCGGCTGGTGGTGGACGTGTACCCCCTCACCCCCGTCGATCCCCTCATGGCGCTGGTGATGAAAAAGGAGTCGCCCGCGCCGGATCCCGGTCGCGGCGAGCAGGGACCCGCCGGGTCCAGGGCTCCGGAGGCGAAACGGCTCATCACCGTGGCCATCGATGCCGGCCACGGAGGCGAGGATCCGGGCGCCCGCGGCCGGCGCGGGACCCTGGAGAAGGACGTGACGCTGGCCATCGCCCGCAAGCTGAAAGCCTTGGTGGACAAAGAAGAGAACCTGCGGGCCGCCATGATCCGGGACGGTGACTACTACATCCCCCTGCACCTGCGGGTCGCCAAGGCGCGCAAAGTGAATGCGGATCTCTTCGTGTCGATCCACGCCGACGCCTTCATCAAGCCCCATGCCCGGGGCTCCTCGGTGTTCGCCCTGTCCGAGCGGGGCGCCACTTCCGCCGCGGCCCAATGGCTGGCGAAGCAGGAAAACGACGCGGACCTGATCGGCGGCGTGAATCTGGACGTACCCGACCCTTATCTCAAGCAAACCCTGCTGGACTTGTCCCAGACTGCCACCATCGCCGACAGTCTTAAGCTGGGCCGGGCGGTGCTCGTCGAGCTAGGCGGCCTCAACGTCCTGCACAAGGAGGAGGTGGAGCAGGCCGGGTTCGCCGTGTTGAAAGCGCCGGACATCCCTTCGATCCTGGTAGAGACGGCCTTCATCAGCAACCCGGAGGAGGAGCTCAAGCTGCGGGACGAGGCCTACCAGGACAAGATGGCCCGGGCGATCCTCGCGGGCGTCAAGCGCTATCTGGCCCAGAACCCGCCCATCGCCCGTCCGAAGCTCGCCCAAAGCGAGGCGGAAACCCGGGAGCGTTGAGGGCCGGGGCAGGCCGCTTTGGGTTTCGCGGCAAAAGACGTTATCCTAGTGTCCTGTCCCGGAAAAACCTTGCCGAAAAACCGCGCCCGAGCGGCACCATGCGGTGTTGCTCGGCCTCGCCGTATTGCCGATACGGCTGCGGCCTCGCGCCTAGCCTGTCGCCCGCCGGGTCGGTTTTTCAGGCTCGACAAAGGAAGGCCTCTGCAGGCGGGCCAGGAGGTTCGATCGTCATGGGCAACCTTGCACAAGCTATTTCCGGGACAGGACACTAGGCCCTGCGCTGCGCGGGGCGGTCCTGCTGTCCGTCGCCCCTTTCCCGCGGCCGGCGCCCAGCCTTTTCCGTCGCTTCGATTCCGCTGACACGCCATGAACAAATTCTTCGAAAGCCTCGGTCCGGAATTCAAGGAAATGCTGCCCTATCTCCAGGACGGCGTGCGCATCATCCTGATCCTGGTCATGGCCTGGATCGTCCTCGGCCTCGCGCGCCGGGCCATCCGCCTGTTCCGGGAGCGCATGAGCGCGCGCACCGCCGACGTGGAGGAAGTGAAGCGCATCCAGACCTTGAGCCGCGCCTTCCGTTATCTCGCTTCCGTGGTGGTGTGGGTGGTGGCCGGCATGCTGATCCTTTCGGAGCTGGGCATTTCCATCGCCCCGATTCTGGCCACCGCCGGGGTGGCGGGCATCGCCATCGGCTTCGCCGCCCAAAGCCTGGTGAAGGACTATTTCACCGGCTTCATCATGCTGACCGAGAACCAGATCCGGGTCGGGGACGTGGTCAACGTGGCCGGCATCGGCGGGCTGGTGGAGGAGGTCACCCTGCGCTACGTGCGGCTGCGGGACTACGACGGCAACGTCCATTTCGTGCCCAATGGGGCGATCTCCACCGTCACCAACATGAGCCGGGAGTTCGCCCAGTCGGTGATGGATATCGGCGTGGCCTACCGGGAGAACGTGGACGAAGTGTTCGAAGTGATGCGCGAGGTGGCGAAGGAGATGCGTGAGGACCCGGTCTTCGGCCCCAAGATCCTGGAAGACCTGGAAATCGCCGGCGTGGACAAATGGGCCGATTCCGCGGTGGTGGTGCGCTGTCGCTTCAAGGTGAGGCCGCTCGAGCAATGGACGGTGCGCCGCGAGTACTTACGGCGCCTGAAGCGCGCTTTCGACGAACGGGGAATCGAGATCCCCTATCCCCACCTCACGGTCTACGCCGGCCAGGACAAGCTGGGCCGGGCCCCGGCGTTCCCCCTGCGCTGCCTCGACCGGGTCGACCCGCGGCCTGCGGGCGCCGTCGCGAGCGACCGATGAGGACGGTACGGCTACTGCGCCTGCTGCTGGAGGTCTACGGCGCAGCCTTCCTGCTGGTGATCGCTGTAGGCCTGGTGCAAGGTTACTTTCCCTACCGGGCATTCTTGGAGCTGGGCGCGGTGCGCTTTTACCTGCTTCTTGCCCTGGCCTTCGTCGCCTGGGTGGCCCTTGCGGTCCTGGCAGTGCGGCGCAACCCTCCGCCTCCCCTCTGAAAACCTGGAGTCGAGGCGCAAAGGCGCGCAGGGTCATGGCGACGCCCGCCTTCCGCACCCTGGTCCGCGCCGTCCTGCTCGGCTGCGCTTCGTTCGCTTCCATGATCGCGCTCATCCCGGCCCGAGCCCAGGCGCCCCAGCCCGAGTTTTCGGTGGAGATCGAGGCGCCACCGGAGATCAAGGCGCTGCTGGAGCGCCACCTGCGGATCCAGCAGCTCGCCGCCCAGCCGGACATGGGCCGGGGCCGCTTCCTCGCCCTGTACCGGGGCGCCGACGCCCAGATCCGGGAGCTGCTGGCGACGGAGGGCTACTTCTCCCCCCGCGTCGAAGCCGCCCTCGATCAGGCGCCTGACCGCTGGAGGGCCCGGTTTCGGGTCGACCCGGGGGAGCCTTCCCTCATCCGCTCCGTGGACGTCCGCTTCACCGGCCCCGTCACCGAGGACCGCTGGGATAACCTGAAGCGCCTGGCGGAGCTGCGGGAGCGCTGGCCCCTCAAGCCGGGATTGCGCTTCCAGCAGCGTCTGTGGGACAGGGGCAAGCAGGCGTTGCTTACCGGGCTCGCGAACGAGCGGTACGCGGCGGCGGAGATCGTGCAGAGCGAGGCCCGGGTGCATCCGGAGGAGCGCGCCGTCGACCTCACCGTGGTGGTGGACAGCGGCCCGCCCTTCACCTTTGGGCCCCTCCTGGTGGAGGGGCTTTCCCGTTACCCGGAGAGCCTGGTGCGGAACTTGAACCGCCTCGCCCCCGGCACGCCCTACAGCCAGAAGGGGCTCACCGACCTGCAGGAGGACCTGCTCGGCACCGGCTATTTCGCCTCGGTGCTGGTCACCGCCGACATCGACCGGGAGCGCCCGGAGCAGGCTCCCATCCGGGTCACCGTGGTGGAGCAGCCGTCCAAGAAGCTGCGGCTCGCCGCGGGGTTCAGCACCGACGTGGGGGCCAACGGGGAGATCTCCTACACCGACCGCAACGTCCTGGGCCGGGCCTGGAGCTGGACATCAGGGCTGAAGCTCGCCCAGAAGGAGCAGACGGCGGGCACGGAGCTGGCGCTTCCCCCGGCGCCCGATGGCTACCGCTATGCCGGAAGCCTGCAATGGCAGCGCACCGACATCCAGAACGAGGTGGCGAGCACCCTAGGCGCGTTCCTGCGCCGCTTCAAAACCGCCCGGGAAAAGGACTCGGAGCTCTCCCTGGGTCTGCTCTCCCAGAACAAGAAGATCAGCGGCATCCCGGCGGACAGCCTGGTGTCCCTGCCGCTGCAGTACAGTTGGACCCGGCGCAAAGTGGACGACCTGGTGGATCCCCGCGCCGGCTGGATTTTGAACTGGCAGGCGACGGGTGCCTCCAAGGCGCTCGTCTCAGACGAGGACTTCGCCCGGGGCTACGTCAAGGCGATGGGGTTCGTCCCGGTGGGCCGAAGCGACACCCTGGTGCTGCGGGGCGAAGCGGGCGCCGTCTACGCCCCCCAGCCGCGCAAGGTGCCGTCCCAGTACCTGTTCCGCGCCGGCGGCTCCAACTCCATCCGCGGCTACGCCTTCCAGAGCATCGGGGAGCAGGTGGGGGACGCGGTGACCGGCGCCCGGGTGCTGGGGGTAGTAAGCGGCGAATACGTCCACATGCTGACCGAGCGCTGGGGCGTCTCTGCCTTCATCGACGGGGGCGACGCCACCGACCGGTTCAAGAATTTCGACTTCAAGCTCGGCTACGGGGCCGGCGTGCGCTGGAAAAGCCCGGTGGGTCCCCTGGCCCTGGACCTGGCCTACGGGGAGGCCACCGAGGAATTCCGCATTCATTTCTTGGCGGGCTTCGTGTTCTGATGAAACGTCTACGCTGGGGTAGGGCGCTCTGGATCGGGGCGGCGCTGGTGGCGGCCGCGGCGGCCTTCGCCCTGTGGCTGGGAGGGCGGGAAGCCACCCTCGCCTGGATCGCCGGGCGCCTGAGCGCCGCGAGCGGCGGGGCGCTGGCCATCGAGGGGGCCAAGGGCTCCCTCTACGGCCCCATGGCGTTCGACCGGATCGTATACCGGGGCGCGGACCTCACGGTGAACGCCGAGCAGGTTTCCGTCCGCTGGACGCCCCTTGCCCTCGCGCGGTTCAAGCTCCAGGTGGAGGCGCTCTCGATCCGCACGCTGAAAGTCGCGGTCGTTCCGAAAGAAGCTCCCCCCTCTTTCCCCGGAAGTCTCACCCTTCCCCTGGCCGTGGCCCTCGAGCGCCTGGCGCTCGAGCGGATCGAGATCCAGCGGGGCGTCGAGACCCTGGTCGTGACCTCCGTCGCCGCCGGGGTCGCGAGCGACGGCAAGCGGCACCGGTGGCGGCTCATGGAGGCCTTCACCCCCTGGGCGCGGGTGAGCGGCGAAGGGCGCCTCGAAGGGACTGCGCCGTTCCGGCTGGAGGCCTCAGCGCGCTTGAGCGAGTTTCGCCTTCCCCATCTCATCGCGGCCACGGTCCAGGCCTCGGGCGATCTGCAGAGGCTCGCCCTGACCGTAACGCCCGAAGGCCCGTGGGAACAGGGGACCCTCGAGGCGACGGCAACGCCGTTCGAGGAGCGGCCGCTGCGCCGTCTGGCCGGAGAGTTCCAGGGACTGGACCTCTCCCGGCTTGGCCCTCCCTGGCCGACCACCCGGGCCGAGCTGCGCTTCACTC
Organism: Pelomicrobium sp. P1; assembly: GCF_052805615.1. Lineage (NCBI taxonomy): Bacteria > Pseudomonadati > Pseudomonadota > Hydrogenophilia > Pelomicrobium > Pelomicrobium sp. P1. Next base: position 53,635 of record NZ_JBRBEM010000015.1, read on the forward strand.
TGGAAGGGGCGGACGAAGGGCTCGAAGGCCCGGTGGAAGTGGTCAACCGCGCGCCGGGTCCCCTGGACCGCAACTGCCTTCCCCTCTCCCGGCTCGAAGGCCGCCTGGTGGTGCATGACAAAGGGATAAGCGCCCGGTTGCCCGTCATCGTCCTGGGGGGAGCCGGGGAAGGAAGCGGGGAAGGCCGCTGGGACGGGGAGCGGTTCGAGCTGCGCCTCACCACCCGGGGCGTGCGGCTCAACGCCCTGCACGGGAAGCTCCGCCCCTTGAAGCCCGCGGGGGAAGTGATCCTGGCCGGAACGCAAACCGCCCAGTCCTTCACCGCCCGGTTGCGGGAGGGCCCCTACGCCCTGGACCTGGAAGCCCGCCGCGAAGGGGACACGGTTCAAGTAGGCCGGGCGGTCCTGTCCCACGCCGGGGCCCGGCTGGAGGCCACGGGACGGCTGGAGCTTCAAGCGCCCAAGCGCTTCGCCGCCCGGGGGACGCTGCGGGACTTCGATCCGTCGGTGTTCGTGCAGGCGCCCCCCGCCCGTATCAACGCCGCCCTGGAGGCGAGCGGCCGGATCGACGCCCCATGGTCGGCGGCCGTCCGCTACCGCATCGCCCCGAGCAGCGCCTTCCGCGGTTCCGCCCTCGCCGGAGAGGGGGAGTTCCAGGTGGACGGGGAGCGCCTGGGGACCCCCCGCGCCTCCCTTGCCATCGGGCGGAACCGCCTCACCGCCCAGGGGACTTTCGGAAGCGGCCCGGACCGGCTGCGGCTCGACCTCGCCGCCCCCGCCCTGGCCCAGCTCGATCCCGCACTCGCCGGGTCCCTCTCGGCGCACGGATGGGTGGGCGGCAGCCCAAAAGCGCCGGCCTTCGCCCTTGAGATGAGCGCCCAAGCCTTGCGTGTAAGAGGCGATCTGGCGGTCGAACGGCTCGACATGCGCATGGATGCAAGCCGGGGGCTCGCCGAGCCGATGGCGGTGCGCGCTTCGGTGCAGGGGCTCGCTGCACAGGGGTGGACCCTTACCCAGGCAACCCTGAGCCTGTACGGCACCCAGCATGGCCACACCGCCGAGGTGCAGGTTCGAGGGCCTGGTATCGCGGGGGAAGCCCGATTGCAGGGAGCCCTCGAGCTGGATCCGGAACCGGCCTGGTCAGGGCGCCTGGTGGGCTTTCGCACCGCCGAGCCCTACTCTCTGGCCCTCGCTGCCCCCGTCTCCCTGGAACTTTCCCGGCGGCGCCTCGCCCTGGGGACGGGCCGACTGGAGCTGGCCGGCGGCGGCCGGGTGGATTTCGAGCCCCTGCTCGCTGATAGCGATCGGGTGCGATGGGCAGGCCGGGCCGAAGGGCTGCCGGTGGCGGCGCTCGCCCCCGAGCTGGGAAAGGAGGCGGGGCTCGAGGTGTCCCTGGTCCTGGGGGCCCGATGGACGATCGACGCCTCCGCCACCTTGAACGGCACGGTGGAGGTGTGGCGGGAGCGGGGCGATGTCCTGCTCCGGGGTGACCGCCCCCTGGCGCTGGGGCTGGAGCGCCTCGCCGTCGCAGCCCACGCCCGGGACAACGCCATCGAGGGGAGGCTGTCGGCGGCGGGCGCCCGCACCGGCCGCGTCGCGGGAACTTTCCGCACCGTAGCCCACCGGGAAGGCGGCCTGTGGCGCCTCGCGCCGGAGGCGCCTTTGGCCCTGGAGGTTCAGGTGGACATGCCCTCCCTAACCTGGGTCGGCCGGCTGCTCCGCGCCGGGGTGCGCCTGGACGGTTCCGTGCGCGGCGCCCTCACGGGGGACGGCACCTTGCGGGATCCTGGGTTGCGGGGGAGCCTGCGAGCGGAAAACCTGGCGGTGCGGCGGGAAGACCTGGGGCTCGCCTTCGAGCAGGGCGAGGCCGAGATGGAGTTCGACCAGGACGGGCTACGGCTGCGCCGCGCCGCGTTCCGGGCGGGGGAAGGCACCCTCGAGGCGAGGGGCAGCGGCCGCCTGGTGAACGGCGCGCCGGTTTTGGACCTGGACGTGGAGGCCCGCCGGGCCACCCTGATCCAGCGCCCCGACCAGGTGCTGGTGGCGAGTGGCAGCGGCAAGGTGAAGGGCGAAGGGGGCAAGATCTCGGTCACCGGGAAATTCCGGGCGGATCGGGGGCTGCTGGAGCTCGAGTCCTTCGAAACGCCCAGCCTGTCGGAGGACGTGGTGATCGTGGGCGCCCCGGTCCCGGAACAAGGCGCCCCCCTCGGGCTCGCCTTCGACTTGGAAATCGACCTGGGCGAAGCCTTCCGCATCCGCGGCGAAGGGCTGGAGGCGCGCCTCGCGGGGCGGTTTCGCGTGGTCTCCGACGACGCGGGCCCGGTCCAGGTCAAGGGCACGGTGCGGGTGGCCGAGGGCAACTACCGGGCCTACGGGCAACAGCTCACCATCGAGCGGGGAGTGCTGCTCTTCGACGGTCCCCTTGCCAATCCCACGCTCGACATCCTGGCGGTGCGCAAGAGTCCCACCGCCGAGGCCGGGGTCCTCATCACCGGCACGGCCCTCTCGCCCCGCTCCAGCCTCTATTCCAACCCGCCCGTTCCGGACAACCAGAAGCTCGCCTGGCTCATCCTCGGGCCCGGCACCGCCGCGGCCGACACCGACTTCGGCTTCAGCACTTTCCGCCAGGAACAACAAGAGATCACCCTGGGTACCCAGCTCACCTCCGCGGTCTACGTGAGCGTGGGGCGGACCCTGGAAGGCACGGGGAACGTGGCCCGGATCACCCTAGCGCTGTCCGAAAAATGGGCGGTCCAGGCGGTGACCGGCGCGGCCAACGGCGTCAACCTGGTCTATACCCTGTCCTTCGACTGACCGCCCTCTCCCCGAGAAACGGGGCCGCGCTAGAATGAACCCATGGCGCGCTGGCTCATCATCATCGGACTTGTCCTGGTCTTGATCGGGCTCGCCTGGCCCTGGCTGTCCAAGCTGGGGTTGGGCCGTTTGCCCGGCGACATCCACATCGAGCGAGAGGGCTTCTCGTTTTACTTCCCCATCACCACCAGCATCATCGTCTCCCTGGTGCTGACCCTGCTCTTCTGGATTTTCCGCCGTTGAGCAGCGGAAAATGTTTTTTCCTCTGTGCCTTGTGGTGAACTCTTAACCGCTTTCGCCGCGCCAGCGCCCGGTCTGGCGCCAGACCAGGTCCTGGAGGGAATGGCTCTCGGCGTAGGCTTCCCGCATCCAGCGGGCGTCGTTGCCCGTCCCCCGGACCCAGCCCAGCACTTCTTCCAGCGCCGCCTCGGCGCCCAGGTCCCGGGCGTGGGGCCGCAGCCGCTCGCAGGTGGCCGAGATGTCCTCCCTGAGGGTGCGGCGCGTCCCGCTTTCCGGATCCACCAGGTCCGCGTCGAGCCCGAAGCGGCAGGCGAGAAAGCGGTTGTAGGTATAGACCAGGTACATCTCCTCCCTGAGCCGGAAGGGACGCTCCTCGTGGAGAAAGCGGCACAGGGCCTGGGCGTAGGCGGCGAGGACCGCCGCTCGCTCCACCGTGAGGGGCGTGTCGCACACCCGGATCTCCAGGGTGCCGTAGCCGGGCGAAGGGCGCACGTCCCAGTAGAAATCCTTCATCGAACCCACGATGCCCGAGCCGGCCATCTTCTCGAAATACCCGTTGAATTCGCTCCAGCGGGTCAGGAACGGCGCCCGGCCGCTCAAAGGAAAAGCGAAGATGGCGTTCAACCGGGACGAGTCGAAGGCCGTGTCCACGCCCTGGTAATAGGGGGAGGCGGCCGACAGGGCGATGAAGTGGGGAATGAAGCGCGCGAGCCCGTGCATGAGCTCAAGCGCCTGGTCCCCGTCGCGGCAGCCCACGTGGATGTGCTGGCCGAAGACGGTGAACTGCTTGGCGAGGTAGCCGTACAGCTCCGACAGGTGGCGGAACCGGGGGCGGTCGCAGATCTGGCGCTCGCTCCAGCGCTGGAAGGGATGGGCGCCGCCGCCGGCCACCCCGATGTTGAGCCGGTCGGCCGCCTTGACCACGGCGTCGCGCATCGCCCGCAGCTCCTCGGCCAGCGTGTCGTAGCGGCTGTGAACCGAGGTGCTGATCTCGATCATGCTCTCGGTGATCTCGGGTTTCACGTCGCCGGGGTGCTTCCCCTTCTCCAGCAACGCGAGCAGATCGGACGCCCCACGAGTCAAATCCCAGTCCCGGGTGTTGACCAGTTGCAGCTCCAGCTCCACTCCGAAGCTGAGAAAAGTCGAGGGCTTGAACTCGAGGGATGCCATCACGCCCTCGCCTCTCCGGAGGCGCGCAGCGCGTAATGGGTGGCGAGGGGCCCCAGGACCTCCATGAGGGCCACCGCCACCATCACCACCGCGGTGGCTTCTCCGCTCAAGATGGGATAAGCGGACGAGGCTTCTTTGAGCAGGATCACCGCCATCAGGGACATGGGCGCCAGGGCCAAGGCGAGAAGCCCAGATTTTCGCACGCTCAGGGCCGAAAACGGGGCGAGCGCCAGCACTCCCGCCGCCTTGCCCAGGAACCGGACCGCCACCAGGGCCAACGCCGGCAGGGCCACCGCGCCCAAGTCCTTCAGCTCGATCGCCGCCCCGGTCAGGGCGAAGACGATGATGGTGGCGAGCAACCCCACGTCACCGAAGCGGATCGAGGCGAAGCGGCGGGCGCGGTCCAGGGTGCGGGTGAGCGCTCCGCAGGCCAGCAGGCTCAACACCACCGAGAGGTTGAGGCTGGTGGTCAGGGTAACGGCCAGGATCACCACCGCGATGGCCGCTCCTACCTGGGCGTCTTCCTGGCGGCCAAGGTAGCGCAGCAAGACGAGCAGCGCCCCCGCCGCCGCCAGGGCGATGGCGAGGGACCCGCCGATCAGGTACAGGGGATGCAGCACCATGACCGGCCAGCCGCTGCGCTCTTCCAGGTGCATGCCGGCGAGCAGCAGGGCCAGGGCCACGAAGGCATAGACGGCGTTCAAGGTGGTGAGCAGAAGCAGACGCTCGGTGACCTGGCCTTCGGCGCGCAATTCCCGCGTGATGGTCATGACCGCGAAGGGGGAGGTCCCCACCGCGATGGCGCCCGCGAGGGCGGCGATCAGAGGCCGGCTACCCAGGGCGGACAACACGCTGAACACCGCCAGGAAGGCGAGCACGCTCTCCAGCAGGCTGGTGGCCAGCAATCCCGGGTTGCGCCGCAGCCAGTTGAGGTCCACCCGCTGCCCCAGCTCGAACAGGATGAGGCCGATGGCGAGATCCAGCAGCAGGCGCAGTTCTCCCAGTGTGCCTGGATTCAGCAGCCCCGTGAGCTGAGGGCCGGCCACGATCCCCGCAGCCAGGTAGCCAAGCAGGCGCGGCAGGCGCAGCCAACGTCCGGCCGCCTCTCCCGCCGCCGCGGCGGCGATCAACACGACCGCGAACCACAGCAGACCGGAGGAGCGGATGGGCCACGACGGCAGAAAAAACCACTGGTCCATGCGCCCTTTCCCGATGGGACGGCTTCGCTTTTCGTCGAAAAGCGAAAAGCCAATGGGAATCCAGAAGGGCGGATTTTAACCCGGATATCTCACGAGAGATTCGGAATGATGGCGTGGAGACCCGCCTGGGCGCCGCGTCCCGTTTTGCTCGGAAACCGCTCAAGCCGTGTCGCCAGGCCGGTGGCCGCCGTCTTTCAAACCGCCGCCAGGGCGATCGCGGGAAGGAATGCGATAGAGATAAAGGGCCAGCGCCGCGCCGAAGACGGCCAGCAGCGCCCGGACGAGGGGATGGGAGACGAAGAAGACGATGGACACGCCCAAGGTGAGCAGCATGAGCGCGATGGCGTTCACCTTGGCGCGATGAGGGATGCTTCGATGACGTTGCCATTCCCGGATCAACGGGCCGAAGACGGGATTGCCCAACAGCCAACCGTGGAAGCGCTCCGAGGCCCGGGCGTAGCAGGCGGCGGCGAGCAGCAAGAAAGGGGTGGTGGGGAGCACCGGAAGGAACAATCCCAGGAAGCCCAGGCCCACGCACAGGGTTCCCGCCGCCAGTAGCAGGCCCCGCACCGTGGCGGAGCCGTGGAGCTGGGGTGCCGGTTTTTCCTGGTGCCGGATCACGGGGCGTGGCCCTGGGCGGGCCGGGCTGCCGCTACCTGGCGAAGAGCTGGGACAGGTCCTTGAACCCCTTGAACTCCAGCGCGTTTCCCGAGGGATCGTAAAAGAACATCGTCGCCTGCTCCCCCACCAGGTCCTTGAAACGGATGTAGGGCTCGATGGCGAAGCGCACGCCCTGGGCCCGCAACCGCTGCACCAGGGACTCCCACTGCTCCATGGTGAGCACGACGCCGAAGTGGGGAACGGGCACCCCGTGGCCGTCCACGGGATTGACGTGGGCGCGCACCCGGCCTTCCTTGCCGAGGCTCGGGTCCAGGTGGCACACCACCTGATGGCCGAAGAGGTCGAAGTCCACCCACGTCTCGTCGCTGCGGCCCTCGGGGCAGCCCAGCACGCCGCCATAGAAACGGCGGGCCTCGTCCAGATCGCGTACGGGAATGGCCAGGTGGAACGGGGTCAGCATGATGCGGGCTCCGGCAGACTCAGGATGACGACGGGACTTTTCATTATACGACGCCAGCGCCCCTCGGCCTGCGGGTCACAGGGGATAGGACAGGGCCAGCACGGCGTAAAGATGATGGTCGTGGGGCTGGGTTTCGAAATCCCGCGTCCGGTAGACCGCCAAGAGGCTCAACGAGAGCTCCCCGGTGCGCAGCCCCATTCCCGCCGCCAGGCCGGCAACGAAAGGCTTCTTGTCCACACGGCGGCTGTCCTTCCAGGTATTGCCGTCGAGGAAAACGTTCCTCGCCACGGCCTCGGCCCAAGGGGCCAGCACGCCGTACAGGGAATAGCCGGAAGCGGTGCGGCGGGCCGGACCCGCCACCGGGCCGCCGTTCAAGAAGGCCACTTCGCCGAAGTCCGGCGGCACGCGGTAGCCGAAGCGCAGCTCGAGCTGAAGTCCCCAGGCGGTCGAGACATTGCCCAGGTTCGCCCCCACCGCCGGCACCAGATTCCATCCCCAGCCGTCGCCCCACCCCCCGGCCCAGGCCCGCCAGCGGCGCTCCCAGTGCATGACCACGCCGGGCTCGTCGCCCAACTGGAAGTCCCAGCCCCGGCCCTTCTGGCTGCCGGTCAGGTCGTGCAGCCAGCTCTGGACGGCCTCCGCTCCTGAAGAAGGTCCCACCACGCCGAGGGCCAGGCGCCAGGCGTCGAGCCGCCGGCTGTCCCACCCGGTCACGCCCAGCCGGACGTAGGTCCAGCCGGCGTAGGGGCGATCGGAGCGAGGCGGATCGGTGGCGCTCAAGTCATCGGGGGTGTAGGCCTGCTGGCCCAGGGCCAAGGTCCAGTGGCGCCGGCTCTTCGGCCCACGAAGGGAGGAAAAACCCGGCAGCCATCCGGGCCAGGCGCCGTCACCGGGTCGCCCTTCGCCGGAAAACCAGACAAGCTCGATGCCACCCGTATACTGGCGGTCGGTGGCGAAGGGCCAGTCGTTTTCCACCTGAAGCATCACGGTGCCGGGTGCCGGACCGGGCGGGGCCTCGCCCCAAGCGGCCTGGACGAGCAGGAGCAGGAGCCCCCCCAGCGCTGCCGGGGGCGCCGGTTTCATGCCGCCGCCCCTGGGCCGCCCGTCCCTCCGGCCGGACCCACGAGCGGGGAAGCCGGGGGGCTGGGGACGGGGCTCTCCACCGGGTGCCCTCACCCGAGCGCGAGGAGCGAGCCCAGCCGGCGCAGCACGTGGGGTGCCAGGGCCCCCTGCCGGGCATAGTAGCGCAGGCGCTCGAGGGGCAAATCTTCCGCGCAGCCCACCTCGCCTCGGCAGCCGGCGGCGCCGCAACGGCACTGGAAACGCCAGCCCGGAAAGGCGGCGATGCCCGCGCGGGTGGTGGTGGTGGCGTAGTCGAAGCTCAGGTCCTCGCCGGGCGCGATATCGCGCATCGCCACGAGGAAGACCCGCCCGTCGGGCTCGAACCGGAGGCGGCAGTTGGGCTCGCAGCTATGGTTGACGTAGTCGTCCAGGTCCCCCGAGGCGAGGAACACCTCATCCTCTCCGATCTCCATCACGTGATCGGACGCCTCGCCCTGCCCTTCGGCGAAGCTCACCCGCCTGCCGTAGTGTTCGAGCAGCACTTCCCCGGCGGGATGGCCGGTGCGGCTGTAGAGGCTGCGCCCCATGACGTTTTCCCGGACCGCGATGCCGGGAAGGGGCGCCATCACCGAGAGGGGCGGATCGCCGGAGAGAAGGTTCAGCATGACGACATTCCCCGGAGCGGAAACTGGGCCGGTTGCCTGCGCGCGAGGCGTGGGCTGGGCGCAGTTCTAGCACATCGCTTGGATACTGGCAAACCCGGGGGCGCACCCTCCCAAAAAAAAAGGGCGCAGCCTCGCGGGCCGCGCCCCTTACGGGCTCTCCTCCTCCCCTCAATCGATCGCCTTCACCATGTCCTCGACCACCTTCTTGGCGTCGCCGAAGACCATCATGGTCTTGTCCATGTAAAAGAGCTCGTTGTCCAATCCAGCGTAGCCCGCCGCCATGGAGCGCTTGACCACGATCACCGTCCTTGCCTTGTCCACTTCCAGGATCGGCATGCCGTAGATGGGGCTACCCGGCTTGCGCGCGGCCGGGTTCACCACGTCGTTCGCCCCCAGCACCAGCACCACGTCGGTGTTGATGAATTCGCTGTTGATGTCCTCCATCTCGAACACGATGTCGTAGGGGATCTCGGCCTCCGCCAGCAGCACGTTCATGTGGCCCGGCATGCGACCCGCCACCGGGTGCACGGCAAAGCGCACGTTGACCCCCTTCCCCTGCAGCTTGTCCACCAGTTCTTTCACCGCGTGCTGGGCGCGGGCCACCGCCAGCCCGTAGCCCGGAACGATGATCACGTTCTCGGCGTTGGAGATGAGATAGGCGGCGTCCTCGGCGCTGCCCGAACGCACCGTCTTCTGCCCCGCCTCTTCCACCGCCGCGCCCTCGGCCGCGCCGAAGCCCCCCAGGATCACGCTGATGAAGGAGCGGTTCATGGCCTTGCACATGATGTAGGAGAGGATCGCGCCCGAGGAGCCCACCAGGGAGCCGGCGATGATCAGCATGGGGTTGTTCAGGGAGAAGCCGATGCCCGCCGCCGCCCAGCCCGAGTAGCTGTTCAACATCGAGATCACCACCGGCATGTCGGCCCCGCCGATGGGAATGATGATGAGAACGCCCAAGACGAAGGCGATGGCGGTCATGACGATGAACGGCAGCCAGTGGGTGTCGCTTCCGCCCAGGAAGAAGGCGGTGCCGAAGCCGATCATCGCGATCGCCAGCGCCAGGTTCAACAGGTGCTGGCCCTTGAACACCACGGGGGCGCTGGAGAAGAGCCGGAAATGCTTGCCCAGGCCCGCCAGCTTGCCGAAGGCGATCACCGAGCCGGAGAAGGTGATGGCGCCGACGAATGTGCCGATGAACAGCTCCAGCTTGTTGCCCTTGGGAAGGGGATCGGGAAGCCCGAAGGCGCTCGGGTTGTTGACCGCGGCGATGGCGATCAGCACCGCCGCAATCCCCACCAGGGAGTGCATGGCGGCCACCAGCTCCGGCATTTGGGTCATCTGCACCCGGCGGGCGATCACGGCACCGATCGTTCCGCCGATGGCGATCGCCAGGACGATCAGGGCCCAGTTGCGAGTGATGGCGAAGGTGGTGGCAATGGCGATCGCCATGCCGATGATACCAAACAGGTTACCACGCCGGGCCGTGACCGGCGAGGAGAGCCCTTTTAGCGCCAAGATAAACAGGACCGAGGCGATCAGGTAGGCTAGAGCGACTTGGTTGGCGGTCATTTTTTCTCCTTCGGAGCACTGGGGCCCTTGCCGCCAATGCTCGTGGTTGCGACGGAAAAGCGCATTGTGTTCTTCACTTCCTCGTTATTCCTTGCCTTTGCCGCTTTTGGACTTTTTCTTAAACATTTCTAGCATGCGCTGGGTGACCAGGAAGCCGCCGAAGACGTTGATCGACACGAGCAACACAGCGATGAAACCGACTACGCTCTCGAACCCGAAGCCGCCCACCCCCGCCGCCAGGATCGCGCCGACGATGATGATGGAGGAGATGGCGTTGGTCACCGACAAGAGGGGGGTATGCAGCGCCGGCGTCACGTTCCAGATGACGTGGTAGCCGACGAAAACGGCTAGCACGAAGATGGTGAGGTTGACGACGATGGGGTCAATCGCTCCGGTCATGGGTGCTCCTTGGAATCATGCTCGTGGCATCGAGCGCTAACGCGGGTGCGCTTCAGCTCTTTTTCACTAGTTCTCCGCCGGTACACACCAAGGCGCCGGCGATGATTTCGTCTTCCCGGTCGAGCTTCAGCTCCCCGGTCTTGGAGTCGAGCAGCAGGTTGAGGAAGTTCAGAAGGTTGCGGGCGTACAAGGCGCTCGCGTCCGCGGCTACCAGGGCCGGCAGGTTGGCGATGCCGACGATCTTCACCCCGTGCTTGACCACGATCTTGTCGAGCTCGGAGCCTTCCACGTTGCCCCCCTGCTCGATCGCCAGGTCCACAATCACGGATCCCGGCTTCATGCCTTTTACCGTTTCTTCCTTGATCAGTTTGGGTGCGGGACGGCCCGGGATGAGGGCTGTGGTGATGACGATATCAGCAGCCTTAGCCCGTTCGTGCACCAGCTCCGCCTGACGGCGCATCCAGTCGGGGGGCATGGGCCGAGCATAACCGCCTACGCCCTCCGCGATCTCGCGCTCTTCCTTGGTGAGGTAGGGCACGTCGAGGAACTTCGCCCCCAGGGATTCCACCTGCTCCTTCACCGCCGGGCGCACGTCGGAAGCCTCGATCACCGCCCCGAGGCGCTTCGCCGTGGCGATCGCCTGCAGGCCCGCAACGCCCGCACCGAGCACCAAGACCCGCGCAGCCTTCACCGTGCCGGCGGCCGTCATGAGCATGGGCATGAAACGCTGGTATTCGTTGGCGGCAATGATCACCGCCTTGTAGCCGGCGATGTTGGCCTGGGAGGAGAGCACGTCCATCGCCTGGGCCCTGGAAATGCGCGGCAGCCACTCCATGGCGAAAGCGGTGACACCGTGACGGGCGTAGGCCTCCATCATTGCGCTGTCGTAGGGATTGAGCAGGCCAATCAGGATTGCACCCTTTTTCAAATGGGCCAACTCCCCAGCCGAAGGGCCGCGCACCTTGAGCACGATGTCGGCGTTGGCGTACAGCTCTTCGGCACTCGGCACCATGGTGGCCCCGGCCGCCTCGAACTCCGCGTCGGGAATGCTGGCTTTGACGCCCGCCGAGGCCTGCACCAGGACCCGGTGACGTCCGCCCGCCACGAGCTTTTTCACCGTCTCCGGAGTGGCGGCCACGCGGGTTTCGCCCGCGCGCGTTTCCGCAGGGACTCCGATTTGCATGCGTGTTCTCCTTCTTCTCGGACGAGGGACCGGCAGGCGAAAGCGGGCCTAGCCGTGCCCGCTCGCTTCTTATTCGCAGGAACACCCCTTTTTCCCCGCCGAGAGGCCTTGGGAGGCGAAAGCCGCGAAACGCCGGACGGTCATCGAATTCAATTCTTGTGCTGCCTCGCCTCTGCGGCCGGGCGAGGCCCAATCCTAATCGCTTCGCCGGGACGGCGCAATAACGGCGGTCAAGGGCAACCGCTATAATGGTGCATGCTCCCGAAACGACTTCCCCATGCCTTCTATTCGGGTTCTTCCTGAGCTGGTGGTGAGCCAGATCGCGGCGGGAGAGGTGGTGGAACGGCCTGCCTCCGCCTTGAAGGAGCTGCTGGAGAACAGCCTGGACGCGGGCAGCCGCTCGGTGAGCGTGGAGCTCGCCCAGGGCGGCCAGAAGCTGATCGTCGTCACCGACGACGGCTGCGGCATCCCGGGGAAGGAGCTGCCCCTGGCGCTGGCCCGCCATGCCACCAGCAAGATCGCCAGCCTGGAGGACCTGGCCCGTGTCGAGAGCCTAGGCTTCCGCGGCGAAGCGCTGGCGGCAATCGGTGCGGTGGCGCGCCTGCGGCTCGCAAGCCGGCACCCCTCGGAGCCCCACGGCTGGGCGATCCGCTGCGACGGGGGCAGCATCGGCCACCGGGAGCCCGCAGCCCTCGCCCAGGGCACCCGGGTGGAGGTACGCGATCTCTATTTCAACACGCCGGCCCGGCGCAAATTCCTGAAGAGCGAGGCGACCGAGTACGCCCATTGCGAGGAGACCTTCGTTCGCATCGCCCTCTCCCGGCCGGATCTGCGCCTCACCCTCCAGCACAACGGCCGGCTGCGTTGGTCCCTCGCTCCCGCCGATGCGGCCGCGCGCATCGGAGAGCTCATGGGGGAAGCGCTCTCGGCCGCCCCGATCGCCGTGGACGAGGGTGCCCCGGGGCTCAAGCTCTTCGGGCTCGCGGCCCGCCCGGCCCAGGCCCGCGGCCAGCGGGACGCCCAGTATCTTTTCGTCAACGGCCGCTTCGTGCGCGACAAGCTCCTCGCCCACGCGGTGCGGGAAGCGTACCGAGACGTGTTGCACCACGAGCGGCATCCGGCCTACGTCCTGTTCCTGGAGCTGGACCCCGAGGCGGTGGACGTGAACGTGCACCCGACCAAGAGCGAAGTGCGCTACCGGGAGCCCGGCGCCGTGCACCGGTTCGTTTTCCATGCCCTCCACAAGGCCCTGGCCGGGTCCCGGGCCGGCGCCCCGGCCGCCCAGCCGCCCGGGAGTCCCCGCCGGGAAACGGCGCCTGCGCCGTGGCCTAGGCGGAAGGCGGGCCCTGGGCCATCGCTGCGCCAGATGGCGGTCCCCTTGTCCGCCGCCCAGCCTGTCGCCGCCTACCAGGCCCAATTCGCCCAGGCCCTGGCCGAGGCGCCGGTGGCTGCCGAGGCCTCCTCCGAGATCCCGCCCCTGGGATTCGCCCTGGCCCAATTGGGCGGCGTCTACATCCTGGCCCAGAACGCCCACGGCCTGGTAGTGGTGGACATGCATGCCGCCCACGAGCGCATCGTCTATGAAGCGCTAAAAAGCGCCCTGGACGAGGCCACACCTGCGTCCCAGCCCCTGCTCATTCCCCTGACCTTGTCCGCCAGTGTCCACGACGTGGAAACGGTCGAGCGCAACCAGGCCCTGATCGGAAGCCTGGGCTTCGACATCGCGCCCCTTTCGCCCACCACCCTGGCGGTGCGAGCGGTCCCCCCGGCGCTCCAGGAGGCCGATGCCACGGGTCTAGTCCGGGACTTGATTCAGGAGCTGCAGGAATACGGCGCCGCCACGGTCGCCACCGCCCACCGCAACGAGCTCCTCGCCCGGCTCGCCTGCCACGGAGCAGTGCGGGCCAACCGGCGCCTCACCCTGGCCGAGATGAACGCCCTGTTGCGCCAGATGGAGGCGACGGAGCGTTCCGGCCAGTGCAACCACGGGCGGCCCACATGGTTGCAGTTGAGCCTCCAGGACTTGGACCGCCTGTTCATGCGGGGCAGGTGAAGGTGGAGAGGGAAGCTCCGGGGCTCTCCGGTCAAAACTCCCGCGAGCGCAGGGCGCCCGATCCCCCCGCCATCTTCCTGATGGGGCCCACCGCCACGGGCAAGACCCGGGTGGCGGTGGCGCTGGCCCGGGAGCTTCCGGTGGAGATCGTGAGCGTGGACTCGTCGCTCGTCTACCGCCACATGAACATCGGCACCGCCAAGCCGGACGCGGAGACCCTCAAGTCGGCGCCCCATCATCTGATCGACCTGGTGGAACCCGACGAAGCCTATTCGGCGGGGCGCTTCCGGGACGATGCCCTCGCGGTGATGCGGGAGATCACCGAGCGGGGCCGCATCCCGCTCCTCGTGGGCGGGACCATGCTCTACTTCAAGGCACTGCGAGAAGGCCTCGCCGAGCTGCCCAAGGCGGACCCGGCGCTGCGGCTGGTGATCGACGGCATGGCTGCCGAGCAGGGCTGGCCAGCGCTGCATCGGATCCTCGCCCGCGTCGACCCGGAGACCGCGGCCCGGCTCTCTCCCAACGACGCCCAGCGCATCCAGCGGGCTTTAGAGGTGTACTTCCTGACCGACCGGCCCTTGTCGGCCCTACTCAAGAAACCCAAGTACGTGTACTTCCCCTATCGGGCTATTCCCTTGGCCCTGGTACCCGGCGACCGGGAGCGACTCGCCCAGCGTATCGCCCAGCGTTTCGAGGACATGCTGGAGCTAGGCTTAATCGGAGAAGTGCGCTGGCTGCGACGCCATTACGCCCTGGACCTCTCCATGCCCTCTATGCGCTGTGTCGGCTACCGGCAGGTATGGAAGTACCTGGAGGGCGAGTACACGCTGGAAGTCATGCGGGAGCGGGCCGTGGCGGCGACACGCCAACTCGCCAAGCGGCAGCTCACCTGGCTGCGGGCGATGAAGGACGTGACCGAATTCGACTGCTTCGCAGAGTTGGTTGCCGAGGAGGTGTTGGCCTACCTGCGGGCAGCCCTCGCGGGCTGAGACCTGGGGCAGCGAAGGAAAGCAACGCCAAAGCGCACTCATTGTCCCCTTGAGCCACCCTGACTTCCTCTACTCGCCGTCGCCCTTCTCGTGCACCCCGGCCCGGGCCCAGCCCCGGGCGAAAATGAGCTCTAAGAGATCCCCCGAGACCACCTGGGTCGCCGAGCGCACGATGCTGCCGTCCATGGTCCGGACGATGCTGTAACCCCGCTCGAGCACGTGCTGAGGGTTCAGGTGGGCGAGGTGGGCCTCGAGCCGGGAAAGCTCCCGTTCGGCGTAGGAGAGCCTGCGGGCCATCGCCCGGGCCAGCCGCTCCGCCCCCCTGCGCCGGGCTTCGAGCAGCGCCTCGACGTCCGGACGCGACCGCCGGAGACGCTCCGCCAGGTACGCGGTTCGCGTCGTCTCCTGGGCGAGCCGGCGGCGCGCCGCGGCCGCGAGCCGCCGCTGGAGGTCCGCCAGCCGCAGCGATTGGGCTTGGAGGCGCTCGCCGGGATGGATGAGCCGTCGTGCTAGGGAGTCCAGTTGTTGCATGCGCGCTTCGTGCCGCCGTTCATAGCCCCGACGCAGGCGCCGCGCCAGGCTCTCCAAGCGGGCCAGCAGGTCGACGCGGCTGGGGCTCGCGAGCTCCGCCGCGGCGGTGGGGGTCGGCGCGCGCCGGTCGGCGACGAAATCGGCGATGGTGAAATCGGTCTCGTGGCCCACGCCGCTCACCACCGGGATGGGACAGGCGGCGATCGCCCGGGCGACCACCTCCTCGTTGAATGCCCACAGGTCCTCCAGGCTCCCTCCGCCCCGGCACAGGATGAGGACGTCGCACTCCGCCCGCTCGCCCGCGAGGCGAAGAGCCGCGGCGATCTGCTGGGCGGCGCCTTCCCCCTGCACCTGGGTCGGATAGATGACCACTGGCAAGGTCGGCAAGCGCCGGCGCAGGGTGGCGAGCACGTCCCGCAGCGCCGCCGCCTGGGCAGACGTGACAATTCCTACCTGGCGCGGGAAGAGGGGAAGGGGCCGCTTACGCTCGGGGGCGAACAAGCCTTCCTGCGCAAGCTTCGCCTTCAGGCGCTCGAAGGCTTCGTACAGGGCTCCCAGCCCCGCCCGGCGCATGGTCTCCACGTTGAGCTGGAACTCCCCCCGGACCTCGAACAGCGTCACCAGGGCCCGCACCTCCACCAGGGCGCCGTCCGCCGGCTCCCAGTCCAGGTATTGATTGCGGTTGCGGAACATGACGCAACGCACCTGGGCTTCCCGGTCCTTCAGGGCGAAGTACCAGTGGCCCGACGCGTAGCGCTTCAGGTTGGAAATCTCCCCCCGGACCCACAGCAAGGGGTACGCCTGTTCTAGGAGGACGCGGGTCGCCCGGTTGAGCTCGGTGACGGTGAGCACCCGGGCGGGGTCGATGGTGGGGGCGCCGAAATCCACTTGACAAACCTTTTAATCCACATTCTTCCCGTCAGGGCGGGCTTCTGCGTCCAGGCCGCGGGCCATTCCCTCCGGAAGCCGCGTTCGATGGACTAACTCATTGAAAGGTAATGGCAAATTTGAGCGTTCAAAAATTAATCGCGGCAGAAAAATTCGTGTAACGAACGCGACTTAGCCCGCATTTTTACAGACTGCCCACAAAGTTATCCACAAAGGTTGTGGACAATGATCGAGGCCGAAATCGGCGGTGGCGGCGGCGCTTTTAGCGCGTAAGGCCTTGAGCCGTCGTGTGGCTTGCTCCGCCCGGTGCTTGCGGATAGAGTTACCACATTTTTTTCCGTTCGGGCTTGGGAGTACGGATTTGTTCGCCCTCATCGAAGCGGCCGGCTGGCCGATCTGGTTTCTCATCGTCGCCTCTGTTGTCGCCGTCGCCATCATCGGCGAGCGTCTTTGGTCCCTGCGCCAGAGCCAGGTGGTGCCGAAAGATCTCCTCCATCGGGTGGTGCAGGAGTACCGCAAGAACGGCGTCAGCGAGGAGCTGATCGCCCGCCTCAACCGGGGCCCGGTGTTGGGGCGCGTCTTCGCCGCGGGCCTGAAGAACATCCGAAGCTCCCGGGAAATCATCAAGGACTCCATCGAGGAGGCGGGCCGCGCCGCCACCCAGGAGCTGGACCGCTTTCTCACCATGCTGGGGAGCATCGCCGCGGTGGCACCGCTCCTCGGCCTGTTCGGCACGGTGGTAGGGATGATCGAGATCTTCGGCTCCCAGACCCCCACGGGCAGCAACCCGATCCAGCTCGGCCACGGCATCTCCATCGCCCTGTACAACACCGCCTTCGGCATCCTGGTGGCCGTGCCCAGCATTCTCTTCTACCGCTACTTCCGGGCCAAGGTGGACGCGATGGTGGTGGAAATGGAGCTCCAGGCGATCAAGCTGGTGGAAGTCCTGCTGGGCGAGCGCAAGGCATGAACTTCCAGCGCGGGCGACAGAAGGACGAGCCGCGGATCGACTTCGTTCCGCTGATCGACGTGCTGCTGGTGATCCTGATCTTCCTCATGGTCACCACCACCTACAACCGGTTCTCCGAGTTGCAGATCAACCTGCCCGAGGCGGGCGCGGAGAAACAGCCCGAGCGCCCCAACGAGATCACGGTCGCCGTCGATCCCGCCGGGCAGTACGCGGTCAACAACCAGCCGGTGCGCTTTACTGGGCTCGAGGTGCTGGTGGAGAGCCTGCGCCGTGCCGCGGCCGGCGCCGCCGAGCCGGTGATCGTGATCGCCGCCGACGCCAAGGCTTCCCACCAGTCCGTGGTGAACGTGATGGAGGCGGCGCGCGTCGCCGGCTACCACCGGATCACGTTCACCACCCAGGCGCGGGAGCGGTAAAAGAGGAACCCGCGGAGCCAAGGCGGCGCGACCCGCCCCAACGGACCGTGCCCTGGGATCCCTACGGTTCCTCCCTTCCGGCGCTGCTGCTGGCCGACCTTGAGGACCGGTGCACCGGCCGGTCCCACCGGGCGAACGCCCGCTGGGGTTTCCTGCGCCCGCCGTCCGAGGGCAAGACGGTCTGGGTCGTGGCTGGGAGCCATCCTCGCAGCGTGCGCCTCGGGGCGGAGCTCGTCCGCGCCATCCGGCAAAAGCGCCTGGACGTGCGGCTGGTTTTCACTTTCGAGCAGGAGTATCCCCAGGTCCTCGCGCCGCTCGCCGGCAATCCCCGCACCGGCTGGGGATTCGGCCCCTGCGACCATCCCCTCGCCGTGGGCCGGGCGCTTACGCGGCTCGAACCCATGGGTATCGTGTTCGCGGGCGTGGCCCCCCGGCCCCACCTGGCCCAGGCCACCGCCTGCCTTTCCCACCGGCTGCTGGTGGCCGCGGGCCGCAGCCCGGGGATGGATTTCGAGCAGGTCTATCCCTCCACCGAGGAAGAAGCCGCTTCCGCGGGAAGCGGGGCCGCGCCGGCCGCGAATCTCCTCACCCTGGTCATGCCGTCCCAAGTGGATCCCAGCTTCGCCGCCCTGGTGAACGGTCCCTCCAGCCGCTCCCTGTGGTGGTGGCACGGGGTCGATCCCCAGGCGCTGGAGGGTTTCCTCGCCCCCTTCCGGGCGGTCTTTCCCCGGGATCCCCTCTTCGTCACCGGCTTCACGCCTCGGCAAGCGCCGAAACTGAAGCTCATGCCCATCAGCGGCTGGGAGAGGACGCCCTTGCCCGACGGTGCCCTCGTCGCCGTCGACGATCCGGCCTGGCTTCCGGCGGTGGCTTCCGCCTGCGTCGCGGTCCATTTCGACGCCCGGGACGACGAGCATCTGTGGCAGGCGTTGGGCGGCGGGGCGGCGGCGAGCCGCCGCCCCGGCATTCCCCTGCCCAAGGCCGCCCTGGCGTCCACCGTCATGGAGTCGGCCAATCCCGCCGACGTCGTCCAGGCGTGGCGGACCTGGCAGCAGGAGCCGCTCCTCAAGCGGGAGCTGAGGGACCGGGCGCGCCAGGCTTTCTGGGCCGAGCGGCGCCTGGCGGGAAGCGTGCGGAACGAGTTGCTGGAGCGGGTTTTCAACTGGGATTGACCCCGGCGCTGGCTCTTCGTCAAACTGAGCCCGGACATCCGGGCTTCCCCCCCATGAACTCCACGGTGCGCTGGATCGAGCGCCACTGGCGCCGGACCCCCTGGCTCGCGGCCCCGCTTGTCCCCTTGAGCTTGCTCTTCGGGGCGGCGGCCGCCGCCCGCCGCGCCCTGTATCGGGCAGGGATCTTCAAGACCGAACGGCTTCCGGTGCCGGTCATCGTGGTGGGCAACCTCACGGTGGGAGGCACCGGCAAAACCCCGTTCGTCATCTGGCTCGTCCAGCGGCTGCGCGGCCTGGGATGGCGGCCGGGGATCGTGAGCCGGGGCTACGGCGCCACGGTGGCGGGCCCCGCCCCGGTGGAGGCCGCCTCCGACCCGGCCCGCTTCGGCGACGAGCCCGTGCTCCTCGCCCGCCGCACCGGCTGTCCGGTGTGGATCGGACGCGACCGGGTAGGCGCGGCCCGGGCGCTCCTTGCGGAGCGGCCCGAGTGCGACGTGATCGTCTCCGACGACGGCCTGCAGCACTACCGCCTCGCCCGGGACGTGGAGATCGCAGTGGTGGACGGCGACCAGGGATTTGGCAACGGCTGGCTCCTTCCGGCGGGCCCGTTGCGGGAGGACCCGTCCCGGCTCGACCGGGTGGACCTGGTGATCGTGCACGGGAACGCCCCCCGCGCCTTCGCGCCGGGGCGGGAGTACCGCATGCGGCTCGAGGGCCGGCAGTTCTACAACCTGCTCAATCCCCGCTTTGTGGTTCCGCCGGGCCACTTCCAGGGCAAGCGCACCCACGCGGTGGCGGGCATCGGCAATCCCCGCCGCTTCTTCGACGCCCTTAAGGCCCTCGGGATCTCCGGCACGGCCCACGCCTTTCCCGATCACCACCGCTTCCGCGCCGAAGAGCTGCGCTTCGCCGGCGCGGAAGCCATCCTCATGACCGAGAAGGATGCGATAAAATGCGAAGCCTTCGCCGACGAGACGCATTGGGTGCTCGCCGTTACCGCAGTGGTCGATCCGGACCCGCTGCCCGCCCTGCTCGCCAAGATCGGATACCCCCATGGATCCCAAGCTGCTTGACATTCTCGTGTGCCCCCTGTGCAAAGGCCCCCTGGTCTACAAAAAGGCCGAGCAGGAGCTAATCTGCAAGGCGGACCGCCTCGCCTACCCCATCCGGGACGGCATTCCGGTGATGCTGGAAGAGGAAGCCCGCAAGCTCCCTCCGGAGGAAGAGGTCGCCTGAGGCGCTCGAGCCGGTGCCCCGCGCTTCCATGACGCCCGAACCCTTTACCGTGGTGATCCCGGCGCGCTACGCCTCCACGCGGCTACCGGGCAAACCCCTCGCCGACATCGGCGGCCGTCCCATGGTGGTGCGAGTGGCCGAGCGGGCGCGGGAGAGCGGCGCCCGGGCGGTGGTAATCGCCACCGACCATCCGGACGTGGCCGAGGCGGCGCGCCGCCACGGGTTCGACGCCTGCATGACCCGCGCCGAGCACGCCACCGGCACCGATCGCATCGCCGAAGTGGTGAAGGCGCGGGGGTTCCCCCCCGAAGCGGTGGTGGTGAACGTGCAGGGCGACGAGCCGTTCATCGATCCCGAGCTGATCCGGGAAGCGGCCCGGCATCTCCACGGGAGGAGGGAGGCCGCCATCGCCACCGCCTGCCACCCGATCCGGGAGCTGGAGAGCTTCTTGAGCCCCAGCGTGGTCAAGGTGGTGCTGGACGCCCAGGGCTGCGCCCTGTATTTCAGCCGCGCCCCCATCCCCTATCCCCGGGACGCCTTCACCGCGGGCGCCAAAGCGCTTCCCGCGGGGCTGCCGGCCTACCGCCATATCGGCATCTATGCCTACCGGGCCGGCTTTCTCGCCGCCTACGCCGGGCTGCCCAAAAGCGAAGCGGAGGTCTTCGAGTCCTTGGAGCAGTTGCGAGCCCTGGCCCACGGCTACCGGATCGCCGTCTGGGTGACGGAGCGCAGCGCGCCGGCCGGCGTGGACACGCCCGAGGATCTGGAACGGGCGCGGCGCAGGGCGGCGGATCCGGAGCCGGAGCCTTATAGATCCCATCACAATTAGCGATCCGCGGGCGTCATGGACGTTCTATCATTCGCGGGGACGACATCGTGGCGAGCGGCCAAGGAGGAAGCGCCATGCGACTGATCCTGCTGGGCCCCCCGGGGGCGGGCAAAGGTACCCAGGCGGCCTTCATCACCGAGCGTTATGGCATACCCCAAGTCTCGACGGGGGACATGCTGCGGGCGGCGGTGAAGGCCGGCACGCCCCTGGGCAAGCTCGCCAAGGAAAAGATGGAGGCGGGAGCGCTGGTGCCCGACGATCTCATCATCCAGCTCGTGAAGGAGCGCATCCGCGAGCCCGATTGCGCCAACGGCTTCCTGTTTGACGGTTTTCCCCGCACCCTTCCCCAGGCCCAAGCCATGCGGGACGAGGGCGTCAAGATCGATTACGTGCTGGTGCTGGAGGTGCCCGACGAGGAAATCATCACCCGCATGGCGGGCCGCCGGGTGCACCTCCCCTCCGGGCGGACCTACCACGTGAAGTTCAACCCGCCCCGGGTGCCGGACCGGGACGACCTGACGGGGGAGACCCTGGTCCAGCGGGAAGACGACCGGGAGGAGACGGTGCGGGAACGGCTGCGGGTCTATCACGCCCAGACCAAGCCTCTGGTGGATTACTATTTCCGCTGGGCGGCCGAAGGCGACCCCAGCGCCCCCAAGGTGGCGAAGGTGGCCGGCACCGGCAACGTGGAGGAGATCCGCGACCGCATCTTCGCCGCGCTAAGCTGACGCCAGGCCGTCTCGGAGGAAACGGTCCATGCCCGCCATCCCCGAATTCAGCGACGCCGAGCTATGGGTGGTGGAGTCCGCCCTCAAGGAGCGCTACGGCCGGGAGGTGCCCGTCGAAGTGGCGACGAGCGAGATCCAGCTCGATCCCTCATCGTCCGAGCTCATGGCTTGCCCCACCCTGCATTGGACCCAGGACGGGGTGGGCTTCGTCATCAACAAGATCGCCGAGGGCCGCTACCGGGCCCAGTTCTACTATTCCGTCCACGACCAGTACGGAACCGACCGGGAAGCCTTCGACGATCTGGGCGAATGCCTGGGGGTGCTCCTCAAGCTGCAAGCCGACACCGCCAAGGACCGGGCCGGCGCCGCCTCCGGGGCAGACGGGAGCAGCCTGGGCAGCCCCTTCACCCAGTTCATCGACTTCTAGAGCGAAGAAAGGGAGGCAACTGGATGGCCAAGTTGAACGCGTTCTACGCCCAGTCCGGGGGGGTCACCGCGGTGATCAACACCTCGGCCTGCGCCGTCATCGAGACTGCCCGCAAGCACAAGGACAAGATCGGCAAGGTGTACGCGGGCCGCGACGGCATCCTCGGCGCGCTCACCGAGGACCTGATCGACACCAGCAAGGAGCCGGCGGCCAACATCGCCGGGCTGCGCTACACGCCCGGCGGCGCCTTCGGCTCGTGCCGCTACAAGCTGAAGAGCCTGGAAGAGAGCCGGGCCCAGTACGAGCGGCTCATCGAGGTGTTCAAGGCCCACAACATCGGCTACTTTTTCTATAACGGCGGCGGCGACTCGGCGGACACCTGCCTGAAGGTGTCCCAGCTCTCCGAGCAGATGGGCTACCCCATCGTATGCGTGCACGTGCCCAAGACGGTGGACAACGATCTGCCCGTCACCGACTGCTGCCCGGGCTTCGGCTCGGTGGCGAAGTATGTGGCCACTTCCATTCGCGAAGCCGGCTACGATGTGGCCTCCATGGCCAAGACCTCCACCCGGGTGTTCGTGCTGGAAGTGATGGGCCGCCACGCCGGATGGATCACCGCCGCCTGCGGGCTCGCCTCGGAGAAGGAAGGCGAGCCACCCCACATTCTGCTCTTTCCCGAGGTCGCCTTCGATGAGGATAAGTTCCTTGGGCGCGTGGAGGAGACCATCAAGCGCCACGGCTACTGCGTGATCGGCGTCTCCGAGGGCCTGCGTAACAAAGACGGCCAGTTCCTGTCCGAGTCCGGCATGCGCGACGCCTTCGGGCATGCCCAGCTCGGCGGCGTTGCGCCCATCATCGCCAACCTGGTGCGCGAGCGGCTCAAGCTCAAGTACCACTGGGCCGTGGCCGACTATCTGCAGCGCGCCGCGCGCCATATCGCCTCCAAGACCGACGTGGCCCAGGCCTATGCCGTCGGGAAAGCCGCGGTGGAGCTCGCCCTCAAGGGCAGGAACGCGGTCATGCCCACCATCGTGCGTAAGTCCAACCGGCCTTACAAGTGGTCGATCGGCGTGGCCGACCTCAAGGACGTGGCCAACCGGGAGAAAATGATGCCCCGGGACTACATCACCGAGGACGGCTTCCACATCACGGCGAAGTGCCGCGCGTATCTCCAGCCCCTGATCCTGGGCGAGGACTATCCTCCGTACAAGAACGGGCTGCCGGTGTACACCCGGCTCAAGAACGTGGCGGTGCCGAAGAAGCTCAAGACGGAGTTCAAGGTCTGAATGACGCTGGAAAAAGCACGGCAACTGCTCAAGGTCCAGGCCGACTTCGGCGGCTTCTACAACGCCAACGCCGCCAAACTGATCCTGTCCGAGGTCCAGCGCGAGCACGGCCAGGTAGCGGTGGACGCCCTGATCCGGGAGCTCAGGCTGGAGGAGATTTTCGGGTGGGAACCCGGAACGAGGTTCGAAGGAGCCTTGGCGGTCCCGAACAAGCGGAGGTGAGCTAGGAGCGCCGATCCGGGTTCCTCGCGTCCGCTCCCGCACCAAGCCTTCGGCCACCGTGTCGCGGCCGCCCCGGAACGAGGTTCGAAGGAGCCTTGGCGGTCCCGAACAAGCGGAGGTGAGCTAGGAGCGCCGATCCGGGTTCCTCGCGGTGGCCGCCCGGCGCTCGGAGGGCGTAAGCCTTGGAGCGGCGACGGGCGGTAGAGCCGGCAGGAAGCGCGGCTTGTCCGGGCGGCCCCGGCCGTTCCCGCTCCCAAGCTGCGCTCTTCCGTGTCACGGCCGGTCCCCCGCACCAAGCCTTCGGCCACCGTGTCGCGGCCGCCCCGGAACGAGGTTCGAAGGAGCCTTGGCGGTCCCGAACAAGATTCGTAGGGTGCGTGAAGCGAAGCCTGCCTGCGCCGCACGGATCGCGGCAGGCAGGCGAAACGCACCGAATCGGCCTACATTCAATGGTGCGCCGAAACGCTCCTTGCCACCACTTAGCCATGAGCCATGGACGAACCGAGAGACTACCAATAAAAAGATCACGCCCTTGTTCGTGAACGTCGCGATCCTTCGTAGCTTGCGTTCTGCGGTAGCGGCGCCCCCGGAACGCCGCGGAAACATTCAAGCCCTGTAGGAGAGGGCGGTACTCGCGTAGCCGCTTACGCCGATTCACAAGGGCAGTATGTTAAAATCCGCGCCACCCAAATCTTATATAAGAGTTCACTAATTCGTTCTCGCATAAGGGTAATCGGGCCGGCCCGAGCTTCGGCCCCGCCAGCATAAGGGGAATTCCATGACTGCAGGACTCACGCTAGCGCTGCTTTGCGCCGCCGCAGCCCTGGTGTTCGGCGGCCTCTGGATCAAGAGCATCATGAGCCTGCCCGCCGGCAACGAGCGCATGCGCGAGATTGCGGCGGCGGTACAGGAAGGCGCCAAGGCGTACTTGAACCGCCAGTACACCACCATCGG
Organism: Pelomicrobium sp. P1; assembly: GCF_052805615.1. Lineage (NCBI taxonomy): Bacteria > Pseudomonadati > Pseudomonadota > Hydrogenophilia > Pelomicrobium > Pelomicrobium sp. P1. The sequence continues at coordinate 77,717 of NZ_JBRBEM010000015.1, forward strand.
CATCGTCGGCGTCATCCTGTTCCTCATCATCGGCTTCGCCCTTTCCTGGCGCACCGCCTGGGGCTTCGCCATCGGCGCCGTTCTCTCGGGGCTGGCGGGCTACATCGGCATGAACGTGTCGGTGCGCGCCAACGTGCGCACCGCCGAGGCCGCGCGCAAGGGTCTGGCGGAGGCGCTGGCGGTGGCCTTCCGCGGCGGCGCCATCACCGGTCTCCTGGTGGTGGGGCTGGGCCTGCTCGGGGTGGCCGGCTACTTCGGGATCCTCTGGTCGGCCGCCGACAAAGCGGCCCAGATCGAAGGCATCAAGCACATCCTGGAGCCGACGGTGGGTCTCGCCTTCGGTGGTTCCCTCATCTCCATCTTCGCCCGTCTCGGGGGCGGCATCTTCACCAAGGGCGCCGACGTGGGTGCGGACCTGGTGGGCAAGGTGGAAGCGGGCATTCCCGAGGACGATCCCCGCAACCCCGCCGTCATCGCCGACAACGTGGGCGACAACGTGGGCGACTGCGCCGGCATGGCGGCCGATCTGTTCGAGACCTACGCCGTGACCATCATCGCCACCATGCTGCTCGGCGGGTTGCTGTTCCCGCCCAACGTGGCCCCCCAGGCGGTGATCTATCCCCTAGCGCTGGGGGGCGTGTCCATCATCGCCTCCATCATCGGCACCTACTTCGTGAAAACCAGCGAAGGGGGCAAGATCATGGGCGCCCTGTACCGGGGCGTGATCGTTTCGGGTGTGCTGGCCCTCATCGCCTTCTGGCCGGTGACCCAGTATTTCATGGCCGGCAACGGGATGTACAGCGTGATCGCGCTGTGGGGCTCGGCGGTGATCGGGCTGCTGCTCACCGGCGCCATGGTGTGGATTACCGAGTACTACACTGGCACCCAGTTCTCGCCGGTCCGCCACGTGGCCCAAGCTTCCACCACCGGCCACGCCACGAATATCATCGCCGGCCTGGGCGTCTCCATGAAGGCCACCGCGCTTCCGGTGCTGGCCGTGTGCCTGGCGATCTGGGCGTCCTATACCCTGGCGGGGCTCTACGGCATCGCCATCGCCGCCACCGCCATGCTTTCCATGACCGGGATCATCGTGGCCCTGGACGCCTACGGCCCGATCACCGACAACGCCGGCGGCATCGCCGAAATGGCGGAGTTGCCCAAGGAAGTGCGCAACATCACCGATCCCCTGGACGCGGTGGGAAACACCACCAAGGCGGTGACCAAGGGATACGCCATCGGCTCTGCCGGCTTGGCAGCGCTGGTGCTGTTCGCCGACTACACCCACGGGCTGGAGGCGGCAGGGAAGGCGGTGGAATTCAGCCTCTCCCACCCGGCGGTCATCATCGGCCTCTTCGTCGGCGGGCTCGTGCCCTACCTCTTCGGCGCCATGGCCATGGAAGCGGTGGGCCGCGCCGCCGGCTCGGTGGTGAACGAGGTGCGCCGGCAGTTCCGGGAGATCGCCGGCATCATGGAAGGAAAAGCGAAGCCCGACTACTCCCGGGCGGTGGACATGCTGACCCGCGCCGCCATCAAGGAGATGATCGTCCCGTCCCTGCTCCCGGTGCTGGTGCCGATCCTGGTGGCGGTGATCGTGGGCGCGCTCATGGGCGCCGAGTCCGGTCGCATGGCCCTGGGGGGACTGCTCCTCGGTACCATCGTCACCGGCATCTTCGTCGCCATCTCCATGACCACCGGCGGCGGCGCCTGGGACAACGCCAAGAAATACATCGAGGACGGAGCCTTCGGCGGCAAGGGCTCCGACGCCCACAAGGCGGCGGTCACCGGCGACACGGTGGGCGATCCCTACAAGGACACCGCCGGCCCGGCGGTGAACCCGCTCATCAAGATCATCAACATCGTCGCCCTGCTGATCGTGCCGCTGCTGTAGGGGGCCGGCGGCCTGGCCGAGAAAAGCGCACCGCGGTCGCCGCCCAGTGCGCTTTTCTTCTCCCCCCGGCCCGATGACCTCGAAGGCGGGGTTGCAAGAGCCGGGGGACTTTCACCCTTTCGTCTGCCCGGAGCACTCGGTTATCATTCTTTTTCCTCCCAACCCACGTTGCTCCGGTTCTTCCCATGATGAAGCGCGTCTTGACCCTCGAGGCGGCGAAATCCGTGGCCGCCGCCGCCGAGGCGTTCGCCGACAGCCACGGTTTCAAGGTGGTCATCGCCATCGTGGACGACGGCGGCCATCTGCTCTACCTCCAGCGGGACCATGACGTCCAGTTCGGGAGCGTCCAGACAGCCATCGGCAAGGCCTACTCGGCGGTAGCGTTCAAGCGGCCCACGGTGGAATGGGAAAAACGCTTCAAGGAAGGACGATACGGCTATCTCACCATGCCCGCCCTGACCGGACTGCAGGGCGGCGTACCGCTCAAGATCGGCGAGGAGATCGTGGGCGGCATCGGGGTCTCCGGGGTTGCCTCCCAGGACGACGAGCGCATCGCCAAAGCCGGTGCCGACCTCCTGCTCACCTTGAGCGAAGGAGGTAAGGCATGATCTACGCCTTAGGGGATCGCCGCGTGGAGATCCGCGGCAACGATTACTTTGTCGCCGACAACGCTACGGTCATCGGCTCCGTGGTGATCGGCCACAACGCCAGCATCTGGTTCAACTGTGTCGTGCGCGGCGACAACGACGTCATTACCATCGGCGACAACTGCAACATCCAGGACGCCTCGGTGCTGCACACCGACGAAGGCGTGCAGCTCACCCTGGAGCGCAACGTGTCGGTGGGCCACATGGTCATGCTGCACGGCTGCTACATCGGAGAAGGAAGTTTGATTGGCATCAAGGCGGTGGTGCTGAACGGCGCCCGCGTTGGCAAGAACTGCCTAATCGGCGCCAACACCCTCATCCCGGAAGGCAGGGAAATCCCCGATGGCTCGCTGGTGGTAGGCTCTCCGGGGAAAGTGATCCGCCAGCTCACGCCCGAGGAGATCCAGAGAATCAACGGGATCGCCGACCACTACGTGGAAAACTTCAAGCGCTACAAGGCCGGCCTGCGGCCCGATCCGCGCTGAGCGGACTCTCCCTAGTCCGCCCGATTCAGGCCCATTCGGCAAAGGACTCTCCCTAGCCTCTTCCGCCGATCGGTCCGACTGCGCCGCCAGCTCTTTTACGCTCCGTCGTGCGGCGCCGCGCCCCCGCGTCAGGCGTACCATGCGCTCAAACAGCCAGAGGGGCGCACGGCCGCCGTGCAACGGGAGCTGGGCGTCATCCGTGCGCGTGCGAAAGCCAGTCAGGCCACCGTCACATCCTTGGACAGGTACACGTCCTGGATCGCGTTGAGCAGTGCAATACCCTCCTTGAACGGCTTCTGGAACGCCTTGCGGCCGGAGATGAGCCCCATGCCGCCGGCGCGCTTGTTGATCACCGCCGTGCGCACCGCCTGGGCCAGGTCGCCCTCCCCCTTGGACTCGCCGCCCGAGTTGATGAGCCCTGCTCGTCCCATGTAGCAGTTGGCCACCTGGTAGCGGACCATGTCAATGGGATGGTCCGAGGTGAGCTCCGAGTAGACCTTGGCATGGGTCTTGCCGAACTTGAGCACGTTGTAGCCGCCGTTCGTTTCCGCCATCTTCTGCTTGACGATGTCCGCCTGGATCGTGACCGACAGGTGGTTGGCCTGCCCGGTCAAGTCCGCCGCCAGGTGGTAGTCCTTGTCCTGCTGCTTGAACGCGGGATTGCGCAGGTAAGCCCACAGGATGGTGACCATGCCCAGCTCGTGGGCGTACTCGAAGGCCTTGGTGATCTCCTGGATCTGGCGCTTGGATTCCTCGGAGCCGAAATAGATGGTGGCGCCCACCGCACAGGCCCCCATCTCGAAGGCCTGCTTGACCGAGGCGAACAGGATCTGGTCGTAAGAATTGGGATAGCTCAGGAACTCGTTGTGATTGATCTTGAGGATGAAGGGGATCTTGTGGGCGTACTTGCGCGCCACCGCGCCCAGCACTCCCAGGGTGGAAGCGACGGCGTTACAGCCGCCTTCGATGGCGAGCTTGACGATGTTCTCCGGGTCGAAGTACATGGGGTTGGGCGCGAACGACGCCCCGCCCGAATGTTCCACCCCCTGGTCCACCGGCAGGATGGAAAGATAGCCGGTGCCGGCGAGCCGCCCGTGATTGAACAGGGTCTGGAGGCTACGCAGCACCGCGGGCTTGCGGTCGCTCGCCGCCACCACCCGGTCGACGAAGTCCGGCCCGGGCAGGTGCAGCGATTCCTTGGGGATCCCCTTGCACACGTGGCCGAGCAGGCTTTGCGCTTCCTTGCCCAGCATCGCCTCGATATCGGTCGCAGCGGTCTTCATCACGACACTCATGGCGTTTCTCCCGTGGATAAAAGTCACAGCTTAATTGTTTTATTATCCCTCAGATGCCGCGCCGGGATAAGCGGCCCGCTCCACGTTAACCCTGCTCCGCGCCCGGCGGCTCTATGATCAGGAACCCCCACGTGGGCGCGGGCCAGGTGGTACAGCGTCTGTCGCCGGCCGGGCGCCGAACGTCCCGCATTCTGTCGCTCGGCGCTTCCGCCTTCACGTTCGCTCTGCTGGCCCTGGTACGGCGGCCCATGGCCTCCGACGAGATCGGTACGAGGTGACCTCGCCCGCCCTCGGCGCGCCCCGATCACCCTACACGGTGTAGGGTGCACCTGCTATAAGACCGGATCGGCGGACTTCGCCGATGACTTGATCCTGGCGGAGGCCCGAGCCCAGGATTGCCCGCTCGTCACCTTCGACAAGCGCTTGCAGCGGGCGCAGGGGGTACAAAAGCTGGCGGATTGAGCGCCCGTAAAGGCCCCGGAGAATGCTTGCCCGGAGACATCATCGCTGCGCGCAGGCGCTTCACGGGGTTGGCCAGATATGATTCCCTCGCAACGATGCGGCGCCGGCCTGGATCTGCTTTTCCACCCACCGCGCGAACAGTGGGTGAGGCGCAAAACCCTCTCCCAGCTCGAACTCGAGCCCGGCAAGAAACTCCCGCTCGTGTCCCTGGGCGTTGGTGCGGGCGGGGATGACGAGCGCCCGCCCCCCGTCGCGGGTTGCCTCTTTCACCATTTCCCTCACCCGCTCGATCCACGGTGCACGCTTCTCCGGCCAGTCCTCCCGCCAGGTGGCCACCCGAACGGCGCGGAATCCCTCGCCGCCGCGCGCCTTGATCTGGCGGGCGAGGGAGTCCAGCACCTCGAGCCAGTGGGCGTTGGCCGCGTCGTCGCCGGAGCCGTGGGCCACCAGGATCACCGTCTCCCGGGAAGGCTCCCGCGACAGCGCTTTCGCCCGGTCGAGCAACGCCTCGGCGAAAAGGGAATCGTCCTCCAGGCCGCCGGCCGTGGCCATGGGGACGGCAGCTCGGATGCGGGCGCGGGGATGCGCCCGCGCGCCCCCGTGTCCGTGGTGGTGGGCGTAGGCGCCACCGTTGCCGTCGTCGTCGTGCCCATGGTCTGCCCCAGAACGGCCCAGGTCGTCTGGAGCGCTATGCTCCACGTCCCATCCGATCATCCTTTCCACCGCGTCGCGAAATGCCGAGGCAAGCCCGAATACCCGCACGATCACGATGGCCCGCACCGCGCGACGCTCGAGCCGCTCCACTGCCCGTTCGATCAACGGCTGGTCTGCCATGGAAAACACGAATTCCAGTTTGTAGCGGTCTTCCAACGACCGGACCGAGTGGCGCATCGTCTCGTTCCAGTGATAATCCGCTCCGTGGGCGAGAATGACGATGCCGAGATCTTCGGCCTTGAGGGGAACATGACGGTTGGCCTCCTGGGACATCCAGGCAGCGATCAAGAGGTCAGGACTTGCCACTTCGGGCAGCAGCTCGGCACCCGGTGGAAGGGCATGTGCCAGTTCGGCCTCAAACGACATCATGCTGTCGAGTTTCCGGCCGAAATGAAACGGTATCACCACGGCATCGCTCGCCACCGCCTCCGCCAGCAGGCGCTCAGACTCCGCCTGGCGCGTCGCCTGCTCGGGCGCCTTGCGCTCGTGCCACACCACGCTCCGCACCGAAGCAAAGCCTAAGCCTTCGGCGGCGCGCTCGGCGATGCGCTGCCAGTCGGCGGTCATGCTCCGGCGCGTTTCGGCGTCCATCGCACCGTAGCCCACCACGACGACTCTACGGCCCGCCGGCGCCCGGATCGCGCGAAAGCGGTCGGCCAACGCTTCCACCGCCAGATAGCTTTCTCCGAAGGCTCTACCGACCGACACCGGGAGCGGACCCAGGGCTCCCGAGTCCAGCAGGCGGGCCGCCAACACCCAGCGGGGCTCGGCTCGAGAGATGAAGAGCGGCAACGCCACCGCTCGCCGGGCTCCGTTTTGGGCGAGCGCTTGGAGCGCCCCTTGCAAGTTCCCGGCAGTGCGTTCGTCGGTCACGAAAGCGAGCGCGGCGTTGCGCCCTTTAGCAAAGGTCTCGAACGCTTCTCGGATTTCCTCATTCCCGGCGAAGCCCCGATCCGGTGCGATGACTAGGAAACCAGTTCCCCAATCGCTAGCAGGCCCGCCGCGTTGAGCACTGCACCCATGAGCGGCGTCCGCCAAAGCCGCTGGCACCAAGGCGGACAACACCAGTGCGACTCGGCCGTGTTTCCAGAAGCTTCTCGGCCATCCCATCGCGGATGCCCCTCGACGATCAGAACGTATAAGCGATCCGGGCCTTGAAATTGCGCCCGGGCTCAAGGGCGCCGGTAAAGACGCGGGAGTAGGCCTTATCGAAAGCATTGTCGACGCCGAGGTCGATGCGCAGGCCTTTGATGGAAGCCTCACGCGGAGTCCAGACGAAATAGAAGTCGTGGACCGCGTAGCCGCCCCGCCGATCGGCGGGGTTGTTCACCTTATCGAACTCCCCGGCGGCGAGCATGCGCCAGCCGGCCAGGGCGTCGAGCCCGGCGAGCTTAAGCGCCACGTCCAGCGCTAGGCGCGGAGGCGTCAGCACCCCCAGCTTTTCCCCGCTGCGCCGGTTTTCACCGTCGATTGTGGAAAACCCGAGGCCCGCGCGCAGGCGGCGATTTTCGTAGGACGCCTCGATCTCGTTGCCCCAAAGCCTGGCATCGGCCACGTTGACGGCCCGGGTGGTGCCGTCGCAGGCGCCCGGGATGAACGGATTGCAGTCGACGAAAGGCCTGGGCTGAACGACTTCCAGGTCGATGAAATCCTCCCCCCGAATGCGGAAATGGGCTGCTTTGAGCCGCAACCGATCGCTTTGCCCCAAAACGTCTCTGAAGTCCAGGCCCGCGCCCAACTCTAAGGTGCGGGTGCGCTGCGGCGCCAGATCGGGGTTCGGGACGAAGCGGTTGGTCACGCCAGGACCGATGGGAATGCGGAAATGCACCCCGTTCGGGAACAGCTCGTTGACGGTGGGGGCCCGGAACGCCGCGCCGTAGTGGGCGAAAAGGAGCGACCACGGGGTCGGCAGATAGCTCACGCCGAGGCGCGGTGAAAGGGCCCGGTCCTCCGTGCCTCCGGCAATCGGGCTCGCAGACCGGTAATGGTCATAGCGCAGCCCAGGGATGAGGAGCACCTCGCCGGGAACAACACCCAGGGGCCGGGGTATACGGATCTCGGTCTGCCCGAACACGCCAGCGAAGTCGGCTTCGGCGTCGGGGACGCCATCCCGCTCTCCCGGGCCGGCCCCACCGTCCTGCCGGTCTCGGTAGGCTTCGCCGCCATAGGTAAAGGTCACCTGGATTGCGCCGGGGAGCTTCACCCGCGAGCGGTTATCCAAACGCAATCCCAGCGTGTCCACGTCCCGCTTGAGAAGCTCTCCTCGGGGTCCCGTGCCCTGGTCGTCGAGCCGCAGTTCGTCTACTCGGAATTCGGTGCGGTAGAGCACAAGGTCGAGGTCGATCCACGGATTCGCCGGGTTCTTGTACCCGTAGGCGAAGCGGAGGTTATCGGCTCGGATATCCTTCTCGACCAAGCCGCCGCTTCCGGTTCCTTGCCCGTTGTTGGGCTCCTGGGCCTCGTTGCTAAACCGCTGGAACGACGCTTCGAAGCGTTGATGCCTGTCGAAGCGCCATCCGGCCTTCGCCAGTCCGGCCACGATATCGTCGTCCGTGCGGTCCAGCTCGCTTCCGTCGCCCAGCTTGATCGCACCAGAGGCTCGCCGGGTCACGCTCGCCAGCAAGTCCAGGCCAGCGCCCGGCCGCCCATAGGCGATTACGGTCCCGAGCCTCTCCCGGTTGACGGACTGGTAACCGCCCGAGAGGGTCATTCCCACTTTTTCCCCAGGCGCGAGCAAGTCCTCGGCCCGCACCGTGCGGAAAGCGATCACGCCGCCCATGCCGCCGCTACCGTAAAGGGAAGAGGCCGGACCGCGCAGCACTTCCACGTCCCGCACCAAGCTGGGATCGATAAAGAAGCGCCCGTCGTGGCCGGAATCGAAGTTTTGGCGCGCGCCGTCGAGGGTGATGATCACGTCGGGGCCGGAAAATCCGCGGAGGCTGGGTACCTCCCCGGTACGCCGCGGCCCACCGGTGAACTCTACGTTGGGCACCCCTTTCAAAAGGTCGTCCGGCGTCGATGCCTGGCGCGTCTTCAGCCCCTCTGGCTCAAGCACGGTCACCATGCCGGGATATTCGAACGGGTCGATGGGATTTCGCGTCGCGGTCACCGACACAGGCTCAAGCACCGGCTCCAGCGCTTCGCCATCCTCCGCCCGCGCAGAACTCGCTCCCATCGTCTGGGAAAACGCCAGCGCCAAACCCAGGCCCACGTGAAGATACTTTCGGATTGCCATGGCCACCTCCTCGATGGACAGGCCCGCGGGAGAAGCGGCGACCGGGAAAGTCCTCGACCGACAGGCGGGCCAGGAAACCAAGGGTCCGTCGAGGACACCGTTGACCGGAAGAGCCGCTGCGGGCAGACCTGCTCCACGCAGTGATTCCTGATTGAGCAACCGGCTGGCTGCCGCCGAAAGGGGTGGCTGGCTGTATGAACCACGGCGGACTACCGCAAAGCGCAGCGCCGAGTCCATGCAATAAATGATAATTATTACTGTTTAGATTGGCAACCCCCGGCCCATATCGGGGCTTGGACCCCTGCTTGGAACGGCCAAGAGGGCGCCATCCGGCGCAGCTCACTCCTGGAAAAAGGCGCTTGCAATTCCAGACCGACAGAGTGATAATGATTCGCAATTAGGACAAGCGCCATGTACGTCTGCGTTTGCAACGCCATCACCGATCGGGAAATCCGCCAGTGCGTGGAGCTGGGGGCGGCGTCCCTAGAGGAGCTGCAGGAAACCCTGGGGGCAGCCACTTGCTGCGGCCGGTGCACACGGACGGTGGAGGAGATCCTCCAGGAATGCACCCGCAGCGGCTGCCCGTATTTCGCTCCCGCCTCCTCCTGAACCCCCGTTCCCGCTTTACCGATCCGAGGGCTCGGTGCTAGCCTAGAAAGTCAGCACGCGCCCCGGCGGGGCTGTGGCCGCTCGATTCCGCCCGCTTGCCCGTCGAGGGCTTTCAAGAACCTCAAAAATCGCGGAGGCTGCCATGAAAGGCGATAACAAGGTCATCGAGCACCTCAACAAGGTCCTTTACAACGAGCTCACCGCCATCAACCAGTACTTCCTCCACGCCAAGATGTTCGAGAACTGGGGGTTGCACAAGCTCTATGAGCACGAACGCAACGAGTCCATCGACGAGATGAAGCACGCCGACAAGCTCATGGAGCGCATCCTGTTCCTGGAGGGGCTGCCCAACCTCCAGGACCTGGGCAAGCTCATGATCGGGGAAAACGTGCCGGAGGCCCTGAAATGCGACCTCCAACTGGAACGGGCCGCGCGGCCCGACCTGCAGGCGGCCATCGCCTACTGTGAGAGCGTGGGGGACTACATCAGCCGGGAGCTGTTCGAAGACATCCTCGACTCCGAGGAAGAGCACATCGACTGGCTGGAGACCCAGCTCGAGCTGATCGACAAGCTCGGGCTGCAGAATTACCTGCAATCCCAGATGTAGCCCGGCGCGCGGGCCCCGTCGGGCGGGGGTTCGCGTTCCCGCGAGCCAGCCCGCCCTCTCCGACGGGCCCGCTAGTTCCCGGCGTCGCGGCCGGTCTCCCGCCCGCCGGCGATTCAGCGATCGGAGGTACCCCGTGAAGCTCGAAGGCTCTTGTCACTGCCGAGCCGTGACCTTCTCCCTCCAATCCCGCACGCCCTATCCCTACCTGCGCTGCTATTGCAGCATCTGTCGCAAGACCCAGGGCGGAGGCGGATACGCCATCAACATCATGGGGCTCACCGCCACCCTGCGTGTGACGGGAAAAGCGAACATGAAGATCTATCGGGCGAAAATCGAGGATCCCGAGCGACCGGGAAAGCTCGTGCGCAGTCCGGCGCGGCGCCACTTCTGCGCCCTTTGCGGCAGCGGCCTCTACGTTTGGGATCCGCGCTGGCCCCAGTGGGTCTATCCGTTTGCTTCGAGCATCGACACGCCGCTTCCCAAGCCACCCGAGCGAATACACATGATGCTGGATCATGCCGCGCCGTGGGTGGAGGTGCCGCGCCCAGGGCCGCGCAATCGCCATTTCGCGCAATGGCCGGACGAGGCCATTATCGAGTGGCACCGCCGGCACGGGCTGTACGGAAAGTCGTCCTCTGCCTTTGGGCACGGCGGAGGTACCAGACGATCCAGCCGGTGACCCATAAAAAGAACGGTACCAGCCCGGAGACGAAGGCGATCAGCCGGCCGCCCGCGCCGGCGATGTCGCCGGTATGGGTGGGGAATATCCATGAAAACAAAACTCGGGTCGCAAGTGGCACGCTCCTCCAGTCGAGGATTTGAACGACCCGCCCTGTCGCCGCTTCCACCCGAACCAAAAGGCTCGCGCCGCCTCCGTATCTGAGACGTTCGTCGCCCGGCTGGAGCAGCCGCACCGTATAATGCCCGGCATCCGGGGAAGGCAACTGGATTGCCAGAACCCTCGCTTCGGCAAACTTCTTCTGGATCAAGGCTTTTAACGCCTCGAGCGAAATCTGGCGGCCCGCCATGTTGACCTGCGGCGCTCGCGGTGTCTGTGGCACGTCCAGTGCTCTTATGACGATTCCCCGGGTGTATTCGGGGAAAACCAGCACTATGCCGGTAAGGGCGATCAGAAACAGAGGGGCGACGAAAACGATGCCGAGCACCCGGTGCAGGTCGCCATGGAAAATGCTCCTGCCCTTGCCGGCGCGGATCCGCAGTCCCTGGCCCAGGCGATGCCAGCCGGGCCACCACAGCACCAGGCCCGTCGCGCACAAAACCAGCAGCACGATTCCCACCGACCCCACCCCCTGCTCTCCCCACCGATGCTCTCCCGTGAGCCAGTTGGCATGGAGGTGTAACAGGAAACCCGTCACCGTCTTTTCCGGGTCGAACGAGGCCAGGATCTCGCCCGTGTAGGGATTCACGTGAACCCGCCACCAGGGCGCCCCCTCCCGGCCGAAATCCTTCATGACCACTTTCAAAGGCTCGTGCGGCGCCTGGGGCAAGTCCACGGACACGAAGCGGGGAGGAGCACCGGGATAAGCCGCAACCGCGGGTGGAACCAGGGCGTCGAGGGACTGGCGTCGCTCCCCAACCGAGAACTCGTACCACTCGGGGTGAAGTATGCGCTCCATTTCCGGTCGATACACCACGGCGCTGCCCGTCAGCCCGACGAGAGCGACCGCCAGGCCGAGCACCAGCCCAGCGTAAAGGTGCAGCCGGTACAGAAATCGGCGCATCGCTACAGTCTCAACTCGACGGTAGCGAGGAAGGTGCGCGGCGCGTCGGGCCTGAAAAACCCCGAACGAGTGGGGTTCAACAGGATGTCCCGGTCAGCTACGTTGTAAATGTTGAGCCGGGCCGTCCAGTGGCGACTCTTGTAGAAAATCGCCGCGTCCAGGCGTGCGAAAGCGGGTACCTGGAACGTATTGTTGAGATCGCCTTGCCGCTCGCTCAGGTACTGGAGCCCCAGCCCGAAGCCGAGGCCGCGCCACGGCCCTTGCGGTTGCTGGTAACTCGCCCAGAGGCTCGCCGCATGGCGCGGCACGCCGGGCAGCGTCTTGCCTGCGGGCACGCTGTTATCCCGGATCACCTCCGCTTCGGTATAAGCGTAGCCGCCGATCAGCTTCCAGCCGGTAGCCAGCTCCCCGGCCACGTCGAATTCGAAACCCTGGCTGCGCTGCTCGCCGACCGCTATCTGGAACCCAGGATGGTCCAGATCCCGAGTTCCCACGTTGGTCCGCTCGATCCGATACACGGCAGCCGTGGTGGAAAGGGCGTTTTCCCACCAAAGAATCTTCACTCCGGCCTCGTGAAGGATGCCCCGCTGGGGCTCCAGGGGCTGGCCATCGAAGCGCAAGGGAAAACCGTTCGGCACCTGAAAAGAGCGGTCGTAAACCAAATACCCGCTCACGGCTTTCGTCGGTTGATAGACCAGGCCTGCCCGGGGGCTGAAGCGCTCGAAGGTGCGGGTCGGAAGCGCTTGCGGGTTGCCGGGCAGAGGTTCCTGCTTGAAGCGGTCGTAGCGCAAGCCCAGGGCCAGTTTCCAGCGAGGAGCGAGGGAAATGACATCGTGGGCAAACGCCCCCAGCAGATCCTGCTTGAGCGTCTGGCGGAAGACGAAAAAGCTGCCCGTCGCCCCGGTGTTGCCGTAGACGGGTTCGAAAATGTCGATCGGGTTAGCAGGGGCGGAGCTAAAGCGGGAGTCGGTCTCCCGCTGGCCTGCGTCTATCCCGAGCGTCACATGGTGATCCTTTCCGGCAAGAGATAGTTTTTTTGCTACCTCCACTTGCCCCATCACGTCATCGGAGCGAAACCCAGACACGATGATGGATCGGTTGAGGGTGCGGCCGTCCGCCTGCAAAGATGCGCCTCGGGTAAAAAACTCGTCGTTCTCGATGGTCGCCCTAAGGAGAGCCCCTTTCAAGGACCACTCCCCCATGCCCCGCTCGAAAAGAAGCCTTCCCTCCCGGACCTCCGAGCGGAGGAAATCGGTGGAGGGCTCGCCGAGAAAGCGATCAAGGGGAACCCCGGGGACGACGCCATTGCCCTGGCGCGGAACACCAACATCCGGGGTTTCTTCGACCGTGACGAATTCCCCCAAAAGCGTCAAGGTCGTCTGGGCATCGGGGCGCCACGCCAAGGCGGGTGCGGCCAATTTCCGCCGGGACTCCACCAGATCACGGAAGCTTTCCGCGTCTTCCAACCCGGCGTTGAGCCTCGCCGCGAACCCGCCCTCTGGAGACAAGGCACCCCCGAGATCGACGGTGGCACGATACAGGTCGAAACTGCCCGCATTCAGCGTCACCGCCGCCACGGGAACGGGAAGCGGGCGCTTGGTGACGATGTTGACGATGCCGCCAGCATTGCTGCGCCCGAACAGCACCGAAGCGGGCCCTTTAAGCACCTCCACTCGCTCCACGTTGTAGGTGTCCTGATCCGCCCGGTTAAGGTCACCCTCGGTGAATTCCGTTCGCCGGAAACCGTCCCGCAGAGTTGTCAGGCCGAAGCCGCGGCTCGAGAAGGTGGTCCCCTCTCCACCATCTACAAAAACGACGCCCGAGACATTCTTCACCGCCTGATCGAGCCGTAGGGCCTGCTGCTCTTCGATGACGGCGCGGGGGATTACTTTGACGGACGCAGGCAGATCTTGCAGAGGAACCAGAGACCGGGTCACCCCGGGAGCGTGATCGACGGTGAAGCGCTCCGGTCCCGGTGCTTTGACCGTCACTTCCTCCAGCATTGCCTCCCCTTCGCCCGGATTGGGCTGGGCAACTTCCGCGGCCTGGGCGGCCGCGGAACCTGGCCAAAAGGCCAGGGCGAGGCTGAGAACAAGTGGCGCCCGGCTCCAGCGATAGCCCTGGGCGGCGCATGCAAGTGCAATGGATACCATCGGCCCTCCTCCAAAACGCCTCGTGGCCCATGAGCTGGCTACTCGGCGGAGAGCCTTTGGCTGGCAGAACCCCTAAAACGGAGTAAGAATTATTCTCAATATCCCCGTCCAAGTCAACAGATCTGTACTCCTAGGGGCTGGCGCACGGGCGCGGCTGCGGGCCGGGCCAATGCCATAGTCCCTCGGGTGCCCTCCAGAAAAAACGGGGTCTCGCCGCGCTGCCACGGCGGGCAGACGAGCTGGGGATATTTATGCTGGCAACGAGAGGCTTGCCGATGCAATAACCTTACATCTCGCCCCATTCCAGGCATTGCAGGTGCTCGAGCTGGGCCTGTTTTCGACCCCTTCTGCGGCTGCCTTGTGACGCAGGCTGCGGACCATGCGATGGTCGCCCAGGCGATCGCCATGCCTTTCGCATCTTCCGGAATGTCCAGGACTTCGTCCTCGAAGCGTCCGATTTTCGTCTCAAACTGGACGCCGAAGATAGGCAGAATCGTCCCCAGTAAGGGCCGCGCGATCGGCGTTTACCCGAATGGCCGAGCGAAGCCATCATCGAGCGGGATCGCCAGCGCGGACTGTACGAAAACCATTTTCGAACTAAGTCATTTGACTAAGTCAGAGTAGTCTTCTAGACTACTTCATCGAGTTTACGTAAACGGGCAACCATGACGGTCGTCAACGTTCACCAAGCCAAGACCCACCTTTCCCGCTTGCTTGAGGCCGTCGCCGCCGGCGAGGAGGTGATCATCGCCAAGGCAGGCAAGCCCGTGGCGCGTCTGGCGCCGATCGAGAAGCCGTCACGCAAGCCCGGCGCCTTGAAGGGCACCTTCGTGCTCACGGAGGGGTTCTTCGAACCGATGCCGGAAGACTGGCTGCTGGAGCTGGAAGAGGGACATTCAAGCGATCCGCTGCGCGTGAAACAAAAGGTCCGTCGCAAACAAAAGCGGCGATGAACGTGCTTCTGGACACCCATGCGTTGATCTGGTGGGCGGAGGGGGATCCCAGACTCTCCTCGCGGGCGGCGGCAGCCATTGAGGATTCGAACGCCCGGGTCGCTTTCAGCGCCGCCAGTGTATGGGAGATGGCGACGAAAATCCGCTTGGGCAAGCTCAGGATGAACCGTGATCTGGGCAGCATCGTGCACGAGCTCATCCGCACTTTTCGCTTCGAACCGCTTGCCGTTTCCGTCGAGCACGGGCGCGTTGCGGGTGAGCTCCCGGGACCCCACAGAGACCCCTTTGACCGCATGCTGATCGCCCAGGCCCGGCTGGAAAATCTCGCGATCGTCACCAACGACCCCGTGTTCAGGCAATATCGGGTCAAAGTTTTGTGGTAGCGGCGCGGCCCGGCCCGGGATTTCCACGGCAGCCCTTAGCGAGCGTCCTCTAAATGCTTGACGCTCGGCCCTCTCTCCTTCCCCCTCCTCTTCCTTCTCCCCCAATGGGAGAAAAGGATATCCAGTCCCTCTATCCCTCCGGGAGAGAGGAGGCTGCGGTAAACGATTTGCTAACCATTTACCGGAAGCTCAATAATGCCCTCCCCTCACCAGCGCGCCAGATAGGATACGCTCAAGATCGTGCCGGGCGAGGCGGTATAAGAGTCGTTGGCCCCGGTGCGGAGCAGTTGCGACTCGCGCACGAAGTAGTCTTCGTTAAGGAGGTTTTCCACCGCCAGTTGCAGCGTCCCCCGGCCCCACCGATAGCGGCTGTAGAAGTCTACGGTCACGTAGCCGTCCACCGGGCGTTCCCCGAAGGCGGTGCTTCCGCCGAAGCGGTCGCGCTCGCCGCTGTAGAGCACTTCCAGGCGGTTCAACCAGCGCTCGGTGGTGGCATGCTCCAGATAGGCGGTCAGCTTGGGCGGCGGAATGCGGAAGCTGTTGAGATAGGTGTAACGGCCGTCCCGATCGGGATCGGTCTCGCCTTCGAGCCAGGTGAACGTGCCCCCGGTCTTCCAGCGCTTCGACAAGCGGTGATCGAGGGTGGCCTCGAGGCCGTAGATCCGCTCGGGCGCCCGCACCACTGGCTGGTTGAAGCCGCCCGAAAAAGCGCCCAGCTCCGACTCGTTGTAATACACCGCTAGCGAAGCGGCGGTGTTAGCCCACTCGCCACGCACGCCGATCTCGTAGTTGTCTACCTTCTGGGGCGCGAGCTGCAGGGTGTTCACCGACGCGCCGTTGGGCGCCCCGCGCAGGGTAAGGCCGATGTCGGGCACCGAGAATCCCTGGGAAAAGCTGACATAGGCGCTCAGGGCGCCGGTGAGGGTGTACACCGCACCCATGTTGAACAACGGCTCGTCGAAATCCAGCTCTCCGCCCTGCACGGACGCCCCGGCCAGGGTGACGAAGTCGTCCACCGCCACCTGGACCCGCTCGTAGCGCACGCCGCCGCGCAAGAGCCACCGGCTGCCCACGGGCAGCTCGAGCTGGGCGAACACGCCCAGGTTGTCCTGCCGGATCTCGGGCACCCAGCCCCGGTCCCCGGTCTTGCGGAACACGAGCCCCCCGCTGGCGTCGAATGCGGCCGGGTCGAAGAGGGAGACGGGCTGGGACGTGGCCTCCTCGGTATAGTCCAGCCCCCACAGCACGCTGAGTGGGAGCCTGCCCTCGAGTTTGCGCTCCACCTCCAGCCGGCCGCCGCTCTTTTCCGACTCCAGCCGCGACTGAAAGATGCTGTTGCCGAAAATGGCGAACGCGCGGCCGTCGAAGGGGAAGAAGCGGGTGAAGTAGTCGCGACGGAAGATCTGGGCATGGACCCGGTTACCCAGCAGATCCCCGTGGCGGTAGTCCAGGTTGGCGATGGTGTTGCGGGTATCCTGGGGATCTTCCAGCACGAGCCCCGGGATCGCCCGGGAGCGCACCGTCCGCGGCGCAAACGCCTTCACCGCCGGGTCGGATGCGAACTCCGTGTCCTGGGCGGCGTCGTAGCGGTCGATGGAGAGCTGGATGCGCTGGTCGCGATCGATGGCGTAGCCCAGCTTGGCGAGCACGTTCCAGCTATCCGTGTCGGCCAGTCCCCCCTGGCCGTGGGGATCGGGGGGAATGCGCTCGCCATGGGCGTCGAAGAACCCGTTGGTGCGCTCGAAGGCCAGATTGAGCAGGTAGTCCACGTCTCCGTGACGGCCCGAGAGCTGGGGCCGCAGGAACACGCCCAGGCTGTCGCCGGGATGGGTCAGCGAGACGCTCGCCCCGGCACTGGCCTCAAGCTCGGCGGGTTTGCCGCTCGCGCGCCGGGTGATGATGTTGATCACGCCGCCCGTGGCGCTGTCGCCGTAGATGGCGGTGGCGCCGCGGACCACCTCGATGCGCTCGATGGCGGCGGGGTCGATGGTGGCCAGGTTGCGGGAGACGTTGCGCGTGGTGTTCTGGGGCACGCCGTCGATCAGCACCGAAACGTTGCGGCCCCGCAGCGTCTGGCCGAAGTTGCTGATGGTGTCGCTCCCGGGCGCGAGGCCGGGCACCCGCTCTCCGAGAATGTCCCCCAGGTTCTTTCCGCTGCGCGCTTCCCGCTCGATGGTCTCCCGCGTCACCACCGTGACCGAACCGGGAATGGTGGCGATGGACGCTTCCTCGCGTGTGGCGGAAACCACCACCTCCGAGAGGGTCCCCACGCGCTCGCCCTCGTCGGCGGGCTGGGCTGCCGCCACTCCCACGCTTGCTAGCCCCGCCGCCGCCCAGGCAGCGGCAACCTGTTGCCGTCGCAAACCGTTCAATTCAACTCCCCTTCCTTTCCGTTTGGCCGTCAGTTGCACGAAAACCGCTCGCGCTTTTTTCGGCACGCGGCAAGACCACGCGGCTCCCGCGCAGCGGGGCCGCACGACGTCACGAGGACAAACAGGAATGAAGACGCATCGCAGAATCCCCCTGAGCAGCAGTCGTTGTTGGCTGGCTACTCAGCGCGATGCTGAATGGCTGGCTACGAAGGTGAAATCCCGACGGAATCGGCGAGACGACAGCTACAGCGCGAGCACGATGGGCAGCAGGGCCGCCGCCACCACCGCCGCGGCGGCGAGAAACGCCATCCAGGCGACGAAAAGGCGCAAGCGGTTGCGCAGGCCGCGCACGGTTTCCGGCGGCTCGATCGTCGGCCGAATGGGTTCCATGACAAACGCCCCCCTATTCCTGGACTGGGAGCCAGGTGGTGCGGACACCCAGGTCAGATGCTCAACAAAGTAATGAGAATTATACGCGTTTACATTGGCCCGTCAACCGATGAATTCCCGGGTCGCCAGCATCACGACGGTCAGCGCCGCCGTAGCGCCGGCCGAGGCCCAGCTCGAAACGTAGGCGAGCCGCGGCCAGTAGGCGAGCACCAGGACCAGGGCCAGGCCCGCCGCGCCGAGGGCAGCGATCCACAGGAGGCTACCCAACCCCCCGCCATCCCGGATGACGGCAGCGGCGAGGGATCCGGCCAGCAGCAAGGCCCCCGCCCCGCGTAAGGCGAACCGCCAGCGCCCCGGGAGAGCGGCCGCACCCGTTGCCCGGGAAAGGTGGCGAGGCATGGCGAAGGCAAACGCCGCGAGCCCCGCATAGGCGCAAAGAAAAACCAGGGCGAGCAGCACGCCCTCAGCGCTCCTCCGGAACGAGGGACTCTCCGAAGGCAAGGGTCGCGGGCTCGGGGCGGAGGGCGCGGAACCGAAGCCTGCGCCATGCCATGCCCGCCACGAACCCCGTCGCGAGGAGCACCAGGTCTACGCCGGCGATCGTCCATTGCCCGCCCGCGATCGTTTTCACCAAGTGATCGCCCGTGGTGAGCCCGTTTAGCGCCGGAACCGCAAGGCCCAGGACCGCCACCGCCAAGGTCTGACCGCGCCATGGATGGGCGGCCCGCCAAGCGTGCACTCCGCTCGCCAGCCAGACGGCGAAAAACACTCCCATCTCCCACTGCAGGCGTCCGGCCAGCGCTTCCGGCAGCAGCCGGTTGGCGGCCAGCATGGCCAGCGTCGCCACGAGCACCCCGAGGGTGCCGGCGCAGGAAGTGGCTTCCACGACCCTCCAACCACTGGCGACGGACGGCGCGTGCTTGGACCGCCGCTTTTCTAGCCAGAGGAGCAGCCCCGTCGCGATCATCACGCAGGAAGCCAGCCCCATGAGGAAGTACAACCAGCGCAGCCACCCGTGCTCGAAGGCCACGAAGTGAAGCCCGGAAATGAAGCGCTGCGCCCGCATCGCCGGGCCCATGGACTCGCGCGCGAGCACCGCGCCGGTGGCGCCGTCGAAGTAGACCGTGTCGGTGACGTAGGCCACCCGGTCGTGGGGCTCGCGACGGATCTCCACCACCGCGTGGGCGTCGTTCGGGTTGCGGATGGCGACGCTCCGCACCCTGGCGTCGCCCCATAAAAGGACGGCCTGCTCCACCATGGCATCCACGGATGCGAGCCGTCCCAGGACGCCCGCGTCCGGCCGCTCGTAGCGCCCCATGGCCTCCTTGAAATAGGCCTGCCGGTCGCCGCCATAGACGATGTGGAGGCCGGCGTTCATGTAGATCAGGTAGAAGATGATGAGCCCGGAAAGGGTGATGGCGAAGTGGAATGGGAGGCACAGGACCGAGGTGACGTTGTGCAGGTCCAACACCGCCCGACCGGCATGTTTGTGGGGACGGAAGGTGAAGAAGTCCTTGAAGATGCGCCGGTGGATGACGACGCCGGAGACGAGGGCCGCCAGCATGGCCATGGAGGCGAGCCCCACCAGCCAGATGCCGAGATCGAGCCAGCGCAAGTGCAGGCTGTAGTGAAAGGGGTAGAAAAAGCGTGTCCCGCCCGGACTGCCGGTTTCCGGCAGCAGTCGGTGGCTTACCGGATCGACGTCGCGAATGGCAAACGGGAAGCCGGGTCGCGACCAGCCAATGCGCAGCGTCGGCTCGCGTTCATTTGGATGGTAGATGAACCAGGACGTCGCATCCGGGGCGAGAGCCTGGAGATGGGGCAGCGCAGCCCGGTCGATGGACACAGGTCCGGCCGGCGCCGGCAGCCGGGTCGCCGGCATCATCCACCGGTCGATCTCCCGGTCGAACACCGAGAGGCTCCCCATGAAGAAAATGAGAAACAGCAGCGCACCGAACAGCACGCCGCTCCAGGTGTGCAGGTAATCCATCGACCGCCGGAAATCGGGGGACATCGACGCGCTCAATCGAGCCAGAACTTGAGCCCCAGGGCGGCGGCGCCGAACAGGGCCGATCCCGCCAGCAGTCCCGCCCACGCGCGAACCGCGCTTCGGGCCGCAAAGGCCCAGACCACCGCGATCAGATAGACCACGAAGGACAGCATGCTCCCCGTCACCACCGCCTCGGCCCGCGGCATGGGCAACGCGAGGGAGGCGAAAGCGGTGAAGGCGTAGGCCAGCGCGTAGCCTGCCAACACCGCGGCGAGCCCGCGGGAGAGGCCTTCGGGGATGGAGGGAGTGCGGCGGGTCATGAGAACGAGAAAGATTCTCACTTATCCATCGGCCGCGGTCAAGGCAAGAAGCCCTCGTCCCGGGCGGCGACACCTCGACAAGCGCTCGCCAATAGCCGCGTCCCGCTCGTGGAGGAAAGCGAGAAAGCTGCCGGTAGCGCCAGTCGATGAGCAACGCCGCCATCGCCAGACCCGCGTAGCGGTGCACAAGCATCCCCATTGGCGGCGAGTCGTCCTTGTTGTAACATTGTTACAACATCCTTCAAGCTTGGCGCGTGGGGCAGCATGAGAACCGTCATCCGGAAACTAGGAAACTCTCGAGGCGTGATCGTCCCCAAACCCTTGCTTGTTCAGGCCGGGCTCGAAGACGAAGTCGAATTGACAGTGGAACGGGGCGCGCTGGTGTTGCGCCGGCCGCTGCGCAAGGCGCGGGAGGGTTGGACTGAAGCGAGCCGCGAGCTTTCGGAGACGGGCGACGACGCGCTGGTGTGGCCCGAATTCGTCAACGAGGGCGACGAGAAGCTCGCGTGGTAAAGCGGGGCGATATCTGGCTGGTATCGCTCGATCCCACGGTGGGCAGCGAAATCAAGAAAACCCGTCCCTGCGTCGTCGTTTCCCCGCCGGAGATGCACGACTATCTTCGAACGGTCATCGTCGCACCGATGACAACCGGCAGCCGTCCGGCTCCCTTCCGCATTCCCGTGGCCTTTAAGCGCAAGAGTGGATTGATCCTTCTCGATCAGATTCGCACCCTGGACAAGGCCAGGCTGGTCAAGCGCCTTGGAGCGGTCAAAGGCGAAACCCTGGCCAAAGCGCTGGCCACACTGCAAGAGATCTTCGCCCCCTAAGGCGCCCCCGGACGGTTTGGCATCGGCGCCAATTTGCCCCCACCAGCCCTGTTTCACGGCTTTTAGCGCTCGTCCAGCTTCGCCGATCTCTCCTCGACCGTGTCAGTCAGAACTCGAGCCTGAGCGAAGCCATGACACTCAACGGCGCGCCGGGCTGATAACTCAGGTTGCTTACCGTCTCGACATACCTCTTGTCGAGAATGTTCTGCACGTTCAATTGCGCCGTCAGAACACGAGAACCGTTCAGTTCCCAGCGGTAGCGCGCGAAGGCGTCCCACCGCCCGTAGCCGTCCACCTCGAAGAGGTTGGCGTTGTTGCCGGGACGCGAGTCCACGAGATATAGGCCCGTGCCAAGGGACAGGCCCCCGAGCGGTGTACTTGGGGAAAAGTCATACTTGAGCCACGCGCTGCCGATGTGCAACGGCACGCCGATGAAACGAGCGCCGATGGGCAGGGTCGTGGAGCGCAGCACCTCGGTGTCCGTGAAGGCATAGGTGAGAATAACGCTCAAACCGGCGTGAATTTCTCCGATCAGATCGAACTCCACGCCCCGACTGCGCAGCTCGCCGAAGTTTTCGCTGATGCCGTCATTGTTAGCGTCGCCGATGACGTTGTCTTTAGTCAGTTGATAAACGGCGAGGCTGGCCACCAGGCGCTCTCCGAAGAAGGGCATTTTGAAGCCGAGCTCGATCTGCTCGCTCGTTTCCGGATCCACCGGGCCGACGGTCACGGTGGCGGGTGGGACGAACCCTTGGCTGTAACTGAAGTAGGGGTGCAGCCAGGAGGTGGCCTTGTACAGCGCGCCGACGCGAAAGGTGAAAGCGGAGTCCTGGCGCTCGCCGCCGCTGCCGGAAGGCGGGGTAAAGAAAGGATCCACAAACAACGACTCCTGATCCACGTAGTCGAAGCGCCCACCCAAGAGCAGGTGCAGCCGGCGGTCGAGCAGCGAGACCTGGTCCTGCAGGTAGGCGCCGAAAAACGTGCGCTCGGCAAAGAAGCTCGTCTGTCTGAAGTCCGCTGGCACCGCGCCATAGACGGGGTTGAAGGCGTCAATGGGCCGATTGGAATTCTCGCGAAGGCCGTTTTGTGTGTTGCCGCCTCTCGGTTCGTGGCCGAGGTCTACGCCCGCCAGCAGCTCGTGCTTTGTGGATCCCAGCTCGAACTTATAGATCGTGTCGAGGATGGCGCTGAACTCCGTCGCGGTCGGCACCGTGCCGTCGAAGCGGCGATTGACGGTGATTTGTCCCGGACCGGGCGAAGTCACTGCGCCGATACGATAAGCGTTGATGTCGAACTCATTACGATGATAGAGAAACATGTGCCGCACCTTCCAATTTTCGGTGATCTCGTGGATCAGCCGGTAGCCGGCGAAGATCTCTTCGCGCGTGCTGCGGAAGGCCGGCTCCTGTAAGAACCGCTCGATGGGCAACACCGGCTCGAACGGAGGATCGAACGTCACCGGGCTGAACACCAGGCCGTTGTCCCACAGGAAATCGTTGTGCATGTAGGCGCCCTCCACCGTGAACTCCGTTCGCGGCGTGATCCTCCAGGTCAGCACCGGGGCGATGAACCAACGCTCGTTGTCCACGAAGTCGCGGAACGAGCCAGCGTTCTGGTACGAGCCGTTGATGCGGTAGCGCAGCGAGCCGTCGTCGTTGAGCGGCGCGCCGACATCGAACAACGTCTCGTAATAGTCGTAACCGCCGACCCGCTGCTCGATCGAGCGATAGGGCGCATCCAGCGGCTGCTTGGTGACCAGGTTCACCAGCCCGCCCGGTTCCTGCTGCCCGTAGAGCACCGAGGCCGGCCCCTTGAGCACCTCGACCCGCTGCACGTTGGCCAGCACCGACGGCGATTGATCGCGCAGCCGGAAGCCGTTCCAGTAGGTGTTGAAGACGCTGAAGCCGCGGATAATCGGCCCCTCCGTGGCGGCCACGTTGTTGCCGGTGTAGGCGGGGGTGACGCCGCTGACGTTGCGATACACGTCGTTAAGCCGGAGGGCCGCTTGGTCCCCGATCACCTATCGGGAATCACCTGGATCGATGCCGGCGTCTCCCCGATGGGGACGTCGGTCCGGGTGGCGGTGGCGGAGCGCGATGCCCGGTAACCCGGAACCGGGCCGAAGGCGCTTTCGACGATCTCCCGCCCGCGGACGGTGACTTCCGGCAACCGTTGCTCCTCCACTGGAACTTGCGCCACCCGCCGCACCACGAAGCCGCCGCCCGGCGCAGGGACCGCCTCCAGGCCGCTTCCCGCCAGCAGCCGCTCGAGGGCGGCCGACGGCGTCATGGTCCCCCGGACCGCCGGCGCCTGGCGTCCGGCCACCAGCTCTCCCTGCGCGATGATCTCCACCCCCGCCTGCTTCGACAGGGCCGCCAGCGCCTGGGAAAGGAGCTGGGCCGGAAGATCGATGGGCACGGGGCGCGCCTGGGCCGCCGCGGGCGGCAACCAGGTGAAAACCAACCCCAAGAAGATCCCTGCCACGCGAATCAGACAAGCCAGACCGCAAGATTCTTGTTTCGACACGCTCGCCTCCCTGGTCGGTGGGGCAGGCTATCGACCCCCTCCACCAAAAAGACGAACGGCCGCTGAAAATCCTCATGCGGGTGCCGCGTGGGCCCGCCCTTCGAGGCTCCTCACCGGACGAGGCCGGGAATTGGTTGCTACGGGCGTCGCTCCTGGCGGCCCTTCCTTGCCGACACCCGGGCCGTTCCGTCCGGCGGGAACCGCACGTCCACCGGCAGCGCCTCCGGCAGCAGCCGCAGCAGCCGGTCCGGGTCCGCCGCCGGAAAGGCGCCGGTCACCCGCAACTGCCCCGCCGCCTCGTCTGCCAGGACTATGGGCGCTTTCCGGTACCGCTGGGCCTCGGCCAACGCCTCGGCGAGGGGCACGTCGTCGAAGACCAGCCGCCCTTCCCGCCAGGCCACCACGGCCTCCGCATCGACGGGTCGAGGGCCCCCGGCGATCCCTTGCCCGGAGGTCTCGACGGCTTGCCCCGCCGTGACGAGGACCGGCTCCTCCACACCGCCGGCGCGAACGCTCACGCGCCCCTCCAGCACCGCTATCCGGGCACCGTCGCCCACGCGCCGGACGTTGAACGTGGTGCCCACCACGTCCACCCGCGTCTTGCCGGCGAGGACGCGGAAGGGCCGCTCCTCGGCCGCCACTTCAAAAAGCGCCTCGCCGGCCGCGAGGGTCGCTTCCCGCGAGCGCCAGCGCAGCGCCACCTCGATCCGGCTCGCGGTATTGAGGGTGACGCGGGAACCATCCCGAAGCGCGACCGTCTTGCGCTCGCCGACGCCCGTCTCCACGGCGAGCCGGGACACGACCGGATCGACCCACCAGAAGGCGGCAACGGACACCGCCGCCACCGCACAGGCCGCCGCCGCGCGGGCAAGCCATGACCACCCTTCCGCCCAAGGGCGCCAGGGTACGGCATCGCGGCGCGGATAGCGGTCTTTGAGCGCCGGCGCGACGGCCTCCACCAGCCGGCTGGCTGCTTCCAGCCGGCGCAGGTATCCGGTGCGTTCGGCGCTGCCCGCCGCCCAGCGGGCGAGGGCCGCGGCCGCTTCCCGCTCCTCGTCAGGCCGGCCGCAGCGGCTGTGGGCGAAAAGCGCGTCGGCATGGGCCCGTTCGGCGTCGCTGAGCGGGGTCATGGCCGTTCGTCCTCCAGAAGCGCCCGGCAGGCATGCAGCCCGCGCATCACGTGCTTTTCCACCATGCTCCGGGAAATACCCAGCGCCCGCGCGACCTCGTCATGGGGAAGCCCGTGGATGCGGTTCAGCACGAAGGCTTCGCGGCATCGCGGCGGCAGCGCGTCGATGGCCGCCGCCACCCGCTCGAGCAGGTCCTGGTTCACGACTTGTCGCTCCGGCGTCGCCTCCACGGTGACCGCCTCGGGCGCGCGGTGCTCCAAGGCCTCGGCCTCCAGGGGCTCCCAGCGCACACAGGAGGTCCGGCGATGATGATCCACCTGGAGGTTGCGGGCCGTCTGGAACAGGAAGGCCCTGGGCGAGCGGATCGCGGCGACGCGAGCGTGGGCGAGCACCCGCTCCACGCTCGCCTGGGCGAGATCGGCCGCCTGCTCGGCGCCCAGCTCCCGCGCCAGCATGCGCCGGAGATCGCGGTAGGCGGCGACCAGCTCGTCGAGCGCTTCTTTGAGCAAACGGTAAGACCCCCAGCCCTGGTTGCGGCGGCGGCAATTGAAGCGGCGCTAGGGCGGAAAAAACCGATATGGAAACGCCGGTACGCCGATCGTGTGCCCGCCACCTTTTCCGTGACGTATCCGCAAGCCTTGGCCTTTGGCCGGCGGTGCTCTTTGATGATTGGCTGGCTGGCGCCCGGCTGGCAGGAAGCCCGATGGGCATTGGCTGGCTTATCGATAACCATTCTCACTCGCAATCGGGCGGCGGTCAAGAGGGCAGGCGCTCGATCCCCCGGCCGGTTGCGGGCACACGCTGCAAGTCCGAAGCCGACCGTCGGCGCTCGGTCTGTGTTACCATGACCATGGTCATGTCCATGGTCAAACTACGGAAACGCCCCATGCAAACCATCAAAGCTTCCGAATTCAAGGCCAAATGCCTGGCACTGATGGACGAAGTCGCCCGCACTGGCAGGCCAATCCTGATCACGAAGAACGGGAGGCCCGTCGCCGAGCTACGGGCGCATTCCTCGCGCGAGCGCCAGCCTGCAGGCGTGTGGAAAGGCAAAGTAATGATCAAGGGCGACATCATCTCCCCGCTTGATGTGGACTGGGAAGCCCTGCGGTGACGGTGCTGCTCGATACCCACGCCGTCGTCTGGTACGCCACGGAGGACGCTCGCCTTGGCCGGCGCAGTCGATCCATCGCCAACGCAGCGGCCAGCAGCGGCATGCTCGCTGTCTCGGCGGTGAGCTTCTGGGAAATTGCGCTGCTTGCCGCCAAGAAGCGGTTGGAACTCTTCGATTCGCCTGCGGTGCTGCGCGCTCTACTGCTCGACTCGGGGATCCATGAGTTTGCTCTCACCGGGGACATTGCCCTGCTCTCGGTGGAGCTTGGCCTGCACGGCGATCCGGCAGACCGGTTTATCGCCGCCACTGCAATTGTGCATCGCGCGACCCTGGTCACTGCCGACCAGCGATTGCTGGGCTTGCGGCATCGTGGGTTAAAACGGCAAAAAGCAAGTCGTTGATCTGATAGTTTTTGATCCCCCCCCTACCGGCTCAGGGCGAACGGCTTTGGTTACCCGTGAGGGCAAGGCTTTTTTGCAGCGGGCTGCGTATCCCTTGGGAACGTCGGGCTGCCTTGCCAAGCCGGACAGAGAAAGGAAAACAGCCTGCATAAGTTCACAAACCTTTGGCACTCCTTCGAAGCGGGAGGAGCGCCTTGCAAGTGCATCATGTCGGGTACCGGGTCCGGGGGTTCTACCGGCTAGCCAAGCTGGGGCATCTTTGGGAGATGACC
>NZ_JBRBEM010000016.1:0-103372 GCF_052805615.1 Pelomicrobium sp. P1
GCACGGGCTTGCGCTCTGCGCGACCTTCGGGGATGTTCTCCTCGGGGAAATGCTCCCGAATTCGCTCCCATCGTTCGTCGCTCAAACGCAGCATGAACCCAATTCTAGAAACTCATACGCGCGCAGATAACAATTTTGAGATAGGTTCTAGATTCATCACGCTTCCCATTTTTCTGGCGCCGAAGCCGCCGGCGCTCAGGCTTTTGCCGGCAATAACGAAACGCTAACTAAATGTCAATAGCGTATCGTTAATTAAGCCCAACTATCCGCCCACTACGTACATACAAAAAGCTTGGCGCGGAAATGAAGTGTATGTACAATTTGCTCCGTGGAAATTACCTTCGACCCTGCCAAGAACGCCCGCAACATCCGGGAGCGGGGGCTTTCCTTCGAGCGGGTGGCGGAGGTGGATTTCAACACGGCCCTGATTTACCCGGACACCCGCAGGGACTACGGCGAGACGCGCTACCTCACGCTATGCTATTTGGACAAGCGGTTGCACGTCCTTTGCTTCACCGAGACCGAGACTGGGATTCGGGTCATCAGTTTTCGCAAGGCGAACGCAAGAGAGGCAAGACGATATGGCAAGGCGCAAACCCTTGATTGATGCCAAAGGCGAAGTGCGCGAATTGACCCTAGAGGACCTGAAGAAATTCAAACCGGCTCAAGAAGCGCTGCCGCCCTCGCTGAGAAAGAAGCTCGGGGTGCGCGGGCCGCAGAAGGCGCCCACCAAGGAGCGCATCACGATACGGCTCTCCCGGGACGTGGTGGAGCGCTTCCGCGCGACCGGCGAGGGCTGGCAGACGAGGATCGACGCGGCGTTGCGGGACTACCTCAAGACGCATCCGCGCTTGAGATAGGGCGGAGACGCATGGGAGGTGGAGATCGTGGCGGGCAAGCCTTTGCGCAAGGCGGCGTGAGGGGGCGGCCCCGGTGGCTCCGGCGATCTGTGTTACAACAGGTTTTGCGTTGCGATCGGCTCGATGCGTTCAACGAAAAGCAGTCGCGGCCTGCCGTGCCGGTCATGAGCAGCGCGCCCGCTGACATGCGCCTGCTCGCCAATGAGCGTCTTGGCTTGCTGGGCGGTCAGTTCAGTTAGCACGCAGCGCAGCGCGCCTTCCGTAGTCCGCAGCACGATCCGGGTTTTATCCAGATCGGCCGCGCGCACTTCGCCCTGCAGGGTCACTTCGCGCAGATCGCGCCCGTAGGGTTTCGCCAGCGCCTCACGCAGCACGACGCGCTCGCGGTTGCTTAAGGCGGCAGATCCATGCGTCCCCGATGCGACCTCCAGGGTATGAATGCCGGCGCGCCCTGTCGGGGCGAGGCGCAGGAGGCTTTCCAGCAGCACATCGCGCTCGGCGGGATCGGGCATGGCTTCCTCAATGCCTGGGCGCAGACCCTCGTCGTCAATGAAACGCGCCGCCTCCGGTAGCAGGCCGATGCGCTGCGCGAGCTGCGCCACGAGTTCGGTATCTTCCGGCAGCAGATCGCCCGCGGGCGGCTCGATGCGGAAGCCCATCCATAGGCTGCCCGGCGCCATTCCGGCCAGTCGCAGATCCAGGCGCTTGATGAGACGTTTGCTATCGGCGCCTTGAAGCTCGATCCATGCGGCCGACAGCGCTCTCATCACTCTCTCCGAGGTGGAGGCGAGCCAATTGAGCGCGGAAAGCCTGGGTCCATCACTGGCTGCTCCCGGCCCTTCCGCATGCAGCACGAGATGCGCGCGGTCCAGGAGGCGTGCAAGCGGCAGGCCGCGCTCGTACAGTTCATCGAGGAGCTGCGCCTGGGCCGGGAGCGGCGGCAACCGGTCCTCGTGCGCCATGGCGGCGCCCCAGGCCATGATCTGCTCTAGAATCAGCTCGATCTTGGTTTTGGTCTGCTCTTCCCAGGTCATAGCGCGATCCTCACGATTCCGCGCCGGTCGGATGCGGCCAAGTGCTTGATGGCGCCGGTTTTTTCTCCGACGTATTGAAAAAACTCGAGAAATCGCTGCCGTAGCCGACAAACGTGATGTAGAAGTCTACCCGATATTGCGCTGTCAGGCGCGAATGGGCATGCATGCTTCCGACTCGGTGCAAATCGCCTTGCAATGAGGGAGCGCGCTCAAGTGGCACCCGCAGCGTGCAGTCGGTGTCTTCTGGGCAGGGCTTGTCGGAAAGCAGCGAGCCAGCAATGTCCAGGTACAGACCGGACGCCCAAGGGAGGAGTTCAGTTTCGATGAACTGGCGCAGCAGCCGCAGTAGGTTGTTGCGGCAGTCTTTTCCGCCGAAGCGGCGGATCAGCTCATCGAGGCTGGCCTCATGAATACCAGGGAGCAGAAGGCCGCGGGGATCGAAATCCGGGATCATGGATCTGCCAGGTCTTCAGCACGCGTGAGCGCCGACACGTTGGCCAGGTTTTGGCTTTCCGCACCGCGCAGGAGCTCGACCAGCATGCTGCGGAGCATGTGCTGTTGCGTCGGGGTGAGGAGACGAAACAAATGGACGAATTCGCATTCCCGCGGCGTCGCTTACAGCAAGACCGGCAGTTCGCGGCGCTCCACGGGGCATTAGCGCTTCTTGCGCCGCAAATCCCATGCACGAGCGTGCGGGGCGATGCTGATGCTCTTAGCCGCCGCGAGGAGCATGCGGCGCGCGTCCTCCGGCGCCGCCCGATAGGCGCGTACGATCCATGCTTCTTCCGCCCGCGCGAGCTCGACCTCCTCTCCTGCCTGCCTGGCGGCCCGGTAGGCCGCCAGGAGCTGCTGCTCGTCGGCGGGGAGAGGTGGCAGAGATTTACGGGCAGGGCCGATCAGAGCGGCTGAATGGTCGTGGTCCATCCAGCCGACCTCTTTCCCGGCTGCAGCCTCGAATTCGCGAGCTTGTCGAGAGCCGATCGCTTTCGGTTTTCCCGTCTTTGAATCCCGTGCTTGGTTAAGCAGCTGGCTAATTTGAGCTGGCTGCTTTCCTACCATGGCAGCGAATCGCGCAATGCTGCCGGCTGCCGCGACCAGAGTACGCAGGTTTTCCAGTCGGATTTCTTCGATGACTTTCACTAGATCAATTAGATAGCAGAATGCTAATGTTGTGAATTCGTGCGGCACTATTGACACAGCAATAACGATTCGCTAATTTCGCCGCATGACTCTCGACGAATACCTGCGTAATAACAGCGCACGCGCATTGGCTGGGGCCATCGGAGTGCCGGCGCCATTGGTAAGTCAGTGGCGCCTGGCGACTACGTGCGGCTTGCCAAGCAGAAGGTCTCTTCGGTGGTGATCAAGGATTCCGCCGCCACGCCGGCGACTCTGGTGCAGGACACCGACTATGAGATCGCGAGCGCCGACCACGGCACGATCAAGATCCTGAACGTGGGCACTTACGTTCAGCCCTTCAAGGCGGACTACACCTACGCGCAGGTCACCCACGTCAACCTGTTCACCCAGGCCCAGCCTCAGGTGTGGCTGCGCTTCGAGGGCCTGAATAGCGCGGATGCCAACAAGCCCGTGCTGGTGGAGCTCTACAAGTGCGCGCCGAATCCACTCAACGAACTCTCGCTCATCGGCGAGGAGATCGCCCGGATGCAGCTCGAGGGATCCGCCCTCTATGACGAGACCAAGGTGGGCGATTCACTCCTCGGTCAGTTCGGCCGCGTGGTGCTGATCTGACGTGGCGGGCGGACAGGGACATGCGGATCACGATTGCTGACAGGACCCTCGATCTCCAGCCCGTCAAGGTGCGCGACCTGCCGGCGTTCCTCGCGGCCGTCGAGCCGATCGCGCGCGAGCTGGCCGGGGGAGACATCCTGGGCGCGCTCATGCGCCAGGCCGACCGCGTGATCGAGGCGACCGCCATCGGCGCAGGCGTCGAGCGCGCGTGGTTGGAAGCGCGCGAGGCTGACGAGCTCGTCGAGCTGGCGGCGGCGGTAATAGAGGCGAATGCGGATTTTTTCGTGCGGCGGGTGATGCCCGCCCTCGAGACGGCCACCAGCCGCATCGCCGCCGCGATCGGCTCTGGTGGCACGCATGGGTCGCCCGGCTCGTCCGGGCCGGCTTCGGCTACCGGGACGTGATGGACATGCCCTGGACGCTCGCGCGGGACTTTTCCGAGGCCGCGGCCCGGCTCGACCGTGAGGCGCAGCTTGCGCAGGCCATCGCGGCCCGAGCCGCTCAGGCGGAGGAGAAGGGCTGGAAGGCATGGGTGAGGGAGTTGACCCGTGAAACGTGATTGGGAACTGATCCGCATGATCCTCTTGCGCATCGAGACCGCACCGGATCTTTCCGGCCGGTACTTTGCCGACCGGTTTCCAGAGTGGCCGGCGGACGCGGTGAATTACCACCTGTGGCTGCTTATCCAGTCCGGGTTGATTGCCGGCCAGTGCAACGCCGATGCGCCGCGCCCAGGGTTCGTTTGTTACGGCGTGGCGCTTACCTGGGCGGGACAGGAGTTCCTCGCCGCTGTCAGAGACGATATGGCATGGCACCGGATCAAGGCGCGTCTAGCCGAGCGGGTTGTGGATTTGTCGCTCGATGCGGTGCTTGCCTGCGCGCGGAGAATCGTGGCGGACGGGTGATTGCGGTCAGCCGAGATGCGCGATGGTGTCGCGGCGGCGGCGAAGGCGAGCCAGGTCACGAGACTGATCCCTAGCATCGTGCCGGCCCAGACGCGCGGTGCAAGCGGAAGAAAAGGACTGAAAGCGGTGGGTGAAGGAGGTCAGCGACCAATGATGGCGGCGATGATGCCCAGCAGAGCGCCTTTCGCGGCGCCTGGCAGCGTCAGCCAGACCGCAAGCCAGCCAATGGCGGCTGCCGTCATCGCCCACACGGCCCACGTCTGCCCGCCAACGAACGCGAAGATGGCCATCAGCCAGAACAAGCTGCCGAACACCTGAAGTAGGTTTTTACGATCCATGGCCAACAACCTGTCGATCTCGCTCAAGCTCAGTCTACAGGATGACGGCGTGCAGGCCAAGGTCGCCCGCGCGGCTGCCTCCATCGTCGGCCTGCGCCGCGAGGTGGACAAGCTCGCCGATTCCGGCCGTACTGTCAGGCAAAGGCTTGGCGAAGGGATGGATTCGATCTCCCGACAGTTGGCCAGCATGCAGCGCCTGGCGCAGAGCGCGTTCCTGATCTTCCAGGGCGCAGGGCTCGTGGGCGGCATCGCCCGCACGGCCGCCGAGTTCGAGTCGCTGGAGGCGGCCATGCGCGTCGTCTTCGGCTCGGCAGAGGCCGCCTCCAGCGAAATGGATCGACTGCGAGCCGAATCCGAGCGCCTGGGCGTACCGCTGGAGACGCTGGCGCGCTCCTGGCTCGCCTTCGCCGCCGCCGCGCGCGGCACGGCGCTGGAGGGCGCCCAAGCGCGCGAAGTGTTCACGGCGCTGGCCGAAGCCTCAGCCGTGCTTGGGCTTTCGCAGGATCAGCTGCAGGGCGCGCTGCTCGCTGTGCAGCAGATGATCAGCAAAGGCACGGTCTCGAGCGAGGAGCTGCGCCAGCAACTGGGCGAACGGCTCTATGGCGCGATGCAAATCGCGGCGCGCTCGCTGGGAATCACCACGCAGGCGTTTTCTGACCTGCTCGAGCGCGGCATGATTCCTGCCGACCGTTTCCTGCCGGCCTTCGCGCGGCAACTGCGGCAGGAATTCGGCCAGGGCGTGGCGGATGCCAGCAACACGGCCCGCGCGGCCTTCGCCCGGCTGGAGAACGCGCTACTTGAGCTCAAGCTGGAATTCGCCCGCTCCGGCTTCATGGAGGCGCTGGTCGATGCCGCCAAGCAGTTGACCGCAGCCTTCCAGAATCAGGGCTTTCGACAGTCGGTGCGCGAGTTCGGCGCGCTCATCGGGAATCTCACGCGCTTCGTGGTCGAGCACGGCGACAAGCTCGTCGTGCTCGGCGGCGTGCTGGCCGGCGCGCGCACGGGCGCCATGGCGGGACGCCTGTTCGGGCCGAAGGGCGCGGCGATCGGCGCGGGCATCGGTGCGGTGGCAGGGGGCTTGGGCGCCGCCTCACTCCTGCCGGAAGACACTGCCTCCGGCGAGGACGAAAAGCGAGTCATGGATGTGGAGGCCGCCGTCGCCCGGCTCAAGCGCCGCATCGAGGAGACGCGACAAGCCGCCGCGGCCGGGCTCATCACCGCGTCTGAGGCCCAGGCCAGGATCGCCGCCGACGAGCAAAGGATCGCGCGACTGACCGCCAAGCCGGAGTCTGAAACGGCGGCGCCAGGGGCGCCGTCCGATTTTGGCCGCGAGCTGATGCGTAGACAATGGGATGACTACCTCAAGCAGTTCCGCGACAAATCCCAACAACTTAAGGATGCGCTGACGGAGCTGCGCGAGAAGGCCAAGGCCGCGGGCATCAGCGAAATGAGTCAGGAATTCAAGCGCGCCGAGGCGGCAATCCGCGCGAAGTTCGCAGAAGATACGGCCGCGGCGAGACTTGCTGCTGCCAAGGACGCCGCCGAGGCCGAGCTTACCCTCCTCAAAAGTGGCCTTGCGCGCGCCCAGGCCGCTTATGAGGCTGCGCTCGAGGATCGGCTGATTTCGATCCGGGACTTCTACGCCGCCAAGACGGCGATCGAAACCAGTGAGATCGACGCCGAGATCGCCAGGACGCGGCAGATGCTGGCCGAGCAGCAACGGCTGGCGTCCTCTGGCAAGACGGAGGCAGATCGCATTCGCGCCAGGGGCGAGGTGGCCAAGCTCGAAGCGGAACTCATCACGCTCAACGACCGCCGCGCCGACATCGAGCAGGCGAACGCCCGCAAGGCGGCCCAGGCCGAGCGCGACTTGGCTGATGCGCTGGCGCAAGCGCGGGAGGAGCTGGCGAACATCACAGGCCAAGCAACGGATGCAGACCGCCGCGCTGCGATCGAGCGGCAATACAGGGATCTTCGCGCCCGTCTCGCCGCAGAGGGCGACACACAGGGCGTCTCGCTCATCGACCGGCTGATTGACGTCAAGGCCGCGCAGGCCAACCTCCAGGCGCTGGAGCAGTCCTGGCGGCTGGCGCTGGAGACCATGCGCAACGCCGAGCAGTCGATCAATATCCAGCAGAGCCAAGGCCTGATCACCACGGCGGACGCGCAGTCGCGGATCGCCGAGGCGCACCGGCAGGCCGCCGCTGCGCTCGATGAGTTGCTGCCGAAGATGGAGGCTGCCGCGCAGGCGCTTGGACCAGAGGCCGTGGCGCGGGTGCAGGCGTGGAAGAACGAGCTGGCCTCCGTCAAGCAGGTGGTCGACCCCATCGCCGAGAGCCTCAACACCAGCGTGAAGCAGGCCTTCGAGGACATGTTCGTGTCCATCGGGCAAGGCGCCAAGTCGGCCAAGCAGGCCTTCCTCGACTTTGGCCGCTCGATCCTCGCCACCATCAACCGCATTATCGCCCAGAAGTTCGCCGAGCAGCTCTTTGCAGGCTTCGGAGGAAAAGGCGGTGGTATCGGCGGCTTCATCGCCGACTTCTTTAAGGGCTTCAAGTTCTTCGCGGCCGGAGGCTACGTCTCCGGCCCGGGCACCTCCACCTCGGATTCGATCCCCGCACGGCTGTCCGCCGGCGAGTACGTGGTGCGGGCCGCCGCCGTGCGGCAGCTGGGTGTAGCGTTTCTGGACGCCATTAACGGCCTGCGCGTGCCCCCGCCCGTCGTCTCCGGGCGGCTGGCGTTTGCCTCGGGCGGTCTGGTGCCGTCGGTCGGCGCCGGCGAGCCTCCCGTGGTGGTGCAAATGACGATCCAGACCCCGGACGCTTCGAGCTTTAGGCGTTCCCAAGGCCAGATTGCAGCAGAGATGCGGCTCGCCCTGGAGCGGGCCCGCCGCAACCTATGAGCTTCGTCGAGATCCGCTTGAACGACGGCCTCATCGTCTACGACACGGTGGGCGGCCCGGAATACTCCACAGACGTGATCGAAGTGCAGTCGGGCTTCGAGAAGCGCAATGTTAATTGGGCCGCCTCCCGCGGCCGTTGGGAGCTGGGGGAGCGGCGCGTGCGCCGCGCAGAGCTGGAGGCCCTGATCGCCTTCTTCCGCGCAGTCAAGGGCCGGGCCTGTGGCTTCCGCTTCAAGGACTGGGCGGACTATTCGGTCTCTACCGCCAACGGCCGGCTCGGCACCGCCCAGGAGACCGAATCCCCCGAGGAGCGGGCCCGGGCGGCCTGGCAGTTGGGCTATCTCCTCCACCTCTACGGCGAGTACGAGCGTGCCATCGAGCGCTACCGCGAGTCCATTTCTATCCATCCCACAGCCGAGGCCCATACCTTTCTCGGCTGGTCGTTGAGCCGTCTTGGCAAGCTCGAGGAGGCCATCGCCCAGTGCGAGATCGCGATCCGGCTCGATCCGGACTTCGGCAACCCGTACAACGACATCGGGGTTTATCTCATCGACCTCGGGCGGCTGGAGGAGGCGGTTCCCTGGCTGGGAAAGGCCACCAAGGCCAAGCGCTATTGCTGCTACCAGTTTCCCCATTTCAACCTGGGGCGGGTATGGCTCGCCCAGGGGCGGATCGAGGAAGCCAGGCACGCGTTCGAGCGGGCGCTCGAGTACGATCCCGATTACATGCCCGCCCGGCGGGCGCTCGAGGTTCTGGAACGCAGCGGCTTGCGGGGTTTGTAGCCTCTACGCCGCCCAGTCGTGGGCGCCAAGCGTCGGCGCGGAGTCCAGCACCATGCCGGCCGCCACCGTGCGGGCGCTCCATTCGTCGATCAGGATGAAGCTCCCGGTGCCCCGGCGGCGCGTGTACGGGTCGAAGGCGAGGGGCTCCTGGAAAAGGAGCGTCACCCGGGCGATGTCGTTGGCTTGCAGCGCCTCACCGACGGGCCCGTCGGCCAGGGTGTCCATGTCCAGCCGGGATTCCACTTCCAGCACCCGGGCCTTCACGGTGCGGGTGCCCAGCTTCAACGCGTAGGGGGCACCCTCCCGCAGGGGCTCGCGATCGAACCAGCACAGGGTGGCCTGGGCGACGGTGTTGACCGTGGGGGGTGAGGCGGGACTGGCGATCAGGCTGCCCCGGGAGACGTCCAGCTCCCGGTCCAGCACCAGGGTGACCGCGTCGCCGGCTTGGGCCCGCTCCACCGGGCCGTCGAGGCCCAGCACGGTGCGCACCTGGGCCGAGCGCGCGCCGGGGTAAATCCAGACCTCCATGCCGGGCGCTACCGCCCCCGACTCCACGCGCCCCATGAGCCGCCGGCCTTGGCCCGGTTGCAGCGGGCGGCCTACCAGTTGCACGAAAAAGCGAAAAGGCTGCGGTCCTAGGTCGCGGGCGGGGTCCAGGCGCTCCAGCGCATCGAGCACGGTGGGGCCCTCGTACCAGGGCATGGCGCCTCGGCGCGCCGCCACGTGCTCGCCGGCGGTCGCCGAGACGGGGACGCTGACGGTGTCAACCAACCCGAGCTTCCCGGCGAGGGCCGCCACTTCCCGGGCCCGCTCGACGAACGCCCGGCGGCTGAAGGCCGCCAGGTCCATCTTGTTGACGGCCACGATGAAATGGCGCACCCCCAGCAGCCGCGCCAAGGCGAAGTGCCGGGCGGTCTGGCGCGTGACTCCCTTGGTCGCGTCCACCAGGATCACCGCCGCGTCCGCCCGGCTCGCGGCGGTGGCCATGTTGCGGGTGTACTCCTCGTGCCCGGGGGCGTCAGCGATGATGTACTTGCGTTCGCCGTGGCTGAAGTAGCGGTAGGCGACGTCGATGGTGATGCCCTGCTCCCGCTCGGCCTCCAGCCCGTCGGTGAGCAGCGACAGATCGATGGTCGCCTCCCCCCGGCGCCGGGAGGCGCGCACCAGGGCCGCCATCTGGTCGCTGTAGATGGCGCCGGTCTCGAGGAGGAGCCGCCCGATCAGAGTGCTCTTGCCGTCGTCCACGTCCCCCGCGGTCATGAAGCGCAGCAGGCCGCGCTCGGGGTTGAGGGTGATGTCCCGCTTGAGCGGGATGATCTCTGCCGGTGTGGTCATGGCATGGCTCCTCAGAAATAGCCTTCCCGTTTGCGCCGCTCCATGGAAGCTTCCGCCGTGTAGTCGTCGAGCCTCGTTGCGCCCCGCTCCGTGACCGCCGCCCGCCGGGTTTCCTCGATCACCTCCTCCACGGTCGTGGCGGAGGATTCCACCGGGCAGGTGCAGCTCATGTCCCCCACGGTCCTGAAGCGCACCGAGAGTTCTTCCACGGCTTCCCCGTCCCGGGGCGGCCGCAGGGGCGTCACGGGGACGAGCAGCCCGCGATGGCGGACGACCGGGCGCCGGTGAGCGAAATAGAGGGACGGCAGGTTGAGGCCCTCCCGGGCGATGTACTGCCACACGTCCAGCTCGGTCCAGTCGCTCAAGGGGAACACCCGCAGGTGCTCTCCTTCGAGCACCCGCGAGTTATAGAGAGTCCAAAGCTCCGGCCGCTGGCCCTTTGGGTCCCACTGGCCGAAGCGGTCCCGAAAGGAGAACACCCGTTCCTTGGCCCGGGCTCTCTCTTCGTCCCGGCGGGCGCCACCGATCAAGGCGTCGAAGCCGAATTCCCGCACCGCCTCCAGCAGGGTGACCGTCTGGGCGGCGTTTCGCGACTCGTCCTCGGCCCGTAGGCGCACCGTGCCGCGGCGGATGGAATCCTCCACCGAGCGCACAATGAGCCGCACTCCCGTTTCCCGAACGAGCCGGTCGCGGAATTCCAGCACTTCGGGAAAGTTGTGCCCGGTGTCGATGTGCAGCAGGGGAAAAGGCAGGCTGCCGGGGTAGAAGGCCTTCTGGGCCAGCCGGAACAACACCACCGAATCCTTGCCGCCGGAGAAGAGCAGAGCGGGATTGGCGCACTCCGCGGCGACTTCCCGCAGGACGAAGACCGCTTCCGCCTCGAGCCAGTCGAGGGGGTCCAGCGTCTTTGTCGGGGCGCCGGCGAAGGCATGCTGGTGAAAGGCATCGTTCATGGTTGCACCTGTCTCGATCGAACAAGCTTTCCGTCGGGCCCCACGTGCAGGCCGCATTCCCGGGTGGCGGGCTCCTCCCACCACCAGCGGCCCGCCCGCGGGTCCTCCCCCGGAGCCACCGGCCGGGTGCAGGGCG
The DNA here is from genome assembly GCF_052805615.1 of Pelomicrobium sp. P1. Lineage (NCBI taxonomy): Bacteria > Pseudomonadati > Pseudomonadota > Hydrogenophilia > Pelomicrobium > Pelomicrobium sp. P1. The sequence goes on from NZ_JBRBEM010000016.1 coordinate 10,998, forward strand.
CGCAGCCGATGCTGCGGAAGCCCCGGTCGTGGAGAGGGTTGTAGGGGACGTCGAAGGCCCGGAGGTAGTTCCACACCTCCTCCTCGCTCCAGTCGGCGAGGGGGTTGAATTTGACGAGCCCGTGCTGGACGTCGAACTCCCGTTCTGCGATATCCGCCCGGGTAATGGACTGCTCCCGGCGCAGCCCCGTGATCCAGGCCCGCTTGCCCGCCAGGGCGAGCTTCAAAGGTGCGAGCTTGCGGATTTCGCAGCAGCGTTTGCGTATCGCGATGCTGCGATAGATGCCGTCGTCGCCGTGGGCCTCGTGGAACGCCAGGACGGCCCGGGGATCGGGCTCGAAGGTGCGCATGCGATAGCCGTAGCGGCTCTCGACCGCTTCCATTAGCGACAGCGTCTCCGGATGGAGCTTTCCCGTGTCGAGGGTGAAGATCTCGATGCAGGCACCTAGGCGCAGGATGGCGTCGGTCAGCACCATATCCTCGGCGCCCAGGCTGGAGGCGAGGGCTGCGGGGCTGAAATCCCGGGCGATGTGGCGCACCGTGTCCTCCAGCCGGGCGAGCTTCTGCGCCCGGGGCCCGGGGCCTGGGAAACGGTGGGAAAGGCTGGACTTGCCCATGGGTTTTTCCTTTTCTTACCAAGCGAGTTTGCCGGCGACCGCCAACAGCGCCGTGCCCATGATCCGGCGCAGCACCGGCTCCGGGAGCGCGCCGCAGAGCCGCGTTCCCACCCAGACGCCGGGGATCGACCCGAGGAGCAGGCCAGCGAGCAGCCCCCACTGCACCGTGCCCAGGGCCGCATGGCCGAGGCCGGCCACCAGGGTGAGGGGCACGGCGTGGGCGATGTCGGTCGCCACGATGCGCCGGGCGGCCCACTCGGGGTACACCATGGAGAGAAAGGCCACCCCCAGGGCGCCGGCGCCCACCGACGAGACGGTAACCAGCACCCCCATGGCCGCCCCCATAGCGATGGTCGCGCGAGCCTCACCCCCGAGCCGCTCCACGAGCCGGGCGCGGGCAGCCAAGGCCTGGGCCCGCCGCCCGAAGAGGAGTGCCAGGCCGGTGAGGATGAGGGCCCCGGCCAGGACGGCACGCACCGCCCTATCCAGTCCCTCGGGGCTGCCGACTTGCCCCAGCCAGGCCAGCGCCAGGAGGCTGGCAGGCAGGCTTCCGAGGGCGAGCAACCCCACGGTGCGCCAGTCCACCACCCGCTCCCGGTGATTCCACCGAGTGGCGCCCACCTTGGTAAGGGCGGCGTAGAGTAGGTCGGTCCCCACCGCGGCGGCGGGCGCCACCCCCAGCACCAGAATGAGCAGCGGCGTCATGAGGGCGCCGCCGCCGATGCCGGTCAAGCCCACCAGCACGCCCACCAGGAATCCCGCCAGGGAAGTCGAGGGATCGAAACCGTCCATGGGAAGAGGTCAGAAATTTTTATGCACACATTAATGGCTCTTATCCTATTCCTGGGACATATATTCTCAAAGAAATTTAAAGCCAGATATTTATTCCTAAAATTTATTTAAAACGGGATCCATGGGGTGGCCCTGGAAGGCAAATCCGGGAAGGATGCTCAGGGGCTTTTTTCAGGGGTTGGCGAGCCGCCGCCGGGCCGAAGCCGGGCGGGGACGGCGGCGCTCCCGGGTCCGCGCCCTGGCGGAAGGCGGCGCGAGCTGGGAGACCCGCTTCAGGATGCGCAGGCTCGCCCGAGTGGCGGTGACCGCCAGCGCCTGGTCCCGGTCGAATTCGATCACCAGGTGCACGCGGCCCGAGGCGGCGAATCCCAGAGGCAGCTCACGGGTCAGGAAAATGCTGCGGCAGCGGATTTCCCATTTCGAAAGCCGCCGCGGCAGCCGGCGCGGCGCCTGTTCCACCGTGGCGCCCCACAGGCGGAGCTCGGCCTCCACCATAGGGGTGACTTCGCCAGCGCTGCGCCCTCGCAGGTGCAGGGGCACCCGGGGGAAGCAAACGGCCACGTGGGTCGGCCGCTGGGTGAGGGTGCCCACCAGGGCACCGTCCAATTCGACGAAGGAGTCCTTCAACCGGTCAGCCTGGGCGGGGAGGTTGCCGGTCCATTCTTGAATCGGGAGGCAGGCCGGTCAAGGCCCGTTCCGGGGCGGGCTTTCTCGGTCAGGGATGGCGGCGAGGCGGGCGAGCCAGGCGCGGGCGTTCCCGTCGCTCGGGGCGCGCCAGTCGCCTCGGGGGGAAAGGGAGCCGCCGGAACCCACCTTGGGGGCGTTGGGCAGGGCGCTGCGCTTGTACTGGCTCAGGCGGAAAAAGCGGTCCAGGAACACCCCGAGCCAGCGTTTGATCTCGGCGATGGTGTACTGGTGGCGTTTCGCCTCGGGAATGTCGGGCCAGGTGCCGGTTGCCTTGGTGTGCCAGGCGCACCAGGCCAGGTAGGCCACCTTCTCCGGGCAATAGCCGAAGCGCAGCACATAGTAGAGGAAGAAATCCACTAGCTCGTAGGGTCCGATGATCTCCTCGGTGCGCTGCCCGGGCTGGTCGCCGTCGGCGCCCGGCACCAGCTCCGGGCTGATCTCGGTCTCCAGCACCTCTAAGAGGACCTGGCTCGCCTCGGTACCGAAGCGGCCGGTGGCCGCGACCCAGCGGATCAGGTATTGGATCAGGGTCTTGGGCACGCTCGCGTTCACGTGGTAGTGGGCCATGTGGTCGCCCACCCCGTAGGTGCACCAGCCCAGGGCTAGCTCCGAGAGGTCGCTGGTGCCCACCACCATGGCCCCGTGCAGGTTGGCGAGGCGGAACAGATGGCTCGTGCGTTCGCCCGCCTGCACGTTCTCGAAGGTAACGTCGAAGACGGGCCTGTCCTCGCGGTGGGGATGGCCGATCGCCCGCAGCAGGGCTTCCGCGGCGGGGCGGATGTCCAGCTCCCGGGCGCTCGTCCCCAGGGCCGCCATCAGCCGCTGGGCCTGGCGGCGGGTGCGGGGGGAGGTGGCGAACCCGGGCAGGCTGTAGGCGAGGATGTGGGTGCGGGGAAGGTTCAGCACGTCCATGGCCCGGGCGCACACCAGCAGGGCCTGGGTGGAGTCGAGCCCGCCGGAGACGCCGATCACCACCTTGTCGATACCGGTAGCCTTGAGGCGCGTCACCAGCCCCTGCACCTGGATCTCGTAGACCTCCCGGCAGCGCTCGTCCCGTCGCGAGAGATCGGCGGGCACGTAGGGGAAGCGCTCTAGGGGGCGCTTCAAGGGCAGGAATCCCTGGGCGAGGGTTTCCAGCCGGAAGGGCACGGTGCGGAAAGCGGCCACCGCGTCCCGGTGGATCCGGGCCGAGTCGGCGAAGGTGCCCTGGCGCAGGCGGTCCTGGACGAGCCGCTCCAGGTCGATGTCAGCGGCGACGAGCTGGGACCGGTAGGCGAAGCGCTCCGACTCGGCGAGCCGGGAGCCGTTTTCATAGATGAGGGCGTGGGCGTCCCAGGCGAGGTCGGTGGTGGACTCTCCCGGCCCGCAGGCCGAGTAGAGATAGGCCGCCAGGCAGCGGCCCGATTGGTTGGCCACGAGCTGACGGCGGTAGTCGTCCTTGCCCAGGGTCACGTTGGAGGCGGAAAGGTTCACGAGCACCGTGGCTCCGGCGAGCGCCCCATAGGACGAGGGGGGCACCGGCACCCACAGGTCCTCGCAGATCTCCGTGTGTACCACGAAGCGCGGCTGGTCCTCAGCCTGGAACAGCAGCCGGGCCCCGAAAGGGACCTCCTGGCCGCAGAGGGCGATCCTATCCCGGGCAGTACAATCGCCCGGGGTGAACTGGCGCCGTTCGTAGAATTCCCGGTAATTGGGCAGGTAGGTCTTGGGCACTACCCCCAGCACCCGCCCCCGGTGGATCAGGGCGGCACAGTTATAGAGCCGCCCGTCGATCTCCAGGGGCAGCCCTACCGCGGCCAACAGGGGAAGCTCCGCCGTCTCCTTGAGCACCCGGGCCAGGGCCTCGCGGCAGCCCGTGAGCAGAGCCTGCTGGTGGAACAGGTCTTCGCAGGAATAAGCGGACAGCCCCAGCTCGGGAAAGACCACAAGCGCCACCCGCTCCTCCGCTGCCCGGCCCATGAGGGCGACGGTCTGGGCGGCGTTGAAGTCCGGGTCCGCCACCCGCACCTCGGGGACGGCCACGGCGACCCGCACGAAATGGTGGCGGTAGGGATTGAAGAAATCGCTCGGTTCGGTCATGGGTTGAAGGAAAGGGAGGCCCGGCTTAGCTTTGGCATTCTAATGCCTGGCCGCGGGACGCGGGGCTTCGGCCGCCGCTAAGCGGGTTTCCCCGGCGCCCTGGCGAACCCTTCAGCATGCCTTAAGGCGGACTCGTTCCTGAAACACCTAGGCCCCTCGCTCCACCTCACTCGGGATGAAACTGGGCGCTTGGGGTGCGGCTGCCATCAGGACATCGGACAAGCTCCGGCCTTCCTTTCCGCGCAAGCTAGCACTCACTTGGCAGGACGGAGGTTCGAAGAGATCGGGCTTAAGTTCAGCGCGCCGATTTGTTAGAAATCGTCAAGCGCTTGTCTCGAGCCTTTGCAAAGCCCGCAGCGCGACACGGAGAGAGAAGGTCGGGCGTCAGCCCCTTTTCCCTTCGCCCTTTCCACCTAGGGAAGCGGGCGGTTAGAATCGCCCCGCGCTTCCTCGACGCCATGCCTTTTGCCTTCTACGACCGTTTGAGCCCCCGCCGCAAGCGCGTCTACGACGCGAGCGACAGGATCGAGGCGGTGCCCGTGCCCGGCGTGGAGGACCTGCATCCCCTGGTGGACCTCATCGCCCAGGCCCTGGCCGCCGAGCATCCCGGCGCCACGGAGCTGGCCTGTCAGCGGTTGCTGGACGAGCTTGCCCGACGGCTGGGCGTGCCGCCGGTGCGCATCAAGGTGTACAAGACCCGGCCCCAGGTGGCGGGCGGCGAGCTCCATGGCCTGTACGAGCCCACCGGGGACGCAACGCCGCCCAAGATCTCGGTCTGGATGCGCACTGCCCAGCGGGGGCAGGTGGTGAAGTTCCGCACCTTCCTGCGCACGGTACTACACGAGCTGTGCCATCACCTGGACTACGAGCTCTACCGGCTGCCGGAAACCTTTCACACGGAGGGTTTCTACAAGCGGGAGTCCCACCTCCTCAAGCAACTCGCGGGCGGGCCGCCTCCCAAAGCGCCCTGAGACTCCCCAGGGGCGCGGGCCGCCTCTGCGGCGATTCTCGGGGTCTACCGCCACCCACCGAGCTCTTTCACGCCTCGCTACGGCGAGGCTTCGGCCGGGAAGACCACGCTGCCGAAGCGCGGAAACCCCCGGGCGACTCGCCGCTGCCTGATCTGTGTTTCACCATTCGAAAGCCCCTAGGGTTGACAGGCCGTGGAAATTGATTATGATTAACATCATTTCAGAAGAAATAATAATATTCAGGATGATTTCTGTCGAAATTTCATGGCGAGGCCGCTCATGGTAACCAGCGTCGACCCTAGGATCGAGCCGCTCCCCCTGGTCGAGGAGACGGCTACCGGCGCCCAACCTCCTCCCCGGCTCGAGGCGATCCCGGAGGTGGAGGATGGCCGGGCGAGTGTCCGATACGATTTGCGAGTCTTGCGCGCCATCCGGCGCATCATCCGCTGCGTGGACATGTACTCCAAGCAGTTGGAGTCCCAGAGCCACATCACCGCGCCGCAGCTCGTGTGCCTGCTGGCGGTGGTGAACGGCGGGCCGATGACCGCCACCGCGTTGGCCAAAGAAGTGCACCTTTCCCCGAGCACCGTGGTGGGCATCCTGGACCGGCTGGAGGAGAAGGGCCTGGTGACCCGCAGCCGCGGGGTGGAGGACCGGCGCATCGTTCGGGTCAGCGCGACCGAACGAGGGGCGGCCCTAGCCGCCCAGGCGCCTTCGCCGCTACAGGAGCGGCTAGCTCAAGGTCTCAACCGCCTGCCGGAACTGGAGCAGGCCGCCATCGCCCTGGCGCTGGAGCGCATCGTGCAGCTCATGGAGGCCCAGCACATCGATTCCGCGCCGATTCTCGAAACCGGGCCCCTCAGCCGACCCTGAGGGAACTGCGCTGAAGCGGGTGTCGGGTCCGCGGCACGGGGCTTTTCCCCTGGATCATCTCTATCGTATGGACGAGGAGGCAGGCTTATCGCGATCAGCACGGAATATTCCCAGGCCGACCAGCGGCCCATCCAACTGGCACCGCCGACGATCGAGCACGGCGACGAGATCCGCAGGCTCATCCGCGCCTGCCCGCCCCTCGACGTCAACTCCACTTACGCCTACCTGTTGCTGGCCCACCATTTCGCCGAGACCTGCATCTTGGCGCGGGAGGACGGGCGGGCGGTCGGGTTCGTATCCGCCTACGTCCCTCCGCGCCGGGAGGACACCCTGTTCGTCTGGCAGGTGGCGGTGCGTCCGGATGCGCGCGGCCGGGGCCTTGGCAAGCGCATGCTGCTCGCACTGCTGAAGCGAAAAGCCCTTTCTCGCATCACCCGGATCGAGACCACCGTTTCGCCCGGCAACGGGGCGTCGCGGGCCATGTTCGCCGCCCTCGCCCGGGCGCTCGATGCGCGGATCGAGGAACGCCCCCTGTTCACGCCGCAAATGTTCGGGACCGAGGATCACGAGGAAGAACGCTTGCTTGTGATCGGCCCGATCCAGAAACCAGCCGAGAAAGGAGAGATGGCATGAACCTGAGAATTTTCAATCGACTGGAATCGGAGGTGCGGGGCTACGTCCGTTCGTTCCCCGCGGTCTTCACCAAGGCGCAGGGCCCCATCCTGTGGGACGAGGACGGCAACCGCTACATCGATTTCTTCGCCGGGGCGGGAACGCTCAACTACGGCCATAACGAGCCGGGAATGAAGGCCCGGCTGCTGGACTACCTGGAGCACGACGGCGTCGTCCACGGCCTCGACATGGCCACGACCGCCAAGAAGGAGTTTCTGGAGACCTTCGAGCGCGTGATCTTGCAACCGCGGGGCATGCACTACAAGGTCCAGTTCCCTGGACCCACCGGCACCAACGCGGTCGAGGCGGCCCTCAAGCTCGCGCGCCAGGCGAAAGGCCGCACCGGCATCATCGCCTTCACCAACGCCTTTCACGGGGTCACCGGCGGGTCCCTCGCGGCGACCGGCAACGAGAAGTTCCGCTCCGCTGCGGGCCAGCCGCTGCCCAACGTGCAGTTCATGCCCTACGACGGTTACATCGACGGGGTCGATACCACGGAGCTGCTCGACCGCCTGCTGGCGGACAAATCGAGCGGCATCGATGTCCCCGCCGCGGTGATCGTCGAGACCGTGCAGGGCGAGGGTGGCGTGAACGCGGCCCGCTTCGAGTGGTTGCGGCGTCTGGAGCAGGTGTGCCGGCGCCACGACGTATTGCTGATCGTGGACGACATCCAGGTGGGTTGCGGGCGCACCGGTACCTTCTTCAGCTTCGAAGGCGTCGGCATCAGCCCAGATATCGTCACCCTGTCCAAGTCCCTCTCGGGCTTCGGGCTGCCCATGTCCCTGGTCCTGATGAAGCCCGAGCTGGACGTCTGGCGCCCGAGCGCCCACAACGGCACGTTCCGCGGCAACAACCTGGCATTCGTCACTGCCCGCGAGGCGCTGCTGCGCTACTGGAGCAGCGGCGATCTCACCCGGGAGGTGGAGCGCAAGGGCAAGATCATGCGCCTGTGGCTCGAGCACATCGCCGACGCTTATCCCGGCGGCCAGTTCGAAGCCCGAGGGCGCGGGATGATCCAGGGGCTGGCGTCGCAGGTCCCGGGGCTGCCCAACCGGATCACGGCGGCCGCGTTCAAGCGCGGCCTCGTGATGGAAACGTCGGGCGCAGAAGACGACGTGATCAAGCTGCTACCGCCCCTGACCATCGATACCGAGCTGCTGGCCGACGGGCTGTACCTCCTGGAGCAATGCGTCGCCGAGACGCTGGGCGTTCGCCTCGCCACCAGCTCCAACGTCCGCACCCTGAAGAAGGCGGCGGGGGGCGGCCGATGATCGTGCGCAGGGTATCCGACGTGCTCGGCACCGAGCGCGACGTGCACGCGCCCAACTGGGTGAGCCGCAGGCTGCTACTCAAGCGGGACGGCATGGGCTTTTCGCTGCACGAGACCATCATCCATGCCGGCACCGAGACGTCCATGTGGTACCGCCATCACCTGGAGGCGGTGTTCTGCGTCGAGGGCGAAGGCGAAGTGGAGACGCTGGCGGACGGCGCGATCCACTCCATCACGCCGGGAACCCTGTACGCCCTGGACCGGCACGACAAGCACGTCCTTCGCGCCCGCACCGACATGCGCCTGGTGTGCGTGTTCAATCCGCCCCTCACCGGCGCCGAAGTGCACGACGAAGAGGGCGTCTATCCGATCACCGAGGAGGCGGCCGCCGGCTAGGTGGCGAGCGCGCTGAGGCGTGCGTGAGGCCGTGGCACCGGCGCCCGGCTGGCCGCTTCCGCAACCGAGTATTGGAGGCAGCGGAAACATGATTACCGTGACCGACGTCTATAAATCGCGATCCGACAGCGAAGCCGCGATCATCCTGCGCCAAGATCCCGTGGTCTATGATGGCTGGAAGGAACAGGGCCCGACGGACCTGTCGCAACACCAGCTCGCCCGCTACGCCAAAAAGGGCTTCATTCTCCTGAAGCAGCTTTTCAGCCCGGAGGAGGTTGCGCGATTCCTGAGCGAGGTGGAGAGATTGGCCCACGATCCGAAGCTCGAGGGCCGCGACGAGGTGATCGCCGAGCCGGGCAGCGGCGAGGTGCGCTCGGTCTTCATGGTACATCGCCTGAGCCCCGTGCTCGACCAGCTCGCGCGCGATATCCGGCTGGTGAACATCGCCCGCCAGATCCTAGGCAGCCAGGTCTACATCCACCAGTCACGCGCCAACCGCAAGCCCGGCTTCAAGGGCAAAGAGTTCTACTGGCACAGCGACTTCGAGACCTGGCACGTGGAAGACGGCATGCCGCGCATGCGGGCGGTTTCCTGCTCGATCCTGCTCACCGACAACGACGAGCACAACGGCCCGCTGATGATCATCCCTGGCTCCCACATGCACTATATCCAGTGCGTGGGCGAGACGCCCGATGAGCACTACAAGCAGTCCCTCAGGAAGCAGGAGTACGGCGTGCCGGACGAGGCCAGCCTGCGCTTCCTGGTGGACCGGGGCGGGATCGAGTCGATGAAGGGGCCGGCCGGATCGGTGGTGTTTTTCGACTGCAACGCCATGCACGGGTCCAATAGCAACATCACCCCCGATCCCCGCAGCAACCTGTTCTTCGTCTACAACAGCGTGGAGAACGCGCTGGGCGCTCCGCTGCACGGTCTGACTCCCCGGCCCGAGTTCATCGCTACCCGCAGCGACTTCTCGCCCATTGAGCCGGTGGTTCCGCAGGCGGTAAAGAGAGGCGTATGACCGCATTCGCTGGACGGGCGCCTCATCGGGAGGAATGGATGACGCTCCGGTCGCTTCTGGCCGCCGCGGTTGCGGCGGTCCTGCTGCTGGCCGGCTGCTCGGATCCGTCCGCTTTGGGAGACGGATCGACCCTCGAACGGGCTCGGCGGGAAGAAAGCATCCGCATCGGTTTCGCGGACGAGGCGCCCTTTGCCTATCTCGACACCCAGCGCAATCGCGCGACCGGCGAGGCGCCGGAGGTGGCGCGGGTCATCCTGCGCCGCTTAGGGATAGAGAAGGTGGAGGGCGTGCTCACCCAGTTCGGATCCCTGATCCCGGGATTGCAGGCCGGGCGGTTCGACATCATCGCCACCGGGATGTACATCCTGCCGCGGCGGTGCGAACGCATCGCCTTCTCGAACCCGACCTACGCCATTGGCCAGGCGTTCATCGTCAAGCAGGGAAATCCCCTCGGACTGCACAGCTACGAGGACATGGCGCGCCACCCGGAGGCGAAGCTCGGCGTCGTTGCGGGCGCGGTGGAGCGAGGGTACGCCCGGGCATTGGGCATTCCCGACGAGCGCGTCGTCGTGTTCCCTAGCGCGGCCAACGCGCTGGCGGGCGTCGAGGCCGGGCGCGTGGACGCGTACGCGGCGACGGCCCTCACCGTGCGCGACCTGCTGGGAAAGGCCGAGGTCGGAAATACCTGGGTCGAGCGGGCCGATCCGTTCCGACAGCCGGTGATCGACGGCAAGCCGGCGATCGGCTACGGCGGGTTCGGATTTCGCAAAAGCGATCGGGACCTGGTCGAGGCGTTCAATCGCGAGCTCGAAACGTTCATCGGAACCCAGGAGCACCTGCAATTAGTTGCGCGTTTCGGCTTCACGCAAGCGGACCTGCCGGGCGAGGTCACGGCGGCAGAGCTGTGCCAAGGCTAGGTCAGGACCTGCACGCTGGCGAGTAACGATGGCGTCCGTGCTGGACCTGGTCCCGCCTCTGCTGGACGGGCTCGCGGTGACACTGCGCCTCACCGCGGGCGCAGCGCTGTTGTCTGTGCCCATCGCGCTCGCCGCCGGGCTGGCGCGCCTCTCGCCCTGGCGAGCCGTGCGCTGGCCGGCCACGGCATACGTGGAAGTGTTCCGCGGCACCTCCGCTCTGGTGCAGCTCTTCTGGTTCTATTTCGTGCTGCCCCTCTTCGGCTTGAATCTGCCCGCCATGGCGGTCGGAATCTTGGTCCTCGCCCTGAACACCGGCGCGTACGGCGCCGAGGTCGTTCGGGGCGCCATTCTCGCGGTGCCGCGAGGCCAGCGGGAGGCTGCGGCGGCGTTGAGCTTCACCCCCTGGCAGACGCTCGCGCGCGTGGTCCTGCCCCAGGCAATCCCGGCCATGCTGCCCCCGGCCGGCAACCTCCTGATCGAGCTCCTCAAGAACACGGCGCTGGTGTCCTTGATCACCATCACCGATCTCACGTTCCGGGCCCAGACGCTGCGCTCCGAGACGCTGCAGACCGAAATGATCTTCAGCCTGGTGCTGGCGATGTACTTCGGCGCCGCGCTGGTGATCACCGCGCTTCTGCGCGGGCTCGAGTTTCTCGCCTCACGGGGTCTGGAGCGGGGGGGCGTGCGGTGATCTTCGACTGGGCCTTCGCCCTGGAAATCGTGCCCCGGCTCGCCCGGGCGCTGGTGGTCACGGTCCAGGCGACCCTCGGGGGCATGCTGATCGCCCTTACCCTCGGGCTCCTTCTGGCGATCGCCCGCCGCGCGCGGCTGCCGGTGGTGCGGCTTCCTGTTGTCGGTTTCGTGGAGTTCGTGCGCAGCACGCCCCTGCTGGTTCAGATCTATTTCCTCTTCTACGTGCTGCCCGGCTTTGGCGTGCAGCTCTCGGCCTTCGCCACCGGGGTACTGGCCCTCGGCTTGCATTACGGCGCTTACTGTTCCGAAGTCTACCGGGCCGGGCTCGACGGGGTGCCCCGGGGCCAGTGGGAAGCGGCGGCGGCGCTGAACATGAGCCGAATGCAGACGTACATCCGGGTCGTGATCCCCCAGGCGATTCCGCCGGTGGTGCCGGCCTTGGGCAACTACCTCATCGCCATGTTCAAGGATACGCCCCTGCTCTCCGCCATCACTGTGCTAGAGCTGCTGCAAACCGCTAAGGTGATCGGCGCCGAGACGTTCCGCTATACGGAGCCGCTCACCCTGGTGGGCGTGCTGTTTCTGGCGGTCAGCCTTGTCGCGGCGGCGGGCGTTCGCGCCCTGGAACGACAGCTTGCCGCTGCCCTGGGGAGAACGGGATGAGGGTGGCGGTTCGCCTCGAGGGCGTGAGGAAGCGCTACGGCGAGTTGGAGGTGCTCCGGGGCGTGGACTTGGAGATGCCGACCGGCCAGACGGTGGCCGTCATCGGCCCCAGCGGTTCGGGCAAGTCCACGTTGCTGCGGCTGCTGATGGCCCTGGACCGGCCCGACGCTGGGCGCATCGAGATCATGGGCGAGCCGTTATGGACCACGGTGTGCAACAGCCGCGAGGTGCAGGCCGACGAGCGCCACGTGCGCCGCCTGCGGGGCAAGGTGGGCATGGTGTTCCAGCACTTCAATCTGTTTCCCCACATGACGGCGCTCGCCAACGTGATCGAGGCGCCGATGCGCGTGCGGCGTTTGAGTCGCGCCGAGGCCGAAGCCCTGGGAGTCGCGCAGCTCGAACGGGTGGGCCTCGCCGACAAGCGCAACGCCTATCCGGCAGAGCTTTCCGGCGGCCAGAAGCAGCGGGTCGCGATCGCCCGGGCGCTGGCGATGGAGCCCGAGATCATGCTGTTCGACGAGATCACCTCGGCCCTCGATCCCGAGCTGGTGGGCGGGATTCTGCGGCTCCTGGACGAGCTCGCCCGGGGAAGGCGCATGACCATGCTGATCGTCACCCATCACATGAAATTCGCCGAGCGCTCGTCCGACCGGGTGCTGTTCTTCGATCAGGGCCGCATCCTGGAAGACGGCTCGCCAGAGCGGATCTTCCGCGATCCCCAGGAGCCGCGCACCCGGCAGTTCCTGGATTCGATCCTTTCTTCGGAAGGCTAGAAGCATCCGATATGCGCGAGCCGCGGCAGCGCGAAAGGTCATGGGCGGTTGCCATTCGGCGAAGAGCAGAGCGGGCGGCGGATCGGGCAAGGGGCGAGCGCGCCTGTGCTAGACTGAAAACGCCGGAACATGGACTGCGGCAGGGTCCAGAACCGGCGCAAGGCGGGTGCAGCAATGAGCACGAGGTACGCGAAAGCACTTCTCTTGGTAGTCGGATTTGCCATTACGGCGCCGGCGGCAGCGGCCTTCGAAGACGCCTGGCGTGCTTACGTGGGCGGAGACTACGCTGCGGCGGAACGCGGGTTTGCGGCGGCGGCGGAGAGAGGCGATGCCCGCGCGGCCTGGCTGCTGGGAGACCTGTACGCCCGGGGACGTGGCGTGGCGCCGGACCCGGCGCGGGCGCTGGAGTGGAAAGAGCGGGCTGCGGAATTGGGCGACGTGGCTGCCCAGTTCGCCGTGGGCGAGATGTACGCCCAGGGCCGCGGCGCCCCCCTCGACCCGGATCGGGCGGCCCGCTGGTTCGAGCGCGCCGCAGAGCAGGGGCACCCCAACGCGGCCCTCGCCCTCGCCCGCCTCAGGGAGCGGGAGGGGCACATGGAGCAAGCCCTGGGCTGGTACCGGCGCGCCGCCGAGGCAGGACTGCTCGAAGCGCAGCAGCGGCTCGCGAGGATCTACGAAGAAGGCTTCGGTGTCCCCCGGGATCCGGAGCGCGCCGCTGAGTGGCGCCGGCGCGCCGAGGGCGTCCTCCAGGAGGAGCGCCGCTTCCAGGCGGCGGAACAAGCGCGGCGTGAAGCGGAAGCCCAGGCCGAGGCGTACCGGCGCGCATGGCAGGATTATTGGGGCACCCACGTCTGGTTGGACCGTCACGACCGGCCATGGCATCGGGGGTGGTCCTACGGGATCGGTTTCGGCCCCTATCCCTGGGGCTATCCGTACGGGTGGTGATTCCCGCTGCATGGATTGAGCGCAGCGTCGTGAGTCGGGGCGTCCTGCGGTGAACGTCTGGCTCTGGCTTCTGGTGATCGCCCTGGTGGTGGCAGGCCTTCTCGGCACCGTGCTCCCCGGGCTGCCGGGCGTTCCCCTGGTCTTTGCCGCCCTGCTGCTCGCCGCCTGGATGGACGATTTTCAGCATGTCAGCGTCGTCACCGTGGCCGTCCTGGCGGCACTCACCCTGGCGGCGGTCCTCGTGGACCTGGTGGCGAGCGCCTTGGGGGCGGAGCGGGTCGGCGCGAGCGCCCGGGCGGTGGCGGGCGCCGCCGTCGGCACCGTGGTGGGCGTGTTCTTCGGCCTGCCCGGTCTGTTGCTGGGACCCTTCGTCGGCGCGGTGATCGGCGAATATCTCACCCGCAGCGACTGGAGCCGGGCCGCCCGCGCCGGAATCGGAACCTGGGTAGGGCTCCTGCTCGGCACCCTGGCGAAGCTCGCCCTGGCGTTCACCATGGTGGGCGTGTTCGTGACCGCTTACTTGATATAGAAGATCCGGCACAGGGTGGAGCGGCCCTCGAACCGTCACAGCTAGCGCCTGGCGACGAAGATGGGCAGCCGGATGCGCCAGCGGATCGCCGCCAGGCGCAGGGCCAGAACGGCTGCGGTGGCCAGGGCCGCGGAAGCGTTGGCGTCTATGCCGAAGTGGTTCAAGGCCACCAGCAGCAGAGCGCCGGCCCAGGCCGCCGTCGCGTAAAGCTCGCCGCCGAACACCAACGGCACCTCGTTGCACAGGACGTCCCGCAGCACCCCGCCGAAGACACCGGTGATGACCCCCATCAAGCTGGCCACGAACCCGTCCATCTCCATGGCCAGGGCGATCTGAGTGCCGAGCACGGTGAACAAGGCGAGCCCCAGCGCGTCGGGAATGAGGAACAGGTTGAGGGGCAGCCGCAGGCGCCTCACCAGGACGAACGTGGCGAGCCCGGCGGCCACGGCGGTCCACAGGTATGAGACATCGGCGATCCAGAACACCGGGCGATCCAGCAGCAGGTCCCGGAGCGTGCCTCCGCCCAGGGCCGCGGCGAGCGCCACCACCACCATGCCGAAAAGGTCGATGGGCTTCCTTCCGGCTTCCAGCACGCCGGTGGCCGCGTTGACTGCCACCGCGCACAGCCCGATGGCGTAGAGCCCCTCGTTCACGGTTTTTACCCCCAGGGCCGAGATTGTACGGCCTGGCCGGTCCCGGTGGTGGAAAGACTCCTGGGTGAAAATCAGCGCTTACTGCAGATGTCGTAGCCGTCCCGCCAGCCCTGGGCGTAGAGGCTGTCGTTCTTGAAACGGGCCTCGTCCTTGCGCACGCCGATCAGGGTTCGGGCGCTGTGGCAGCCGTCGGCATAACCTTCCTGGAAGGCCGGCGGATAGCCGGACAAGTTCACATTGGGACGACTCGGCTGGGTCGCGGCGCACCCGGCGGCGAGCAGGGCGACGTTCACGAGAATGAAAAAGCGCAAGGCTTTCATGGGTGACTCCGGGTTAGCACCCGCGCACCGCGCGGGCGTCCATTGACGCTCCAAAAAAAAGCCCGCCGGAGGAGAAAATAGCGGGCCAACTTGGGGGTTCCTTGTCTTCGCCGAAGAATCGCTTCTGCGTGCTGGGATTCCTTTCGCTTGCCTTGAGTTCCCTGCAGGTGCCTTTTACCTAAGTAGCCTCAACCTCTTGCCACCAGGCGCCCATCCACGATGCGCACCTTTTCGCCGATACCGAATCCAGGCGGCGTCTCTTGAGTCAAGGTGCGGGTGGTACCGTCGTCCATGCGCACCGTGATCCGGTAAACTGTGGTTTTCTTCGCGTTTTTCTCGATTTCGTTGCCCACGTAAGCGCCTCCCGCCGCGCCCACGATAGTGGCGATGGTACGGCCGCTGCCGCCGCCGATCTGGTTACCGATCACCCCGCCGGTGACACCGCCGGCCACCATGCCCACCCCGGACGGCTGTCCCTTGACCTCGGAAGCCGTGACGGACTCGACCACGCCGCAGTCCGGGCAGGGGGCCGCCCTCGCGACGGGCGCAGGCGCCGCCGTCCTGGCGGCGGCCGGCTTCGGCGCGTCCGGCCTCGCCGCCGCATTCGTCCTGCTCGTCGCCTGCCCTTCCTGGACTTCCGAGAAGGCCGCGGGTAGGTGACCCGTCATGGTGGCGATGCCCACGATGCTGAACAGGATCACCGCCATCGCCGCGATGATCATCAATGGGTAAAGCAGGCTGCTGTTGTTGTTCACCATGTCGCCCCCACTGTCCCTCTTGCCTCCGGAAGCCGTGCCTTGCCGCGACTTTTCAGTGATTGGGTCGAATGAAGCTGCTGGCGCGCACCAGGAAGCGTTCCACGTCCACCTCCGCTTCCTCGCGGGTATGGCCGTAACGCTGCTGCAGCAGATCGATCAGCCGGTCGCGCCGGCCTTCCACCTCATCCAGGTCGTCTTCGGTCAGCTCGCCCCACCACTGTTTGGCGTGGGCGCGGATTTCTTTCCAATTGCTGTTTAGGACGTCGATGGCCATTTTTTGGTGCTCCCTGATCTCAGTCGCTGGCGCCTCGCAGGCCTCCAGCCACCAAGCTATGGCAAGGGGCGTGCCAAGGGGGAGCATTTTTTTAACAATCATTGAGTTAGTTTTAAAAGGGCGGAATTTTCTGGCGGGACCAAAGCGGAGAACTGTCGTCGATCGGCGACAGCGCAACCGCAAATCTCTTGTAACACGCTGACTTAGAGCATGTTTTTAAAGTCGCCGGCCAACGACGGGCCGGACGCAAAGAGTCCTTCCCGGAATCGCCGGACGGGGTGGACGGCTCAGTCCCTGGGCCGCTTGAACAGGGCCGGGTCGAGCTGCAGGCGTTGCAACAGCTTGTAGAACTCCGTGCGGTTGCGCTTCGCCAGCTTGGCCGCCTGGCTCACGTTGCCGCCGGTGATCTTGAGCAGCCGCGCCAGGTATTCCCGCTCGAAACGGGTGCGCGCCACCTCGAAAGAGGTGATTTCGTCCTGCTCGTGCTGAATGGCGTTCTGCACCAGGGTGGCGGGTATGATGGGGCTGGTGGCGAGGGCCACCGTCTGCTCCACCACGTTCTGCAATTGCCGCACGTTGCCGGGCCAGGAGGCCTGGGCCAAGAGCTCCATCGCCTCGGGGGCGAAAGCGGCCACCGCCTTGCGGTACTTGTTCGCCAGGCGGTGCAGGAAGTAGGTGGCAAGGAGCGGGATGTCTTCGCGCCGTTGCGCGAGCGAAGGGACCGTGAGGGAAACCACGTTCAGCCGGTAGTACAGGTCCTGACGGAAGTTGCCCGTGTTCTTGAGGGCCTCCAGATCCCGATGGGTGGCGGAAATGATGCGCACGTCCACCGGGATGCTGCGGGTGGACCCCACCGGGCGCACCTGCTTGTCTTCCAGCACCCGCAGCAGCTTCACCTGCAGGGTGAGGGGCATGTCGCCGATCTCGTCCAGGAACAGGGTGCCCTGGTGGGCCGCCTGGAACAGTCCGCTGTGGTCGCGGGTGGCGCCGGTGAAGGCGCCCTTCACGTGGCCGAACAGCTCGGATTCCAGGAGTTGTTCGGGAATCGCGCCGCAGTTGACCGCGACGAAGGGCGCCTGGGCCCGGGCGCTGGCCTTGTGGATGGCCCGGGCGAGCAGTTCCTTGCCGCTGCCGGACTCGCCCTGGATGAACACGCTGGCATCTCCCGCCGCCACCAGTCGGGCCTGGGCCAGCAGGTCCTCCATCAGGGGGCTGCAGGTGATGATTTCGCTGCGCCACTCCCGATCGCCCAGGGCGGAGGTACCGGCGGAAACACCGCCGGAGACGCTGATCGCTTTCGCCACCTGCTCCAGCAGCTCTTGGGCCTCGAACGGCTTGGTGAGGTAGCCGAACACACCGCGCTTGGTGGCCGCCACCGCGTCGGGAATGGTGCCGTGGGCGGTGAGAATGATCACCGGCAGGGTCGGGTGCGCCCGGTGTAAGGCGTCGAACAGGGCCATGCCGTCCATGCCGCCCATGCGCAGGTCGGTGATCACCAGATTGGGCCGGGCCGCCTCGATGGCCGAGAGGGCTTTTTCGGCGCTCTCCACCGAGGTGACGGCGTAGCCTGCCGACTGCAGCCGCAGGGTGAGCAGCCGCAGGATGCCGGGATCGTCGTCCACCACCAGGATGCGCTGGGGAATGCTGGTCATCGCTGCTTGCGCATCTGCTGTTCGCGCTCGATCAGGTTCTTTTCGATGCTCTTGATGGCGTCGAGCTTCTGCTGCAGGTCCTCGGCGCGCTTTTGTTCTTCCTTGGCCTTCTGGCTGGCCGCGTTCAAGCCTTCCGCGAGCCGCCGGTGCTCCTGGATCAGGCCGTGCAGCAGCAGGGCGAGCCGCCGCAGGTCGCCGTTTCTCTGGTCGTTCGACTTCACCAGGGGCTCCAGGAGGTTCAGGCTCTGGATCTGATCTTCCGGGCCCGCTCCGGGCAGCGCGCCGTGGAGCGCGAGCTGGAGCCGGTTATAGTCGCTGCGGGCCCTGGCGTAGGTTTGCCGGACCCGCTCGTACTCTTTGGCCAGCTCCTGTCCCTGGAGTTTCGTCAAGCGCTCGTAGTAGTCGAGCAACGCCTCCACGTCGCTGACGGGGCGGGTGAGGCCGGGGATGACCGGCTCCGGCCGCTCGCCCTCGCCGAGCGGAGGCACGGCGCAGCCTGCGACAAGAGCGAGCGCCGCCGCCAACAGGAAAAGCCGCGACCCCGGCTTCACGCGCCGACCCATGGGTTGAGGGGCAAGGTGACCCGGAAATGAGCCCCCGGCGCGGCGCGGTCCACCACTTCCACCCGTCCGCCATGGGCCAGCACGTGCTCCTTGACGATGGACAGCCCCAGCCCCGATCCCTTGACCGCCGCCGATTGCTGGGCGCGGCCCTGGAAAAACGGCGCGAACACCCGCTCCCGCTCCTCGGGCGGGATGCCGGGCCCGTCGTCGATCACGTCCAGTACTGCCGCGTCGTCGTCGCGGCGCAGTTCGACGCGCACGCGGCCGCCCTCGGGCGTGAACTTGATGGCGTTGGAAACCAGGTTGTCCACCACGGTCCGCAGCTTCTCCTCGTCGCCGGACACGTACACGGCCTCGCAGTCGAGTTCCAGTTGGATCGAGCGGGCGCGCAGCGCCAGTTTATGATCGTTGACGACGCTCTTTACCACGTCGCTCATTTTAACCTGTTTGATGTTGAGCTTTCCCTTCCGGAACTGGGACGCGCTGTAGGCGAGCAGGTCCTCGATCAGCCGGCCGAGTTGGAGGCTGCTCTGGCGCAGGATGCGGGCGATCTCCTTCTGTTCGGGATTGAGCTTGCCCACCACTTCATCCGCCAGCAGGTCGGAGCCCTCCCGCAGCGCCGTGAGCGGGGTCTTCAGCTCGTGGGACACGTGGCTCAGGAACTTTTTCTTCTGTTCCTCCAGCTCCATCAGCCGCAGCCGCAGCCAGTCGAGCTGCTGGCCCAGGTAGCGCAGATCTTGAGGGCCGTCGACCCGGATTTCCAGATCGAACCGTCCCTCGCCCAGGGTGCGTATGCCCTGGGCGAGCTGCCGGATGGGGGGCACGATGAGCAGGGGAAAGCCCACCACCAGGAAGATCGCCACCGGCACCAGCGCCAGCATCTGTAGCATCATGATCTCGTAGGCCTTCTGCGACATCTGGCGCAGCGTTTCCACTTCCCGGTCGATCACCTCGTTGCTGTGGATCACCAGCTTCTGCGCCCCCTGGGACAGGGATTCGAACGCCACGGCGATCCATTGGAGCTGCTGCGCTTCCTGGTCCTTGGCCGCTGCTTCCGGGTTGGCCGGCGACAGCGCCGCGAGCTGGCGGTGAATGGCTTCCTCCCGCTCGACCATCTCGGCGAGCAACGCCCGCTGCCCCTCGGCCAGCCGGGAATGCTGGAGCAGGCGAGCGCTTCTCAGGAATCCTTCCCGCAAGTTCCCATAGCCGTCGAGCAGCGACCGGTCGCGCAGCACCAGGTACTGGCGCGCGACCCGCTCCATGCCGGTCACCGACTCGGAGAGCGCCCGGCTCTCCTGGATGAGGCGCGTCGCCTCGTAGACCGCCTTCTGTCCCTGGTTGGTGAGGCGGTCGATCGCCACCGCGTTGTTGACCAGGGCGAAGATGAGGGGCAGCGCGACCAGGGTGAGCCCGACGAACAGCAGGGCGAGGAACGACTTGGGGTAGCGGACCCGCATGGGCAAGGATATAGAGGGGCAAGAACGCCCTCCCGCTCGGAAGCGGAAGGGCGCTCAAATGGTAGCAGCGCCGCCGTTCAGCGCCAACGGGAGGGCGCGGCTTTTCAAAGCGCGGAAGCGATGGCCTGGCCCACCTCGGCGGTGGAGGCGGTGCCTCCCATGTCGCGGGTGCGCGGTCCTTCCGCGACCACCGTTTCGATGGCGCGCTCGATCGCTTGTGCCGCTTCCGCGTGGCCCAGGTGTTCCAGCATCATGGCACCGGACCAGATCTGGCCGATGGGGTTGGCGATGTTCTTGCCGTAGATGTCCGGGGCGGAGCCGTGCACCGGCTCGAAGCAGGAAGGGAATTCCCGCTCGGGGTTGAGGTTCGCCGACGGCGCGATGCCGATGGTGCCGGTCACCGCGGGCCCCAGGTCGGACAGGATGTCGCCGAAGAGGTTGGAGCCCACCACCACGTCGAACCATTCCGGGTGCAGCACGAAGTGGGCGCTCAGGATGTCGATGTGATACTGGTCGGCGCGCACGTCCGGGTACTGGGCCGCCATGGCCTTGAAGCGCTCGTCCCAGTAGGGCATGGTGATGGAGATGCCGTTGGACTTGGTGGCGGAAGTCACGTGCTTCGCTGGCCGGCGGCGGGCGAGCTCGAAGGCATAGCGCAGGATGCGGTCCACTCCCCGGCGGGTGAAAGTGCTCTGTTGCACCACGACCTCGTGCTCGGTGCCCTCGTAGATGCGGCCCCCGATCGAAGAATATTCCCCTTCGTTGTTTTCCCGCACCACCCAGAAATCGATGTCGCCGGGCTTCTTGTCCTTCAAGGGGCAGGGCACGCCGGGCATGAGCCGCACCGGGCGCAGGTTCACGTACTGCTGGAAGCCCCGGCGGATCGGGATCAGCAGGCCCCACAAGGACACGTGGTCGGGAACGCCGGGAAAGCCTACCGCGCCGAGATAGATGGCGTCGTGGCGGCGGATCGTCTCCAGTCCGTCCTCGGGCATCATGCGCCCGTGACGGGTGTAGTACTCACAGCTCCAGGGGAAGTGATCCCACTGGAACTCGATGCCGAACTTGCGCCCGGCGGCCTCCAGCACGCGGATGCCTTCCGGCACCACTTCCTTGCCGATGCCGTCGCCGGGGATCGTGGCGATCTTGTATTTGGGCATGGTTCCTCTCTCGCTTGATCGGGCTGCGAACGGGGCGAGGTTCGGGTCGCAGGGGCCGCACCGGGACCGCCGGAGCCGTCGGGTTGGGGTACCATCGGGGAAAAGGCCGCGCGGCTCGCACCTGAGCCCCGCGGGCCGGTTCGTGATCGCGTATTATAGCCGGCGCGGCGCGGGTCGGGACGCCGGGTCCGGGCCTCTATAATGAAAATCATGGAAACGCACCGCACCGAAGCCGGCCCGAGGAGCGCCCTCACGCGCCGGGCGCTGGGGGCGATGCTCGTGCTCGCCGCGGCGCTTGCCGGGTGCGAGGACAAGCCCCGGCCCCCCAGCGGTCCCCCGGTCCCCCGGATGGAGTCCGAGGACGTCCAGCGGAAGATTTTCCGCGAAGAGCGCCGGGCGCTGGAGCGGGCGAAAGAAGCCGCGCCCGCCCTGGAAGAGCGCGAGCGCGGCATGCGCGAGCGGATCGAGCGGGAGGCGCGCTGAAGCGGGGCCGACGGCCTATTTGACCGACTTGACGGCCGCCTGGCTGGCCTCCCAGGCGTGCTTGATGGCCGCCGCCTCGTCTCCCTTGGCCGCGGCTTCCTGGGCCTGCTGGTAGGACTTGCGGGCGGCGGTCGTGTCCCCCTTGCGGCTTTCGGCGAACTTGATGTCCTGCTCCGCCTGGAGCAGGGCCGTCTGGGCCTCCACGGAAAGCGCGGGTTTATCCTGGGGCACGAAGCCAGCGCATCCGGCAAGGCTCAGGGCGCCCGCGAACATCATCGCAATCAACGGTTTTTGCATGGTCTCCTCCTCGAATGGGGATTGCCCCGGGGCGCAAGCCACCCCGCGAGCGCCGGCGACAATACCCGCACGTTGGGCGGCCGTCATTGACCTAAGTCAGGTGGGAAGTGGCAGAGGAGGGGATTAGCCTTTGACCCGGGTGATGCGGGCCACTTCGGGGATGCGGCGCAGGCTGCGCATCACCCTGGCCAGGTGGATGCGGTTTTTCACCTGCAGGGTGAAGTTCATGGTGGTGTAGGCTCCTTCCCCGTCCATGCTCACGTTCTCGATGTTGCTGCCCGCTTCGGCGATCTCCGCCGCCACCTTGGCCAGCACCCCGCGCTGATTGGCCACCACCAGCCGGATGGTGACGCCGAAGGAGCGGGTGATGCCCGGGTCCCATTGCACGTCCAGCCACTTCTCCGGGTCGCCCTTGGTCTTGCCGATCATCGGGCAGTCGTGGGTGTGGATGACCAGGCCCTGGCCCTTCTTGATCAGGCCGATGATCGGGTCGCCGGGAATGGGCCGGCAGCAGCGGGCGTATTGCACCGCCATGCCCTCGGTGCCGAGGAGCGTGATGGCGCCAGCGGAAGGCATCTCCCCCCGCTGGGCCTCGCCGCCGGGAGCGACCAGCATGCGCGCTACCACCACCGCCAGCCGCTTGCCGAGGCCGATGTCGGCCAGGATCTCCTGCCTGGACTTGGCGCTGGTCTCCCGTACCAGCTTGTCCCACTGCTGGTCGCTAATGTCCTCCAGCTTGCCGCCCAGGGCAGTCACGGCCTGGGCCAGCAGCCGCTCGCCCAGCTCGGCCGACTCCTCGTACTGCATGGTGCGCAGGAAGTGGCGGATCTCGAAACGGGCTTTGCTGGTCACTACGTAGTTGAGCCAGGAGGGATTGGGCTTGGCGTGGCTCGCGGTGATGATCTCCACCTGATCCCCGTTCTTGAGCTCGGTCCTGAGGGGCATCAGCTCGTAGTTGATCTTGGCCGCGACGCAGCGGTTGCCGATGTCGGTGTGTACGGCGTAGGCGAAATCCACCGCCGTGGCCCCCCGCGGCAGCGCCAGGATCTTGCCCTTGGGGGTGAACACGTACACCTCGTCCGGGAAGAGGTCCACCTTCAGGTGCTCGAGGAATTCCACCGAGTCCCGGGACTCGGAGAGGGATTCCAGCAGGCTTTGCAGCCACTGGTGGGTCTTCTGGTGCAGCTCCTTGAACTCGGCGTCCGAGGTCTTGTACAGCCAGTGGGAGGCCACGCCGCTCTCGGCGATGCGGTGCATGGTGCGGGTGCGGATCTGCACCTCGATGGGGGTGCCCAGGGGGCTGAAGACCGTGGTGTGCAGCGACTGGTAACCGTTCGCCTTGGGGATGGCGATATAGTCCTTGAATTTTCCGGGAATGGGCTTGTAGAGCCCGTGCAGCACGCCCAGGGCGAGGTAGCAGGAGGGGATGTCCTTGACGATGATCCGAAGGCCGAGGATGTCCAGCACCTGGCCGAAGGAGAGGGACTTCTCCCGCATCTTCTTGTAGATGCTGTAGACGTGCTTTTCCCGCCCGTGCACCTCGGCATCGATGCCGGCCTCCTTGAGCTTGTGCTGGAGGGTGGCCTGGATCTTGTGCACCACTTCGCGCCGGTTGCCCCGGGCCGCCTTCACCGCCTTGGCGAGCACTTTGTAGCGATTGGGATAGAGGTGGCGGAAGGCGAGATCCTGCAGCTCCTGGTAGATGGCGTTGAGCCCCAGGCGGTTGGCGATGGGGGCGTAGATCTCCAGGGTTTCCCGGGCGATGCGGCGGCGCTTTTCGGGCTCCACCGACTTCAGGGTGCGCATGTTGTGCAGCCGGTCGGCCAGCTTGATGAGGATGACGCGCACGTCCCGGGAGACGGCGAGTAGCATCTTGCGGAAGTTCTCCGCCTGGGCGTCCTCCGCGCTCTGGAACTCGATGCGGTCGAGCTTGGAGACCCCGTCTACCAGCTCGGCCACCGGGTTGCCGAAGATGGAAGCGATCTCGGCCTTGGTGACCTTGGTGTCCTCCATCACGTCGTGCAGCAGCGCCGCGGTGAGCGCCTGGGCGTCCAAGCGCATCTGCGCCAGGATCTGGGTCACCGCGAGGGGATGGGAGATGTACGGGTCGCCGCTCTTTCTGAACTGGCCGTGATGGGCGGCCTTGCTGAAGTGGTAGGCGGATTCGAGCTGAACCACGTCCTCCGGCTTGAGATATCCGGAGAGTTCCTTGAACAGGAGTTCCGCTTCCGCCATGTCAACGCTCGCCCGTCGTTTTCAATCGCCGCCCGCCGGACGGTTCCGCAGTGCCGCCGATGCGGCCCGGCAGTCCGCGGCAGCCGCCGGAACGTGGGAGCTGCAACGAACCTTCCATGGGACCCAGCCGGGAGTCGGTCGATCCTTGAGCGCGAGAGAGGGGAGCGGGGAACGTCGAACCGCTGCGCTGGCGCTACAACTGCCCCTTGTTGAGGACCTCCAGCCCCACCTTGCCGGCGGCGATCTCCCGCAGGGCGATGACCGTCGGCTTATCCTTGAGCCCCTCGATCAGAGGGGCGGCGCCATGGGCGATCTGGCGCGCCCGATAGGTGGCGGCCAGCGTCAATTCGAAACGGTTCGGAATGTGCTTCAAGCAGTCGTCGACCGTGATACGAGCCATTTCCCTTTTATCCTCAAAGCCTTATTTCGTGAGCGACTCGATCAGCGGGCGGTGGCGCTCGAGCTGCCGTGCCACCTTCAGCCGCTCGGCCCGTACCACCGAGGCCAGGTCATCGAGCGCCTCGTCAAACCGGTTATTGATAATAACATAGTCAAATTCTCCGACACGGCCCATTTCCGCCCGGGCGGCTGCCAGCCGCCGGGCGATCGCCTCGGGGGGTTCCGTGCCCCGCTTTTCCAGCCGGCGCTTGAGCACCTCCATCGAGGGCGGGAGGATGAAGACACCTACCGCCTCCGGCATCAGTCGCCGCACCTGGGCTGCCCCCTGGCAGTCGATCTCCAGCAGCACGTCCGTCCCGGCTTCGAGCTGGCGGCGCACCCAGGCCTGGGAAGTGCCGTAGCGGTTGCCGTAGACCTCGGCGCTTTCCAGGAACTCCCCCCGCTCCAGCATCTCCTGGAACGTGGACGGGTCGACGAAGTGGTAATGGCGGCCGTCCACCTCCCCTTCCCGGGGCGGGCGCGTGGTGTAAGACACCGAGAGGCGCAGGTTTCGGTCCCGCTCCAGCAACGCGGCGACGAGGCTGGTCTTACCGGCTCCGGAGGGGGCGGCGACGATGAAGAGGATGCCGCTCATCGGGCGCGGGGCAGGGGGCGCCGGCGGAGGTCGAAGGCGCCGGGGTTAAAGGGGGTCGACGGCATGGGCTTCACGGCTTACGTCTTTACGCTCACTCGATGTTCTGGATCTGCTCGCGCATCTGCTCGATCAGCACCTTGAGCTCCATGGCGATGCGGGAGACTTCGGCGTCCACCGACTTCGCCCCCAGGGTGTTGGCCTCCCGGTTCAGCTCCTGCATGAGGAAGTCT
The DNA here is from genome assembly GCF_052805615.1 of Pelomicrobium sp. P1. Lineage (NCBI taxonomy): Bacteria > Pseudomonadati > Pseudomonadota > Hydrogenophilia > Pelomicrobium > Pelomicrobium sp. P1. The sequence goes on from NZ_JBRBEM010000016.1 coordinate 36,010, forward strand.
AGGCGCTTGCCCGCCGGGCCGCCGCTCGCCAGCACCCGCTTCACTTCCTGGAGATGGGCGGTGAGCCGGCTGAGCTCTTCGTCCACGTCGATCTTGCTGGCGAACAGCATGAACTCCTGGCGGATGCGCTCGTCCTCCAGGTTCAGCATCGCTTCCCGAAGCCGGTTGGACAGCCGCTCCTGGTAGGCAGCGATGAGGGCCGGGATGCGGGGCGTCACCTCCTCCACCAGCGCCTCCATCCGGGCGACCCGCTCGCGCAGGAGCTCTTTGAGCCTCTCCCCCTCCCGGCGCCGGGCCGCCACCAGGTCGTTGAGCGCCTGCTCGAGCAGGGCCAGGCACGGCTCCCGCACCGTGTCCGCGGAGAGGGTCGCCTGGTCGAAGACGCCGGGCCAGCGCAGCACGTCGCTCACGGTGAGCCCGGGAGCCTGGGGAAAGGCGGAGCGCACCGAAAGCTCCAGGCTTTTCAACCGCTCCAGCGCCTCGGCGTTGAGGGCCGCGCCGTGCTGGAGCGCAGGCTTGGGAACCAGGCCGATCCGGCAGTCCACCTTGCCCCGGGTGAGCCGGCCGGCCAGCAGCTCCCGGACCTCCGACTCCAAGCTGCGCAGCTCGTCCGGAAGCCGGGTCTGGATGTCGAGGAAGCGGTGATTGACCGAGCGCACTTCCACGTTGAGGGTCGCTTCGGGCAGCTCCCGGGAGGCGACGGCGAACCCCGTCATGCTGGCGATCATGCTTTTGCCGCTGGCGCTTCGCGCTTTACTCGAGGGACGGAAAAATTCAGAATTTTCAGAGCGCAACGATACCATAACTTCGGCCTCCCACCGACGTCCGCCTTTGCTCCCTTCCACCTTGCGGTCCGATCCCAAGATGAGAACGCCCCGATGAACGTGGAAGTCGCCCAGGCAAGCCTCCTCGGCGGGCGCCGGATCAACCAGGATCGGGCCGCCTATACCCGTAGCGACGGCTCCCTCCTGCTGGTCCTAGCCGACGGGATGGGAGGAACGCCCCGGGGCGAAGTGGCAGCCCAGCTGGCGGTGGACCGCCTCCTCGGCGCCTACCGGGCCGCTGCCGCTCCCCGGCTGGCCGACCCGGCCGAGTTCTTCCGCCAGGCCATGACCGCAGCCCACGAGGACATCCAGGCCTATGCCAGAGAGCATCTCCTGTGGAACCCTCCGGGAACCACCTGCGTAGCGTGCCTGGTGCAGGAGGGCACGACCTACTGGGCCCACGCGGGGGATTCCCGCGGTTACCTGCTGCGGGAGGGCTCGGTGGTGGCGCGCACCCGGGACCACTCCTTGGTCCAGGAGCTGCTCGACCAGGGAGTCCTTCCCGCCGCCGACCCCGTGTTCCTTGCCGAGCGGGGGGTCCTCACCAACTGCCTCGGCGGTTGGGAGGCCCCATACGTGGAAATCGGCGCTCCCGTCGCCCTCCGGTCGGGGGACGTGGTGCTTCTCTGCAGCGACGGGCTGTGGGGCCAGCTCCCAGAGGAGGAGTTCGCCGCGGCCCTGTGCAACTACCCCCTGGAGGAGGCGGTGGCGGCGGTGGCCCAGGCCGCCGAGATGGAAGGGGGCGCCGCTTCGGACAACGTGACCCTCCTCGCCGCCCGCTGGCTGGGATAGAGGGCTCGGCACGGAACTATAATGCGAATTTTGCCGGCTCCGCGCCGTCCAATCCCGGCGCTTTGCCCTAGCGCTATCGGACAGCTCTCGAACATTTCCTCCATGCGACCCAGCCAGCGCCGACCCGATGAGCTGCGCCCGGTGCGTATCACCCGCCGCTTCACCAAGCACGCCGAAGGGTCGGTGCTGATCGAATGCGGCGACACCAAGGTGGTGTGCACCGCCAGCATCGACGAAAAAGTGCCCGCCTTCCTCAAGGGGCAGGGCCAGGGGTGGCTCACCGCCGAGTACGGGATGCTGCCCCGCTCCACCGGCACCCGCACTGACCGGGAGGCGGCCCGGGGCCGCCAGTCAGGGCGGACCCAGGAGATCCAGCGGCTCATCGGTCGGGCGCTGCGGGCGGTGGTGGATCTTTCCCGGCTCGGGGAGCGCACCCTCCAGATCGACTGCGACGTGATCCAGGCCGACGGCGGCACCCGCACGGCCAGCATCACGGGAGCCTTCGTCGCCCTGTGGGACGCGGTGGAATACATGCTGGCCAAGCAGATGATCGACGCCTGGCCCATCAAGGACCACGTGGCGGCGGTATCGGTGGGCATCTACGAGGGGGTGCCGATCCTGGATTTGGACTATCTGGAGGACTCCGCCTGCGACACCGATATGAACGTCGTCATGACAGGGGCATTGAAGCTGGTGGAAGTGCAGGGCACCGCGGAGGGGGAGCCCTTCACCCGGGGGCAACTGAACGAGCTGCTGGATCTCGCCCAGTCGGGCATCGAGCGGCTTGTGGCTATTCAGAAAGAGGTTCTGCGGCGGAGCTGACGAGGCTGTCTCGGGCTTCAGCCGCCCTCAAAGAATTCCACACTTCCGTCGAAACCGAGTCGGGCCGCCATCCGGAACGGCGTTCTCTCTTGCGACTGGCGGAACACGCAGATCGCATCTACCCACGGGGGGTCGGCGTTCAGGCGCTCGACCTCCGGCTGCAGCAGATCGACGATCGACTGCCGCCGAGATTCCGGCAAAGGCCCGGTGAGGGTCATGTGGAAGCGGTATTGGTCGAACACATAAGGGTAACCCCAGCGGGTAAAGAGCTTCTCCTGCCAGGAAGTGAGCCCCACCTCCCGCCATCGCTCCCGCTCTTCCTCCGAAAGGGGCGCCCGGCACCGGTCGAAGTGAATCACGCATTCCTCGGCCAGGAGCTCCAAGGCCACCGAGGCATGACTCGGCCGCAGCGCGACGAAATCCGACAGGCATTCCACTCGCAAGGGCGGCAGGCGAAAGGGTTTTCGGCTGCCTGCTACGACCCGAGCCACGGCGTAGAGCTCCCGTTCGCTGCTTTCGGGCGCCAGGACAAAGGGCGCCTTGAGGGTCCCATGGAACCCGTAACGTCTGGGCACTTCCGTGATGGCTTCCCAGTCCGGAAGCTGGCCAGCGAAATCGGGTGGCGCAAGGCGTTGCCCTGTCACGGGATCGCGGCCAAGCCAGCGGCAGCCAAACTCCCACCATGGACTGTCGAAGGCCGGTGCGAAATAGATAGCGTAGCGGACCAGGTTCATGGGATTCCATGATCCCGCTTGCCGTCACCTTATACAAGCTTTTTAAGCTAATCCGCTTCCCGCAGGATGGATGCGCGCGGTCCGTGGTGTCTCAGGCGGCCCTCGAAGGAGCGCTCGGTGCGCGAGTTTCAGGCGAGGCGCGTGGCCATGGCGCCGGCCGCCACCAGACCCACCCCCATCCAGCGCCGGGGCGTGAACGGCTCCCGCAGCCAGCGGGCGGCCATCGCCGCCCCGAACAGGATGGAGGTTTCCCGCAGGGCCGCCACCAGGGCGATGGGGGCCCGGGTCATGGCCCACAGGGCGATCCCGTAGGCTCCCAGGGTGCAGGCGGAGCCCAGCAGCACCCGCCCCCAACGGGGCCCTGGCTTGGCCGGTAGGCGGCCCCGGACCAGCCCTACGTATAGGGGGACCAGCGCCACGCCGGTCAAGGCGAAGAGCCAGGCGGCGTAGCTCATGGCGTTTCCCGAGACGCGCACGCCGGCCCCGTCCACCAGGGTGTAGGCCACGATCACCGCCACGTTGGCTCCCACCATCGCCAGGCCCCGGCCCGATGTGGCCCGCGCCCGCAGTCCCTCGCCGCTCAGCATGAGCACGCCCAGCACGATGGCGAGCACCGCCGCCCAGCCGGGTGCCGACAGGGTCTCGCCGAAGAGTAGGGCCGCCCCTGCCGCCACCACCGCGGGCGGCACGCCCCGCATGAGGGGATAGGCGATGCTGAGCGCCCCCGAGCGGTAGGCCAGGGCCACCAGGACGAAATAGGCCACGTGCAGGGCGGTGGAGGCGGCAAGGGGAGGCCAGCTCTCCGGTCGAGGCGGGGGCAGCCCGACGACCGCCGGCAGCGCCAGGAGCCCCGCCCCCATGACCACCGCCAGGGCTTCCGGCAACGGGTCGGGGCTCGCCTTGAGGCGCGCATTCCACGCCGCGTGCAGCAAAGCGGCGAAGAGCACGGCCAGCATGACGCTTAACGACATTTGCCGCGGCCTCGGCGCAGGCGGTCAGTTTTTCCCGCCCGCTTGCTCCGCGCCGGCGCCTCCCGGCGAAGCGGCCTTGTGCAGCTTCACCGGTTTTCCTCGGCGTGCCCGCAAGCGCAGGTTCAGCATCTCCACGGCCACTGAGAAGGCCATGGCGAAATAGATGTAGCCCTTGGGGATGTGGAACTCGAAGCCCTCGGCGATCAAGGCCACTCCCACCAGCACCAGGAAGGACAGGGCCAGCATCTTGATGGTGGGGTGCCGGTCGACGAAGTCGCTGATGGGCCCGGCGGCCAGCATCATCACCAGCACCGCCAGCACGATGGCGATCACCATCACCGGCACGTGGCTCGCCATGCCCACGGCCGTGATCACCGAGTCGAGGGAGAACACGATGTCGATCAGGGCGATCTGCAGGAGCACGCCGCCGAAGGTGGCCGCCGCGACCCTTTTCTCTCCCTCCTCCGGCCCTTCCAGGGCGTTATGGATCTCGTGCACGCTCTTCCACAGCAGGAACAGCCCCCCGCCCACCAGGATCAAGTCCCGGCCCGAGATCTCCTCCTCGAGAACCGTGAAGAGCGGCGCGGTGAGGGACATGATCCAGGCGAGGGAGAGGAGCAGCCCGATGCGCATGCCCATGGCCAGGGCCAGGCCCAGGAACCGCGCCTTGCCCCGTTGCTCGGGGGGAAGTCGGCCCACCAGGATGGAGATGAAGATGATGTTGTCGATGCCCAGGACGATCTCCAGGGCGGTCAAGGTCCCCAGGGCGATCCAGGCCTGCGGGTCGGTGATCCATTCGAACATGGTGGCGTGTTCCCCTTTCTCTGCTGCGAGATTCGATGCGGCGGGCCAGCGGCTGCCCGGAGGCACGGGCCGAGAGGGTATCATAGCCGCCCGGCGACCGCCTTGCGGCGGCCCTCTCGATCGAATCGGAGACGCATGAAAAAGATCGTTCTCGCCAGCAACAATCCGGGCAAGATCCGGGAGATCCGCCGCTGCCTTGAGCCCCTGGGCTTCGAGATCCTGTCCCAATCCGACCTGGGCATCCCCGAGGCGGAGGAGCCCCACGTCACTTTCATCGAGAACGCCCTGGCGAAGGCCCGGCACGCGAGCCGCGCGGCGGAGCTGCCGGCGCTCGCCGACGACTCCGGCATCTGCGTGAACGCCTTGAACGGCGCGCCGGGGGTGCACTCGGCCCGCTTCGCGGGCGATCCCCGCTCCGACGTGCGCAACAACGAAAAGCTCCTGGCGCTGCTGGAAGGGGCGGCCGATCGCCGCGCCCACTATTACTGCGTCATGGTGCTACTCGACCACGCCGACGACCCCCAGCCCCTCATCGCCGAGGGGGAATGGCACGGGGAGATCGTCCATGCCCCCCGGGGCACGGGAGGATTCGGCTACGATCCCTTGTTCCTGGACCCCCGCCTCGGCCGCACGGGGGCGGAGCTGCCCCTCGAGGAAAAAAACCGGGTGAGCCACCGGGGCAAGGCCTTGGCGCGGCTGGTGGAGAGGCTCAACCGGGAAAGGCCGGATTGAGGCCCGGTTGGTTCACGAAGCCGCCTCCCGCAGCAACGCCAGCGCCTCCTCTTCCGGGACGTCGTACCAGCGGCGATAGGCGTCCGCCACGGCGAAGCGGTGGCCGCTTCGTAGGTTGGCGCAGTAGAGGCGGTCCACGGAGGGCGCCACTCGCAGGGCTGCCTGGGAATGCCCCGTGGGCACCGCCACCGCGATCTCGGCCGCCCCGGCGCGCCGCAGGGCCTCCGCGGCGGTCATCATGGTGAGCCCGGAGGCGAGCCCGTCGTCCACCAGGATCGCCGGCCGTCCGGCGAGGGGCGGGAAAGGCCGCCCGGCCCGCAGGCGCGCGAGCCTGCGCTCCACCTTGGCCCGGGTCTCGGCGATGCCCCGGGCCACCTCTTCCGCCGGCAACCCCAACTGGTCCACCAGGGCCTGGTTCAGGCGAACGGTGCCGTCGAAGGCCACGGCCCCGTAGCCCGCCTCGGTGGTCCAGGGGAGCAGGATCTTGGACACCACCGCCACGTCCAGAGGGAGCCCCAGGGCGCGAGCCGCCTCCGCCGCCACGGGAACGCCCCCGGCGGGGATGGCGAGCACCAGGGCGTCGCTTCCCCGGTACGCTTCCAGCATGCTGGCCAGCACCCGCCCCGCCTCGGCCCGGTCGGCGAACACCGGCGCCCGGTTGCGCAGGGGTTCCAGGTCGACGATGGGGGCGGTCATAATCGAACGTCTCCAAAGAGATCGGAAGGTGTATTGGCCAAGGCGCTCGAAGTGGAACGCTGGGACGAGGCCCGGGACGGTCCCCTCACCGAGGAGCGGCTGCGGGCCAAGATCGAGGCCCGGGGCTACCGGGTGACCCGGTACGTCTATCCTCCGGGGACCTATTTTCCACCCCATACCCACGAGGTGGACAAGATGGACGCGGTCCTCGCGGGCCGCTTCCGCCTGACGGTCCAGGGGCGCGAAGTGGTACTGGGACCAGGCGACCTGCTGCCCGTACCCCGGGGCGTGCTGCACGATGCCGAAGTGGTGGGAGACGAACCGGTGGTGAGCCTGGACGGGATGAAGGGCTGACCGGGGCTTCGGGGGCCTGCCCTATAATGGGGGCGTTTCTTCCCCAGGAATCTTCCCCGTGTCCGCCGTGGTTTCCATGACCGCCCGTGGTCCGGCCCTTCCCCGCCGGCCGCAACTTAAGGCGCTGCCGCCCCTCGCCCTCTATATTCACGTGCCCTGGTGCGCGCGCAAGTGCCCCTACTGCGATTTCAACTCCCATGAGGTGCGCGGCGGGATTCCGGAGGAACGCTATATCGAGGCCCTCATCCGGGACCTGGAGCTGGCGCTGCCCGAGATCTGGGGCCGGCGCGTCCATAGCGTATTCTTCGGCGGCGGGACACCGAGCTTGCTCTCCCCCGAGGCGGTGGACGCGATCCTGTCCGCCGTTCGGGCCCGCGTGCCCCTGGACGTTTACGCCGAGATCACCCTGGAGGCCAACCCGGGCACGGTGGAGGCGGCGAAGTTCGCGGGCTTCCGCGCCGCGGGCGTGAACCGGCTCTCCCTGGGCATCCAGAGCTTCGACGACCGGATGCTCCGGGCCATCGGGCGGGTGCACGACGGGGCTCAGGCCCGCCGGGCCCTGGAGCTGGCCCTCGCCGCCTTCGAGCACGTGAACCTGGACCTCATGTATGGGCTGCCCGGGCAGACGCTGGAAGCGTGCCGGCGCGACGTCGAGACGGCGGCGGCCTCGGGTGCGCCCCATGTCTCGGCGTACCACCTGACCATCGAGCCTAACACCTATTTCCACCGTTACCCGCCCGTGGTCCCCGACGAGGACGCCGCTGCGGCCATGGAGGAAGGGGTGGAGGAGATCCTGGCCGCCCGGGGCTACGTCCATTACGAAACCTCCGCCTTCGCCCGGCCCGGCCGGGAGTGCCGCCACAACCTCAACTACTGGCGCTTCGGGGACTATCTGGGCATCGGCGCCGGCGCCCACTCCAAGGTCTCGTTTCTCGACCGCATCGTGCGCAGCCGGCGCTACAAGCAGCCCAAAACCTACATGGCGCGGGTGGAGCAGGGCGCGCCGGTCGAGGCGGTCCAGGAAGTGTCGGTGGAGGAGCTGCCCTTCGAGTTCATGATGAACGCCCTGCGCTTGAACCAGGGCTTCGAGCTGGCCCTGTTCGAGGAGCGCACGGGGCTGCCCCTCGCCGCGGTGATCCCTACACTGGATCTGGCCGAAACGAAGGGGTTGGTGGTGCGGGACCATCGCCGCGTCGCCCCGACGCTCCTGGGCCGCCGGTTCCTGAACGACTTACTGGCCCTGTTTCTCCCTGGCCAGGCGCCCGGGCGGCAGGCCCATGAGCCCTTTTACCGAGCATCCTAAAAAATGCTTGACGACGCTCGGCCCTCTCCCCCCTCTCTCCCAGAGGGAGAGAGGGGGGACAGCGGTAAATGGTTAGTCAACCATTTACCGGAGGCTCAATAGATGGAGAGGAGGCACCCATGGAAACCAAGGAAGACTACATCAAGCGGCTTCAGACCCAGTTGGACCAGTGGAAGGCCGAGATCGACCGGCTCAAGGCCAAGGCCGAACAGGCCGAAGCGAGCCTGCGCAGCGAGTATCACCAGCAGATCCAGGCCCTGCGCGCCCGCCAGGACGCGGCCCGCCAGAAGCTGGACGAACTGCGCCGGGCGAGCGAGGGCGCTTGGCAAGAGCTGAAGGCCGGCATGGACAAGGCGTGGAATGAGTTCCACGAGGCCCTCAAGTCGGCCCTATCCAAGTTGAAATAGCCGGCGCCATCCACCCTCTGCCACGTCCTGGCAAATCGCCTGGAGGAGGCCCTCGCCCTGGGGTTCAGGCCCCTTTCCGAGCTGCCGCTGGCCGCCGTCAGACCGTGTCCCGAGGGACGATGACGGTAGCGGCTGGGACGGAGTCAGGCCTTCCCGATCTTGGGAATGAAGCGCAGCGCCACGCCGTTGTTGCACCAGCGCTCCCCGGTGGGCGGCGGGCCGTCGTTGAAGACATGGCCATGATGCCCGCCGCAGCGCGCGCAGTGGTATTCGATGCGCGGCAGCAGCAGCTTGTAGTCCCGCTTGGTGGCGAAGACTCCGGGGATCGTGGTGAAGAAACTGGGCCAGCCGGTGCCGCTGTCGTACTTCATCGCCGAGGTGAACAGGGGGAGGCGGCAGCCGGCGCACACGTAAACGCCGGGGCGCTTTTCCTGGTTCAGGGGGCTCGTGAAGGGTCGCTCGGTGCCTTCCCGGCGCAGTACGCGGAATTGCTCCGACGTGAGAATCTTTTTCCACTCCTCATCGGAGCGTCGCAACGGCTCGGTCGTGAGGGCCACGTCCGCCCCGTCCGCCAGCAGGGCCTTCCAGTTCCTCTGCAGCTCTTCCACGCCCATGGTGACGCTCCCTTGCGGCGCCGCCAGCCCGGGACGCGCCAGCCAGAGCGTCCAAGGGGCGGCCGCCAAGGCCTTAAGCATCATACGCCGTTTCATGATTCCTCCGTTGGGCTTTGCGAATAAGACCGCCTGCCGAGCGGGCGAATTCCCGGTCCATGCCCCTTGGTCGGCGGGCGCGGGCCCGGGCTTGCGGCCCCGTGTCCCACGGGTGATGGGGGCGAGACGATGGAGTTTTCCGTTCGGCAACAGGAACGAGAAGGGGAGGTGCAGATGAGCGCAGTCCGTATTCGAGCAGCCAAGCTGGAAGATGCGCCGTCCATCGCCGTGCTCCTGCGAGCGCTGGAATGGTTCGGCGACCTCGGGGAGGAGCCGCGGGAGGCCACCGAGCGGCGGGTACGCCGCCACCTCTCGGCCTGTCTGGCGGACAACAGCCACTCGGTTTACGTGGCCGAGGCGGAAGAACGGGTCGTCGGCTATAGCTCGGTGCACTGGCTGCCCTACCTGTTTCTGCCCGGACCGGAGGGCTACATCTCCGAGCTCTTCGTGGAAGAGGCGTACCGGGGCCGTGGCGTAGGACGCTCCCTGGTGGAGGTCATCGTCGCCGAAGCCCACGGGCGGGGCTGCGCACGCCTGATGCTGCTCGTCGGTCGGGACCGGGAAGCGTACCGGCGCGGCTTCTACGCGAAGCGCGGCTGGATGGAGCGCCCCGAGATGGCCAATTTCGTCCTCCGGCTGGGGTGAAAAGGGGGCCCCGAGGCGCGGCCGGCCGGGTGCAGGAGGAAGGTGTAACATATCCGAACGGCCGCGACCGCTGCGGCCTGGATTGACCCATGGACGTGCTCCTCAGACCCGCGGCGCCCAAGGACAGCGCGGAGATTGCCGCTATGTCCCGCGACTTGATCGAAACGGGGCTCACCTGGTCCTGGACGCCGGCCCGGGTCGCCGCCAGCATCCGTCACCGGGAGACCATGGCCCTGGTGGCGGAGGCCCAGGGCCGGGTGGCGGGGTTCGCCATCATGGAGTTCGGCGACGAAACGGCCCACTTGAACCTGCTGGCCGTGCGGCCCAGGTTCCAGCGCCAAGGCGTCGCGCGCCGCCTGGTGGAGTGGCTGGAAGCCTCCTGCCGCACCGCCGGTATCCAGGTGGTTTACCTGGAGCTGAGGGCGGTGAACCGGGGGGCGCGGCAGTTCTACCAGTCCCTGGGCTACCGGGAGATCGCCCGCGCGCCCCGCTACTACGGGGGGCGGGAGATGGCAATCCGCATGGCCCATGACCTGGTTTGCGAGGTCGCCCCCGATCGCTAGCCCGATGGAAACCTTCAAGGACCTTCTGGCCCGCCACCTGGCCCTGTCCCTGGCCAAGCAGCAGGCCCTGGCCGAGTACCTGGGAGACCACCGCGGGCGGCTCCGCCTGGAGCGTGGCGTGGTGGATTTCGGCCGCTGCCGGGTGTTTCCGCTGCAGCTCCTGGGGACCGAGGTGGAAAAGGACAACACCTGGATCTGGGCTTGGGCCGATCCCCTCGGGGAATTTCCCGAGGAGATTCTGCTCGACGCGGAACGATTGCGGGAATACGGCCTGCGGCAAGACATCCCCATGCTGATCGAGCCCCGGCTGCCCCTGGCGGACATCGCCGGCCACGCCCTGGCTCTGGCGGCTTCCGGCGTGTGCGGGGCGGACGCCTATTACCGCGCCCCTAGCGCGGGCGGCGCCGTCTATTTCTTACTCCACGAGGCGCCCCTCGACCTGGATTTCACCGGGCGCCCCGACCTGATCGTGTCGTGCTTGAGGCGCGCGGTCCAGCTCTTCGAGGTGGATCATCGCGCCGTCACCCGCGCATGGATGCGCAACCTGTCCCTGGAGGTGGAGGAACTGCCCTCGCGCATGCTCGCCCGCCAGGAGGGGCGGCCCTTCCTCCTGGTGCGCTTCGACGAGGGAGGCCGCATCTCGGACATCGAGGCGCCGGCCGGCGAATCCCATTGAGCGGCGCGGCCCAGGCGCGGCTTAGCGTGCGGGCAAGGGGCCGGCGGGCGGCTGCATAGAGCGCGTACCCGCTGACGAAGAGCCCGAGCCCGGCGAGGGTGGCATCCCGAGGCAGATTCACCAGCAGGGTGACCCCCCAGGGCGAGACCCGCCAGGGTGAACGGGAGGAGCGCTAGCAGCTCCCTGCCGTCGGCGTCCCGGCGGGTGTGGTAGCCGAGAAGCAGGGCGGCGGGGCCAGGTCGAGCGCGCTGCACAAGGCGAGCACGAAGGGCAGCGAAAGGAAGTGGGGCAGGACCGGGACGGTGATGGGGGACGCACCGAAGCCCCTCATGCCGAAGACCACGTAGCCGGCGAAGATCACCAGCATCATCAGCGGGAGGGACTCGAGGGGCACGTGCGTGGGGCGTCTGCGCGCCCCGGGGCGGCGCACGGCGACCAGTATAATGCCCTTTCCCGGTACGGGCCTCTATGCCGCTCCCCGAATCCCTCGACGTCATCCGCGTCCTCGCCGACCAGGCGTTCTCCCGCTCCGCGGGGGCGCCCCTCGTCGCCGGCAACCGCGTGCGCGTGCTCTGCGACGCGACGGAGAACTACCCGGCGTGGGAGGCGGCCATCGAGGCCGCCCGCCGCCAGGTGTGCTTGGAGATGTACATCATCGATGACGACCGCACCGGCCGCCGGTTTGTGGAGCTACTCGCGCGCAAAGCCCGGGAGGGGGTGGCGGTGCGGGTGCTCTACGACTGGTTCGGGTCCCTGCGCGCCGGCTGGAGCCGCCTGTTTCAACCCCTAGTGGAAGCGGGGGGCGAGGCGCGTCCCTGCAATCCACCCCGGCTCACCGCGGCCTTCAGCGTCCTGTCCAGGGATCACCGCAAGCTTCTGGTGACGGACACCGAGGTGGCTTTCGTTTCCGGTCTTTGCATCGGCGACTCGTGGATGGGCGATCCCGCCCGGGGCCGGGAGCCCTGGCGCGACACGGGCGTGGAAATCCGCGGGCCCGCCGTGGCCGACCTCCTCTGGACTTTCGCCGAAGCCTGGGAGGACGCAGGCGGCAGCATCCCCGAGTCCCTCATCCCGGCGCGGGAATCGATTCCGGCCCGGGGCGAGGTGGCCCTGCGGGTGATCGGCGCCACCCCCGCCACCGCCAACCTCTACCGGTTGGATCTCCTGGTGGCGGCCCTCGCCCGCCACAGCCTGTGGCTCACCGACGCCTACTTCATGGCCACTCCCGTGTACCTGGAAGCCCTACGGGAGGCCGCCTCGGACGGGGTCGATGTGCGGCTGCTGGTGCCCCGCTCGAGCGACGTGCCGGTCATCGCCACCCTGTCCCGCACCCAGTACCGCCCGCTGCTGGAAGCGGGCATCCGCGTTTTCGAGTGGGACGGCCCCATGATCCACGCCAAGACCGCGGTGGCCGACGGGCGCTGGGCGCGGGTGGGCTCCACCAACCTGAACCTTTCCAGTTGGTTCGGCAACTGGGAGCTGGACGTGGCCATCGAGGACGCGGGCGTGGCGCAAGAGATGGAAGCGCGCTTCCTGCAGGACCTGCGCCGCTCGACGGAGATCGTCCTCTCGCCCCGGCAGCGGGTGGTGCTGTCCAGTCCCCGCCAGCGGCTCAAGGCCATGCGGGAGCGGGCCCGCTCCAGCGCCCGGGGGGCGGTGCGCTACGCGGCTCACTTGGGGGGCGCGGCGGCCGCGGCGGTGCGCGGGCGCCGTCCCCTGGACGCGGCCGAGGCCCGGGCCCTCGCTGCCATCGGCGCCGTCCTGATGGCCGCATCCTTCCTCGCCTGGCGCTATCCCTATGTCATCGCCGCGCCCGCGGTGGTGGCGCTCTTCTGGGTCGGCCTCACCGCCGCGGCGCGCTCTGTGAACCTGCTCTGGCGCCGCCGCTCCGAGGCCGGGCGCGGCGACGCGGATGGGGTTGCCTCCCGGCGGGCGGGAAACCCGTGAGCCGGTGCCGGGTGGTGCTGGTGGGCGCCGGCCACGCGCACCTGCACGTGGCGCTTAACGCCCAGGCCTTCCGCGCCCGAGGCGCGGAGCTCGTCCTGGTGGATCCCGGCCGGCTGTGGTATTCCGGCATGGCCACCGGCATGCTGGGCGGCCAGTACGAGCCGGACGACGACCAGATCGATCCCTGCCCGGTGATCGAGGCGAACGGCGGCCGGTTCGTGCTGGACCGGGCGGTGGGCCTGGACCGGACAGGCCGGGAGGTGATCCTCGCCTCCGGCGCGCGTCTCGCCTACGATTGCGTGTCCTTCAACGTGGGGAGCGAAGTGGCGGCCGATCCCGCCTGGATGGGTCTCCACGACGTCTGGCCGGTGAAGCCCATCTTGGGGCTGGTGCGGCTCAGGCGGCGGCTGGAGGAGACTTTCCGCGCCCGGCCCTCTCGACTCGTCCGGGTGGCGGTGATCGGCGGCGGCGCCACTGGCGGCGAGGTGACCGCCAACGTGGACGCCCTGGCGCGGCGCCGCGGCGGGCGGGTGCAGATCACCCTGGTGGAGCAGGGCGGGCGCCTCCTCCCGGGCTATCCCGCCGGCGCCGGACGGGTGTTGCTCCGGGCGCTGCAGCGGCGGGGCATCGAGGTACTGTTTCACTTCCGTGCCCGTGCCGTGCGCCAAGGCGAGCTGGAGTCCGAGGACGGCCACATCGCGAAATGGGACGTGCTGGTGGTGGCCACCGGCCTGAAACCCGCCGGTCTGGTTTCCCAGCTCGGGCTTCCGGTGGCGGAAGACGGGGGACTTCAAGTCTCCGCCACCCTTTCCTCGGTCGCCGATGGGCGGGTGTTCGCCGCGGGCGATTGCGCCGCCCTGGAAAACCACCGGCTGCCCAAACTGGGCGTGTACGGCGTGCGCCAGGGCCGCGTGCTGCTGGAAAACCTTCTGGCGCGGGCGGCGGGCGGCGGGCTCCGCCGCTACCGCCCCCAGGCCTTCGCCCTCTCCATCCTCAACCTGGGGGACGGGGAAGCCCTCACCGCCTGGGGTCCCTTTTACTGGAAAGGGCGATGGTGTATGGGCTGGAAGGAGTGGCTGGATCGCCGCTTCGTGGAACGGTACAGGCGTTATGCCCGTTGAGGAGTGGCGGGCTCTTTCTGTCTTTTAAGCCACGCATGGCCCGCGGGACTCAGGCTGTACTGGTCGTCGGCCCCGTCCAGGTAGGACGCGTGGATGAGGCCCGCCACCTCCAGCCGGGTCAAGGCCTCGCCCACGGCCTCCAGGGGCATGGACAGGCGCCGGGCCAGCACCCGGGCGGAAGCGGCCTGCAGGCGGGCGATCTCCACCAGGAGCCGCCGTGGCTCGATCGCCGTTTTTTCGCGGGTGTCGCCGTCGTACATGGGTTCCTGGCGCCCGAGGCGCGGCGATGGGATTTCCCGAAACTGTAGAAAAAACACCTTGGTAATTTTTAGATAGCTCAAAAGCGGGCGGGTTTCAGGGAAGAATCTGTTAACAAGTGTGAAGGCGGAAGCCGAAACGCGCCGTTCCGGTAAGACTTTCCGAGCGGCGGCGGCGAGCCCCGACCGGCGGGCCGCGAGGACGGGCCGCCGCAACGGCGGGTGGGAGTGGTGGGATCGGCTCCCCGCCGGAAAAAAGGGAGGATCGGCATGCCAGGCGGATCGCTGGGATGTCCCCGGGTCGTGGTGCTGGGCGCAGGGCTCACGGGCGTGGGCGTCGCCCTGGAACTGGCCCGCCGCCGCGTAGCGGTGACCCTGGTGGATCAAGACCCGTGGCCCATGAATCGGGCCAGCTTGCGCAACGAGGGCAAGATCCACCTGGGTTTCATTTATGCCGCCGACAAAACCCTGTCCACCGCCCGGCTACAGCTCATGGGGGCGCTGCGCTTTCGCGCCCTGCTTTCCCGCTGGATCGGCAGCCGCGCCGATCGGCTGCGCCGATCTACCCCCTTTGTCTACCTGGTCGCCCGCGATTCCCTGCTGTCGGTAGAGGCGCTGGATCACCACTACGCCGCGGTGCAGTCCCTTTACCGGGAAGGATTGGCCCAGGCGCCCGAGCACGACTACTTGGGCGAGCGGCCCGAGACCCTCTACGCGCCTTGTCCCCTCGACCGGCTCGGGCGGTGGTTCGACGCCGGGCGCTTCGCCGGCGCCTTCCGCACCGAGGAGCGCGCCATCGACACCGGGGAGCTCGCCGCCCTGCTGCGGGAGGCAGTGAAGGCCTCCCCCCGGATTCGCTTCCTACCGCGGCATCGGGTGCTGGCCGTGGGCCGCGCCAACGGGGGCTTGCGGATCGAGGGCGAACATCCCGGCGGCCGGTGGCGTCTGGAGGCCGACCAGGTGGTCAACGCCCTGTGGGAGAACCGGCTGGCCATCGATCGTACCGTGGGGCTTGCGGCGGAACCGGGATGGGTCCACCGGCTCAAGTACCGGGTGATCGCCCGCCTTCCCGGGTCGCTCCACGGCGCACCTTCCGCTACCATGGTCCTGGGCCGATATGGCGACGTGGTGGTGCGCCCCGACGGCACCGCCTATCTCTCCTGGTATCCCCTGGGGCTGCGCGGCTGGAGCCACGCCCTGGCGCCGCCCGCCGACTGGGACGGCCCGTGCCGGGGGGAAGTCTCGGCTGAGGAGCGCGACGCCCTGGCCCGAGGCCTGCTCGCTGCCATCGACGCGTGGTATCCCGGCATCGGGCGATCGGAGCCCCTGCTGGTGGATGCCGGGGCGATCGTCGCCTACGGCGCCACCGACGTGGACGATCCCGCCAGCCGGCTCCACGACCGCTCCCGCATCGGCGTGACCTCGATGGATGGCTACCACAGCGTCGATCCGGGCAAGCTCACCACGGCGCCGTTTTTCGCCAGCCTCGCGGCGGAGCGGATTCTGGGCACCGAGGCGGAGTCATGAGCCGCCCCGGCCCAGGCGCTCCGCCCGTGGTGGCTTGCCTTCCGGCGTGGAACGCCGAGCGCTTCATCGAGCGCACCCTTGCGTCCCTCGCCGCCCAGACGTATCCGAACCTGGAAATCCTCGTCTCGGACGACGCTTCCATCGATCGCACTCCAGAGATCTGCGCCCGTTTCGCCGCGGCCGACCGGCGCTTTCGCCTGCTGCGGCAGCCGCGGCGAAGGGGCTGGATCGGCAACGTCAACCAGCTTCTCGCCGCAGCGGACGGGAAGTACCTGTTCTTCGCCTTTCACGACGATCCGCTGCAACCCGCGTACGTGGCGCGGCTGGTGGATGCCCTGGAGAGCAACCCGCGGGCGGTCCTCGCCTTCTCCGATGTGGAGATCGATCACGGAGGCGCCGAGCGCCCGGTCTGGCGTTACACCGAGCTCGACGGGGTGGCCGAGCGCCTGGAACGGGGCCGGCGCCTGCTGCGCCGGGCAGGGCACTGGTGGATACCCAATCGGGGACTCTTCCGCGCCGAGGCGGCGCGGCGCGTCGGCGGGATGCGGGTCCACCCGGGCGGCGAATTCCAGGCGGACTGGCCCTGGCTCCTTCACTTGGCGCTGCTAGGGGAATTCGTTCGCGTGCCCGAGCCCCTGGTGCGCAAGACCTTCCGCCCGGGGGCGTTGCACCTCACCTGGCGCGGCACGCCGCGCCAGTGGCTGGGCGCGGGCTTGGCCTGCGCCCGCGTGGTGTTGCGCGCGCCCCTCCGGCCCGCCGAGCGTTGGGCGCTGGCGGCGAGCGGCGCGAAATACCTGTGGTGGCACCTGAATCGGCGGCTCGCCCGGCGCCGCTCCCGGAGAATCCCCTGAATCCGCCCACCTGGGCGCGGCGCAGGGAACGCTACCTCGAACCGCGGGGAGGGCGGTTGCGCCACCGTTGCCGCAGGCGCTTCCATGCCGGGCGCAGCCACCGCTCGGCCCGGTCCAGGGCCCGGGCCACCGTGAGGGAGGTGCTGCCCAGCAGGGTGAGGCCCACCAGGGCCACCAGCAGGCCTGGCCCCGGCATCGCCATGAGGAGGAGCCCGACGAAGACCAGCAGGAGACCGGCAAGGGCCACCAACACCCTGCCCCAGCCGTTCACCCTGGGGCGGCTGGAGCGGTGCCACTCCTGGAAGCGGTGGCCTGGCCTGCCCCGGCGCAACGCTTTCAAGCCCTCGATCCACCCCTTCATCGCCGATCCCCGCTGCTCGCCCCGTCAGGATACGGGAGAAGGCCCGGCGGGCAAACCGGAGCGCGGACGCCGGATGGGCTTTCCTCCTCAGAGCCGGGCGAGGACGGCGGTGAAGGCCGATTTCAGCTCTTCGTAGTTCCGGGCGATGGGGAACTGGGGGAATTCCCGGGCCACGTTCTCGGGCGGGCAGTAGAAGATGCCGGCGTCCGCCTCCGCCAGCATGGCGGTGTCGTTGTAGGAATCGCCGGCGGCTACCACCTTGAAGTTCAGGCCGTGGAAGGCCTTGACCGCTTCGCGCTTGGCGTCCTTCTGCCGCAGCCGGTAGTCCACGACGCGCCCGTTGCCGTCCACCGCCAGGCGGTGGCACAGCAGGGTCGGATATCCGAGGGAACGCATGAGGGGCAGGGCGAACTCGTAGTAGGTGTCCGAGAGGATCACCACCTGGCAGCGCTCCCGCAGCCAGTCCAGGAACTCCCGCGCCCCGGGCAACGGCTCCAAGGTGGCGATCACCGCCTGGATGTCGGGCAACCCCAAGTGATGTTGGTGGAGCAGCCGCAGGCGCTGGCGCATGAGCTGGTCGTAATCGGGAATGTCCCGGGTGGTGGCCCGCAGCTCGGGAATACCAGCGCGCTCGGCCAGGCCGACCCAGATTTCGGGGACTAGGACGCCTTCCAGATCGAGGCAAGCGATGTGCACGCAAGCGGCTCCCGGAGCGGAAAAGAGGGCCAGTATAAGCATTCGCGCCCTCCGCTCCAAGGCAAGCTCATTCGATCGCCCGGCAGCCTTCGGCCTCCCCTTGGGCGGCCGGCAGGGCCTCGTGCCGCTCGCAGCTCACCACGTAGCGCAGCGCTCCGCCGGACTCGGGGTTTTGGGAGGGATAGGGGCTCATCAGGGTGAGCACCTGGGCGAACGGATCCAGGTGCAGGGGCACCGCGCGCCGGTCGGCGACGAAATGCTCCTTCACCCGGTAGCGCCTTTCTTCGCCTCCGGGCGTCTCCAGCCGGATCTCGTCTCCCGGCCGCAACGCCTGGAGAAAGCGGAAATGGGCGCCGCCCGAGGCCGAGAGCACGAGATGGGCACGGCCCGCGCCGGGACCGGCGGCGCCCGCGGGGGGGTCCGGCGCCGGGCCGCATGCACCCATGTCCGCCAGCAGCAAGAGCTTGACCCCGAGGCGCGGGACGCTCAGCTTTGCGACGGGCCAGGCATCGGCCCAGGACCAGGGTTTCATGATCCGACCTCCTCGATGCGGGGCGTTCCCGACGTGGCCGTCTGTGGGAGTGGCAGGGTGTGTTCCGCCGCCTGGCGGAAGGGACACCCTGCGAGAGCGCACCCCCATTCGGTGGGCGACGGGCGTGCATGGTCGGCTGCGCCCGGACGCGGCGTGTTCAGAGGGATCCCGGGAACAAGGCGAGGAGCAGCACCAGGGCTCCCAGGACGAAGCTGGCGGCGAGGCCGGCGAGAACGCTCAAGCCCAGGGCGGACAGGGCATCGCGGACGAGCTCCGACCGCGGGAGCCGGCGGGTAGGGTGGAACGGTTGCATGGTACTCATTGTCTTCACCTCATCCATTGGAGCCGGCCGGGACGACCGGCCGCCGGGAGGAGATTCCACCGTGCCGGCGTGGCGGCGCGGGGGAAGCAAAAATGGAATTCCGAGGAGCAATTGGGGCAAAAAAATGGCAGATGGCCCGCCGGGATTCCCCGCGTCCAGCCGCGGCGCTATAGTCCCTGCAGGCTTTTCCAAAGTCATCACCGCCATGAGCCGACGCATCGCCATCGTGGAGGACGAGCCCGCCATCCGGGATAACTACGCGGACGCGCTGCGCCAGCGCCACTACGAAGTGGCCACCTATTCCAACCGGCGCGAGGCGCTGGAGGCGTTCCGGCTGCGGCTGCCCGACATGGCCATCATCGACATTGGGCTGGAGGACGAACCCGACGGCGGCTTCACCCTGTGCCGGGACCTGCGTGCCCTGTCGGCCACGCTGCCCATCATCTTCCTCACCGCCCGCGACAGCGATTTCGATACGGTGGCGGGGCTGCGCCTGGGCGCCGACGACTATCTCACCAAGGACGTGAGCCTGCCCCATCTCCTCGCCCGCATCGCGGCTCTGTTCCGGCGCAGCGACCTGGCGGGAAAGACGGCCGAGGCGGAGGACGTGCTGCGGCGCGGCCGGCTCACCCTGGATCTCAAGCGCATCGTGGCGCGCTGGAATGGGGAGCCGGTGGACCTCACCCTCACCGAGTTCTGGATGGTGCACGCCCTCGCCAAGTTTCCCGGCCACGTGAAGAGCCGGGACCAGTTGATGGCGGAGGCGCGCATGGTGGTGGACGACAGCACCATCACCTCCTACGTGAAGCGCATCCGCAAGAAGTTCGCGGCGCGCGACCCCGCCTTTGACTGCATCGAGACCGTCTACGGCATGGGTTACCGCTGGAACGACCCGCGCGCCGCCGAGTGATCCCTTTCAAGCCTACCCTCTCCATCCGCGCCAAGGTGCTGCTGGTGGCCGCGGTGCTGTTGACCATCCCGTGGCTCGGCTACCGCTACGTGGTGGAGATGGAGAAGTTCCTGCGGGAAGGCCAGGAGCGGACGGTGGCGGGCCTCGCCCGGGCGGTGGCCACCACCCTCCACGACCGGCCGCAGCTTTTCCTGGCGGGGCCGGCGGGCGAGCCGTCGCCTGCCGGGCTCATGGTGGCCAATCTCACCGCGGCGATGCGCTTGGACGGCCAGGCGTCCGACTGGGAACGCCAGGCCGTGACCCTCCATCAGCGCAGCCTGGGGGAGCTTTCCGCCGCGCCGGGAGGGCTCATCTTCTACTCCCTGTCCATGGACCTGCGGGCGGGAAGGTTCGGCCGCCACCTCTATCTTTTCGTGCGCGCCACCGACGACCGGGTGGTGAGACCCGCCGGCCAGGGCGAAGACCCGTGGCGGGCGGATCACCTCCTGCTGGAGATGGGAGGAGTCGGGGGCGAGCCGCGCCGCTGGCGCCTCACGGGCGATCGGGGCGGGCGGCTCCTGGCCGAAGGGGAGCAACCCGGCGGCCGATGGGAGCCCGACCCGGGCGTGGAAGGCGCGTGGCTGTGGGGCGAAACGGGCTATACCGCAGAGCTGCGCCTGCCCTTTGGCCTGGCGAGCGAGCGGGTGCGGCTTTTCGCCGTGGACGTGGACGCGGGCCGCGGCGCCCGGTCCGGAGCGCCGCCGGTGGAAGTGGCGACCCTCGCCTTTTCCGACACGGAGATCGATCTCATCATCAAGGGTCTCGCCCGGGCGAGCTCCCGCATCTGGGTGCTCGACGGAGCGCGCCGCGTTCTGGCCCAGGCCGGCAGCCTCCAGCCGCCTGCGCCGCAGGCCGGCAAGGACGGCGGGAGCGTGGGGGCGCGCCTGCGGGAGCACCTGCTGCGGCCCCTCTATGCCCTCATTCTGCAGCAGCCGGGAGAAACCCATGCCGAAGATTGGCCTGAGGAAGGGCGGCTCGAGGGACCCGAGGTGGAAGCGGCCCTCTCCGGCATCGCCACCACCCGCTGGCGCCGCCTGGCCGACGAGCGCGCCGCGGTGGTCTCGGCGGCTCACCCGGTGTGGAACGAGGACCGGGTCATGGGGGTGGTGCTGGTGGAGGAGAGCACCCAGCCGATCTTGAGCGTGCGCAACGAGGCCTTGGAAGCCCTTTTCGACCTGACGCTCGCCGTTTTCGTCCTGGGGGCGCTCGCCCTCTTCCTCTTCGCCCGCCACGTCTCGGTGCGCATCCGGCGCCTGCGGGACGCGGTGGACCGGGCCATCGATCCCCAGGGACGGGTGCGGAGGGAGATCGAGACCCCCGCTTCTGGGGACGAGATCGGCGACCTCGCCCGCAGCTTCGCCGCGATGCTGGCGCGGTTGCGCCAGTACACCGGATATCTGGAACAGATGGCGAGCCGCCTGTCCCACGAGTTCCGCACCCCCATCGCCGTGGTGCGCTCTTCCCTGGAAAACCTGAAGGGACAACCCCTGCCCGGGGAAGCCCAGGTCTATCTCGATCGGGCCGAGCAGGGACTTGCGCGCCTCTCCACCATTCTCACCCGCATGACCGAGGCGACGCGGCTCGAGCAAGCCCTCGCCCGAGCGGAGCGGGAACCCTTCGATCTCGTCCAAGTGATCTCGGGCTGCGTGGAAGGCTACCGGACCGCCTATCCCGGACGCGAGCTGGTCTTTCACCTGGGGGCCAGCGGACCAATGGGGATGATGGGGGTGCCCGACCTCATCGCCCAGCTTCTCGACAAGCTGGTGGCGAACGCCATGGACTTCGCCCGACCCGGGACGTCCGTCACAGTGCGCCTGGAGCGGGACGGAAACCAGGCCCTGCTGCGGGTGCTGAACGAAGGCCCCCGGCTCCCCGCCGAGATGCAGGGCCGCCTCTTCGAGTCCATGGTATCGCTGCGGCCCGACGGCAAGGAATCCGGCGAGCCCCACCTGGGGCTGGGACTCTACATCGTGCGCCTAATCGCCGAGTTCCACGGAGGCAGCGCCGCGCTGGCGAACCGGGAGGACGTGGACGGAGTAGTGGTCACGGTAAGACTGCCCCTCGTCTGAGGGGGCGGCCCGCGGCTACCGGCGGGGTCTCAAGCCAGCGTACAATCCTCTTTCCTTTCGGAGTTTCCTCCCATGGGCCCTGGGGAGCGCATCCGCCGGCTTGGCTTCAGGCGCTGGTACGAACGCCAGCTCATCGAAAGCCACGCCTACCTCGTGACCTGTTTCCTGTGCATGCTGGTGGTGGCTGCGACGCTGGAAGGCTTCAGTTTCCGGGGGCCGGGGCTGGAGCCTTTCGCCCTGCTCACCCTCGCCTTCGGCGGCGGCGCCTTGAGCCTCTTCTCCTGGGGGCGCTACAAAATCACCATGAACCTGGCCGAGCGGCTGGCGGACCACGCCACCTGCCTCCGCTGTCGCACCTATGGCGCGTTCACCGTCACGGCGTGGGGACCTCACGAGGACTCGGCGTCGAAGGACGATGGAGAGGCCGAAGCGGCGGAGCCCTGGCTCCAGGTGCGCTGCCGCAAGTGCGGCCACGAGTGGACCATCCACTGATGGCCTTCTTTCACAATGGTTTTATGGCCGCGGGTGATCCCCGCCGCGCTCACTTGCCCAGCCAGCCCTTGAGCCGCCCGGCGAAGCGGGCCGAGGAATCCAGGGTGAGATAGCACGTGTCGAGGGGTGCGGCGCCGAGGGTCAAGCGCCGGACGAACAGTTCGTCCCGGCGGAAGCCGGTCGCTTCCACGTTGTCTCCGGGCCGATAGCGGGCGAGGCGCGCTTCCAGATTGGAAGGCGTGACCCGCAGTCCATCCAGGGCGACGAGAGTATCGCCTGCGGCAAGCCCCGCCGCCTGGGCGGGCCCGCCGTCCAGCACGTGGGTGAGCTTCACCTCGTCCCCGTTGCCGGAAGTGCGGGCGCCCAGGGTGACCCGCTCCTGGAGCTTAGCGGCGGGCTTTCCTGCCGGCTTTCCTCCCTTGTCCGTCGCCGACTCCGCGGGGCGCAGCGCCATCTTCACCCCGAAGCGGGCAAGCAGGTTTTTGAGGGGCAGCTCCTCGGTGGAACGCAGCGCCTGGTCGAAGAAGGCGCCAAGCTTCAATCCGGTCACCTCTTCCGCGAGCCGCTCGATCCCGTCTTCGGGCACGGGCACGCCCGTCAGGCCGTGCCTGCGCCACAGCGCCCGCATCACCTCGTCCAGGCTCTTACGGCCGCGGGTGCGGTCGCGGATCAGAAGGTCCAGGCACAGGGCGATGAGGCTTCCCTTGGTGTAGTAGCTCACCACCGCGTTGGGCGTGTTCTCGTCCTGGCGGTAGTACTTGATCCAGGCGTCCCAGCTCGATTCCGTCACCGTTTGCTTGGTGCGGCCAGGGGTGCGCAGGAGCTGGGTGATGGCCTGGCCCAAAAGCTCCAGGTAGTCCTGCCGCGGGATCAGCCCGCAGCGCACGAGGGCGAGATCGTCATAGTAGGAGGTGAAGCCTTCGAACGCCCAGAGCAGCGTGGTGTAGCATTCCCGATCCAGGTCATAAGGGGAAAAGGCGGATGGCCGGATGCGCTTCACGTTCCAGGTGTGGAAGTACTCGTGGCTCGCGAGCCCCAGGAACCGGCGGTAGCCTTCGGTCACCTCCTTGACTCCGGAGCGGGGCAGATCGTTCCGGGCGACGAGCAGCGCCGTCGAGGCGCGATGCTCGAGCCCTCCGTAGCCTTCGCCCACCGCGGTCACCAGGAACAGGTAGCGGTCGAAGGGAGCCGGCTCGCCGAAAAAGCGGATATGATACTCGCATAATCGCTGCAGGTCCCGGGACAGGCGCGGGAGGTCCGCATCGCTCACGCCGGTGAGGGCCACTTCGTGGGGCACGCCGCAGGCGCGGAAGCGCGCCAGCCGGAACTCCCCCATTTCCACGGGATGGTCGATCAGCTCGTCATAGTCCCGGGCGGCGTAGCGGCCGAAGCCGTGGGCCTCGACGCTGTCCCGGGCGAGGGTGGTGGCCACCCGCCAGGCCCGGTAACGGGCGCCCCGGGGCGGCGCGATCTCCACCCGGCAGGGCTGCCTTTCCTTTCCCGGCACCCGCAGGAACACGCACGGGCCGTTGAAGAAACCGTGGGAGGTATCCAGGTGGGCGCCCCGCACCGACAGGTCCCAGGCGTACACCTCCATGGTCACCGTCACCGGGCCGGGCGCGGAGTCGCAGCGCCAGGTATGCTTGTCCACCTTCTCGATGGTGAGAGGTTTCCCGCCACTCGCGGCCCGGATCGTCACCACGTGTTTGGCGAAATCCCGGATCATGTAGCTGCCGGGGATCCACGCCGGCAGGGCGAAGTGCTGGCCCTCCGGATCGGGATCGTTCACCGTGCAGCTCACCTCGAACAGGTGGGCCTCGGGGGACTTGGGAAAGATGCGGTAGGTAATGGGCTGAGCGCGTGTCATGGTGCCGGAGCGGTGGAATGGGTTCGCCGCATTGTAGCGTCGCCGCTTTCGCGAGCCTATCGCGGGAAAGGGAATAAACCCCCGCCCGGCCCTGTTTATACTTGCAGACCCGTTTTCGCGCCGGGTCGAGGCGGCGGGGCCGGGGCCCGTAAGCAGCCGGCCGCCGCCAAGGCGAGGGACCATCGATGAACGAGACGGAGAAAATCGCGGCCCTCATTCCCCGGCTGCGACGCTACGCCCGGGCCTTACTGGGGGATCCCGGCGCGGCCGACGACCTGGTGCAGGACACCCTAGAGCGGGCCTGGCGCAAGGCGGCCCTGTGGCGGCCGGGCACCGACCTGCGGGCGTGGCTGTTCGCCATCATGCACAACCTGTTCGTGAACCAGGTGCGGGCGCGGAGAAGGGACGTGGAGATCCCGCTGGACGAGACCGGGCTGGAGCGCCCTACCGCCGCCGACGCTTCGGCCGGGGTGCAGTTGCTCGATCTCGCTTCCGCCCTGGCCCGGCTGCCCCCCGAGCAGCGGGAGGTGCTGTTGCTGGTGGGATTGGAAGAATTGACCTACCGGGAGGCGGCCCACGTCCTGGGCGTGCCCGTCGGCACGGTCATGTCCCGGCTCGCCCGGGGACGGGAGCGGTTGCGGCGATTGATGAACGGCGAGGGCGGCGCGCCTTCGTTGCGAGTGGTGAAATGAAGAACGACCCTGTCGTCGAAGCGGATTTGCACGCCTATCTGGACGGGGAGCTTCCCCCCGAACGGCGGCCGGAAGTGCAGGCGCACCTGGCGGCCCACGCTGAGGACGCGGCGCGGCTTGCCGCCTACGCCGAGCAGAAACGGGCGCTCCACGCTTCGTACGATGCCGTGATGGACGAGCCTGTGCCGCAGCGGCTGCGGCCGACGGCCGGAGGCCGGCGCGTTCTGGTCTGGCGGGCGGCGGCAGCCGCGGCCTGGATGGTCTTGGGCGGGGCAATCGGCTGGAGCCTGAAGCCCCCGTCCCAGCCTGCTTCCTCGGCGCCGGAGACCCTGGCCCGGCGGGCGGCGGTGGCCCATACCGTCTATACCCCCGAGGTGCGCCATCCCGTGGAGGTGGGGGCGGAGCAGGAGCAACATCTGGTGGCTTGGTTGTCGAAACGACTGGGGGCACCGGTCAAGGCTCCGTCCCTGGCCGCTGAAGGCTATGTCCTGGTGGGCGGCCGGCTCCTCGCTGACGAGGCGGGGCCGGCGGCCCAGTTCATGTACGAAAACGCCCAGGGACAGCGTCTAACCCTGTACGTACGGCGACGGGCGGAGGCCGGGGAGACGGCGTTTCGCTTCGCCCAGGAAGGCGGCGTAGCCATTTTCTACTGGATCGACCGGGAATTCGGCTACGCCCTGTCGGGCAATCTCGCGAAGGAGGAATTGCAGCGGCTCGCCTTCGCAGCCTATCGCCAACTGAGCGAGTAGCGAGCCTGCGCCCCTTGCTTCCGGCGATTGCCGGCGGGCGCCGCGGTCTTTCCTGTAAGGGGGACGGAGGCGGGGGCGACTAAAGCCGCAAAGGGAAGA
The DNA here is from genome assembly GCF_052805615.1 of Pelomicrobium sp. P1. Lineage (NCBI taxonomy): Bacteria > Pseudomonadati > Pseudomonadota > Hydrogenophilia > Pelomicrobium > Pelomicrobium sp. P1. The sequence continues at coordinate 61,574 of NZ_JBRBEM010000016.1, forward strand.
GAGCGCGATGGTGATCAAGCAGCCGAGCGACGTGTTACCTTCGGAGATCACACCCAAGGAGGCGTATCTCCGGCGCCGGGAATTCCTCAAGGCCGCGCTCGCCCTGGGCTTGGGCGCAGGGCTGGCGGCGCGGGCCGCGGAAAGTGGCAGCGCGCGGCTTCCCGAGGTGCGCAAATCCCCCATGAGCACGCCGGAGCCGCCCACCTCCTACAAGGACATCACCCGCTATAACAACTTCTACGAATTCGGCACGGACAAGGGCGACCCCGCCGAGCGGGCCCATCTGCTCAAGACCCGCCCCTGGACGGTGGCGGTGGAAGGACTGGTGCGCCGCCCTCGGGTGTACGACATCGACGAGCTGCTCAAGCTCGCGCCGCTGGAGGAGCGCATCTACCGGCTGCGCTGCGTGGAGGCCTGGTCCATGGTGGTGCCCTGGGTCGGCTATTCCCTGTCCGAGCTCATCCGGCAGGTGGAGCCTCTAGGCAGCGCCAAGTACGTCGAATTCACCACGCTGCTGCGACCCGCGGAGATGCCCGGCCAGCGCCTGCCCATCCTCGCCTGGCCCTACGTGGAGGGGCTGCGCCTGGACGAGGCGCTCCATCCCCTCACCCTCTTGTGCGTGGGCCTGTACGGCGAGGTGCTGCCCAACCAGAACGGGGCGCCGGTGCGTATCGTAGTGCCCTGGAAGTATGGCTTCAAGAGCGGGAAATCCATCGTGAAGATTCGCTTTACCGAGTTCCAACCCAGGACCTCGTGGAACCTGGCGGCACCCCACGAATATGGATTCTACGCCAACGTCAATCCCACAGTGGATCATCCGCGCTGGAGCCAGGCCAAGGAGCGGCGCATCGGCGAGGGATTTTTCGCCCCCAAGCGGGACACCCTCATGTTCAACGGCTATGCCGAGCAGGTGGCCCATCTCTACGCCGGCATGGACCTGAAAAAACACTTCTGAGCCGCCGGCGCCATGGCAGCCACCCTAGCTCAGCCTTCCCTCGAGCGCATACGCGACTTCAAGCGCTTGCTGTTCTTGCTGGGCCTCGCGCCCCTCGCGCGCCTCGTCTGGCTGGGGTTCGACGACGGCCTGGGGGCCAATCCGGTGGAATTCATCACCCGCTCCACGGGTTTCTGGACCCTCGCCTTCCTCACCCTCACCCTGGCGGTGACCCCGCTGCGGCGCCTCCTCGGGTGGCCGTGGCTGCTGCGGCTGCGGCGCATGCTGGGCCTGTACGCCTTCTTCTACGCCTGCCTGCATTTCTCCACCTACCTGGTCCTGGACCAGTTTTTCGATCTGGCGGCCATCGTGCAGGACGTGGCGAAGCGCCCCTACGTCACCGTGGGCTTCACCTGTTTCCTGCTCCTGATCCCCCTGGCGGCCACCTCCACCGACCGCATGATCCGGCGTCTCGGCGCCCGCCGCTGGCAGCGGCTACACCGGCTGGTCTATGTCATCGGCATCGGCGGAGTGATCCACTTCTGGTGGCTGGTCAAGGCGGACGTGACCCGGCCCGCGCTCTTCGCCGCCGCGCTCGCCCTCCTGTTGGGCAGCCGCGTGGTGCACGCCTTCCGCAGCCGCGCCCTTTCCCTGTGGCGCGTGGGGCGGGCCGGCGTCGAGGCGGAATGAAAAGAAGGCAAGGATAGAAACGACCCGGCGGCCGGGCGCGGGACAAGGCTCGCAAGGGCCGCCGGGAGACGGCCGTCAGGCGCCGAGCGCGCCGGTGGCGGCCACGCGCTTGCGCGCCGGGCTTTTTCTGGCGGGTTTCCTGGCGCTCGATTTCCCCGCGGGCTTTTTCCTGGCCGCCGCCGATTTTCTGGCGGGCGCTTTTTTCCTGGTGGCCGGCCGCTGCGGGTTCTTGCGGATCTTTTTCGCCGCCGGTTTCTTCACCGTCTTGCGGGCTGCGGGATTGGCGGCTTTTCTGGCGGGCTTCTTGCGCGCGCTCTTCCTGGGCGCCGCTTTCTTGGGCGTCGCCTTGCGCACGCTCTTTCTGGCGGATGCCTTGCGCGCAGCAGGCTTGGTCGCGAGCTTCTTCTTTGCAGCGCTCTTCTTCGCCGCTGGTTTCTTTCTGCTTACTGCCATCTCCATGCTCCTTTCTTCGGTCCAGGCTCCAAGTTGGATGGATGCTGCGGCGCTGCGCCGCACTTCCGAGCCCGCTGCGCCGCTTCCGCTGGCGTCCAATGACGCTCAATGATGGACGAAAACGATCGACGCTCCGGCTCGGTAAGTCGATTCTATGGTCTCGGGCAGCGACGCACAACAGCGAGCTTCGAGACAAGCGTCTTGAGGCGCGCCGCGGCGTTGCATTTTTCCCACACTTGGCGGATCAATCCGGCAGGCGTCTTTCCAGGGCGATCAACTGCTCGACGGTTTCGCGGCTGCGGATCAGGTGTACCCGGTCGCGGTCCGCCATCACCTCCGCCGCGCGCGGGCGCGTGTTGTAGTTGGAGCTCATGCTCATGCCGTACGCGCCGGCGGAGCCGATCGCCAGGAGGTCGCCCTCCGCCAGGGCAAGCTCGCGATCGCGGGCGAGAAAATCGCCGCTCTCGCACACCGGTCCGACCACGTCGTAGACGGCGCTCGCCCGCGCGGCCTCCTGCACGACCGGCAGGACCTCGTGATAGGCGTCGTAGAGGGAAGGGCGCATGAGATCGTTCATGGCTGCGTCCACCACCGCGAAGTTCTTCGTTTCCCCGTGCTTTAAGTATTCGACCCGCGTCACCAGCACGCCGGCGTTGCCCGCCAGGGCGCGGCCAGGCTCGACGATGAGCCGCTCCCGGCGCCCGCGCAGCAATCCGACGAGGGCGCGGCCGTACGCCTCGATCGACGGCGGCCGCTCGTCGCGATAGCGGATGCCGAGGCCGCCGCCCAGGTCGACGTGGGCGAGGGGCATGCCTTCCGCGGCGAGACGGTCGGCGAGCTCGAGGACTCTGCGCGCCGCCTCGACGAAGGGATCCAGCTCGGTGAGCTGGGAGCCGATGTGGCAGCCGATGCCCGCCACCGCGAGATGGGGCAGGCGCCGCGCCTCCCGGTACAGAGGCAGGGCTTCGGCGAAGGGGACGCCGAACTTGTTCTCCTTGAGCCCGGTAGCGATGTACGGATGGGTCTTCGGATCCACGTCCGGGTTCACCCGCAGGCTCACGCTCGCCCGCGCGGAGAGCGCCGCCGCGACCCGGTTGAGGCGCTGCAGCTCGCTTTCCGATTCCACGTTGAAGCACAGCACCCCGGCGGCGAGCGCCTCCCGCATCTCCGCCTCGGTCTTGCCCACGCCGGAAAACACCACCCGGCGCGCGTCGCCGCCCGCCGCCAGCACACGCTTGAGCTCCCCGCCGGAGACGATGTCGAAGCCGCTGCCCAGGCGCGCCAGGAGATCCAGGATGGCCAGGTTGGAATTGGCCTTGACCGCGTAGCACACCAGGTGGGGATGCCCCGCCAGGGCCTGGTCGAAAGCGCGATAGGCTTCGGTAAAGGCGGCGCGGGAATAAACGAAGCACGGGGTGCCGAAACGGGCCGCGATTTCGGTGAGCGGCATGTCTTCGGCGTGCAGCACGCCGTCGCGGTAATGAAAGGCGCTCATTCTTGTCTAGGGGCCGCGTCCCGGGAAGCAGGCGCGCTCTTCTCTTCTGGCAGGTAGAGCGGACCCTTGAAGCCGCAACCGTTCAGGAACGCGAGAAGGAGGAAGAGGGGCAGCAGGGCGCGCATGGCTGGACCGCGGATCATGGCGGCAATGATAGCCGAGATCGAAAGCGGTAAGGGACCGACCGCCCCCAGGAGCTGGGCGACTGGGGATGGGTCCGCAGCCTGCCTCTGCCGGGCCACGTCAGCGCTCCTCCGGCGCGGCGTCGATGCGCTGCATTTCCGCCTCGATCCACTCTTCCGCCCGGCGCAGCACCTCCTCGGGTTTGAGTCCCCGGGGGTCGATGGGCTCGCCGATGCTCACGGTCACCAGCCCGGGACGCTTGAGAAACGCGCGCCGGCCCCACAGGCGCCCCGCGTTCACCGCCACCGGGACCACCGGCGCGCCGGCGTGCACGGCGAGCCACGCGCCGCCCACCTGGTAGCGGCCCCGCTCGCCCGGATCGACCCGCCTTCCCTCCGGATAGACGATCACCCAGAAGCCGGCGGCCAGCCGCTCCATGCCCTGGCGCAGCAACTGCTTGAGCGACGTGCGCGGCGAAGCGCGGTCCACGACGATGGGGGAAAGCATGGCCAGCCCCCAGCCGAAGAACGGGATGTAGAGCAGGCTTTTCTTCACCACGATCACCTGGGGCGGGAAGATCTCCTGGAAGGCCAGGGTTTCCCACGCCGACTGGTGCTTGGAGAGCACTACCGACGGCCGCGCCGGCAAGCGCTCCCGCCCCAGCACCCGGTAGCGGATGCCGCAAATCACCCGGGCGAGGAAGATGGTGATCCGCGACCACCGGGTGATGATGCGGTAGCGGGTGAAGGCGCCGAAGGGAAACGTTGCGAGGGCGATGAGGGAGAAGACGGGGGTGGTGATGGCGAGCGCTGCGGCGAAGAGGGCCGAGCGCAGCCAGATCATGGGGCGACGCTGGCCGGCTGTGTGTCCCGCCCCGTCATCAGGACGAAACCAAGGCATCCACTGCCGCCGCGAGATCGGAGAACACGGCGGTGCGGGGCGGCAGGTTTCCTTCCAGGCGGGTGCGTTCGCCTTTGCCGGTGAGCACCAGGAGCGGCAAGGCGCCCACGGCCGCGGCCGCTTCCAGGTCCCGCAGGGAATCGCCGATGGCCGGCACCCCCTCCAGGGACACGTTGTAGCGCTGGGCGATCTCCTGCAGCATGCCCGGAGCGGGCTTGCGGCAGGGGCAGCGGGCCTCGGCGGTGTGGGGGCAGAAGAAGAGCGCATCGATGTGGCCGCCGGCCGCGGCCAGCGCCCGGTGCATCTTTTCGTGTACCGCGTTGAGGGTGGTCATGTCCAGGAGCCCCCGCCCGATGCCCGACTGGTTGGTCGCCACCACGACTCGGTAACCCGCCCGGTTCAGCCGGGCGATGGCCTCTAGGCTGCCGGGAATGGGCCGCCATTCCTCGGGCGACTTGATGAAGTTGACGCTGTCGTAGTTGATGACGCCGTCGCGGTCCAGGATGACCAGTTTGGTGGTGGCGGGCAAGGCCTGCGCTCCTCGATGGCGGAAGTATTTTAAACCGGTTGTGTCACGCGGCGAGCTTGGAGATGTCCGCCACCTGGTTCATCACCCCTGCCAGTTGCCGCAACAGGGCGAGGCGGTTCGAGCGGATGGACGGCTCCTCGGCCATCACTAGCACCTGGTCGAAGAAGGTGTCCACTTGGGGCTTGATCCCCGCCAGCGCCGCCAGGGCCTGGGTGTAGTCCCCCCGCTGCATGAGGGCCTCCACCCGGGGCGCCAGCTCCCGGGTGGCTAGGTAGAGCTGTTTCTCCGCGGGCTCCCGCAGAAGGGAGGCCTCCGGCGCCCAATCCTCGGCGTCCGCCTTCTTGAGGATGTTCTGGATGCGCTTGTTGGCCGTGGCCAGGCTCTCCGCTTCCGGCAGGCGGCGGAACGCCCGCACCGCTTGGATACGGGGCATCACCCGGTCGATGCGGCTCGGCCGCTGGCTCACCACCGCCTCCACCTCATCGGCCTCGTAGCCCTGGCCCCGCAGGTAGTGCCGCAGGCGCTCCAGCATGAACTCGAACACCTCCGCCTCCACGCCGGCTGCGATGATGCCTGGAGCGAAGGCCTCGCGGGCGTCGGCGAGGAGCGCCCGCAGATCGATGGGCAGGTTGCGCTCGATCAGGAGACGCAGCACCCCCAGGGCGTGGCGCCGCAGGGCGTAGGGGTCCTTGTCCCCGCTGGGGGCGAGGCCGATGCCGAAGATGCCGATGAGCGCATCCAGCTTGTCGGCTAGGGCCACGGCGATGGCCACGGGATCCTCGGGCAGGGTGTCGTTGGCGAAGCGCGGGTGGTAGTGGGCCTCGATCGCCCGGGCCACCGCCTCGGGCTCGCCGTCGTGGCGGGCGTAGTGCATGCCCATGACGCCCTGCAGCTCGGGGAACTCTCCCACCATGTCGGTCAACAGATCGGCCTTGGAGAGGTAGGCGGCCCGTTCCGCGAGGCTTCGATCCGCCCGCAGCGCTTCTGCGATCTTTCCGGCGAGCTTCTGGATGCGCAGCACCCGCTCGAGCTGGCTGCCCAGGCGGTTGTGGTACACCACCTCCGCGAGCCGCGGCACCCGCGCCTCCAGCCGTATTCTGCGGTCCTGGTCGTAGAAAAACTTGGCGTCGGCGAGCCGGGCCCGCAGCACCCGCTCGTTGCCGTGAATGATTTCCCGGGGGTCGTCCACCCGCAGGTTGGAGACGATGAGGAAGCGGGGCTGCAGTCTCCCCGTCCCCGGGTCGAGCAGCGGGAAGTACTTTTGGTGCTGCTTCATGGACAGGATCAGGCATTCCTGGGGCACGGCGAGGAAGGCCGGATCGAAGCTTCCCGCGTAGACCGCGGGATACTCCACCAGGGCGGTGACCTCGTCGAGCAGGGCCTCGTCCATGTCCGGCCTGAGCGGACCCGCCGCCTCCATGAGCAAGGCCTCGATGCGGCCTCTGCGCTCGTCGAAGGAGGCGATGACGCAGCCCCGGGCGGCGAGCCGCTCGGCGTAGGCCTCGGCGTGGGGAATCTCCAGCCGGCCTTCGCCCAGGAACCGGTGGCCGCGGGTGGCGCGCCCGCTCGCCACCCCCAGGACCGTGCCCTGGATAGCCTGCTCGCCGTGGAGCAGGATGACCCCGTGCACCGGACGCACGAACTCTTCCTCGCCCGCGCCCCAGCGCATCATCTTCGGCACCGGCAGCCGGGCGGCCGTCTCCTCCACCGCGGTAGCCAGCACCGCGGCGAGCGTGCTGCCGCTTTCGCTCTTGCGGCAGACGAAGTGCTCGCCCTTGGCGTCCGTGGCGCGGGCGAGCGCCTCCGGCTCGACCCCGTGCTTGCGGCAGAACCCCAGGAGGGCCTGGGTGGGCCGGCCCGTGGAGTCCAGGGCGGTGGCGACATAAGGGCCCTTCACCTCTACCGCCTTGTCGGGTGCCTTCTCCCGCACCCGGGAGATCGCCACCGCCAGCCGGCGCGGCGTGGCGTAGCCGATGGCCCGGCTGTCGGGCTCCAGCAGATCCAGCTCCCCGAGCCGCCGGGCGAGCCCCTCGGTGAAGGCCTCCCCCAGCGCCCGCAGTGCCTTCGGCGGCAGCTCCTCGGTGAGGATCTCGACCAGCAGGGTCTCGGTCATGGCTCACGCCGCCTTGGCCTGGTTCAGCATCGGGAAGCCCAGCGCCTCCCGGGAGGCGTAATAGGCCTGGGCCACCAGGCGCGCGAGGGTGCGGATGCGGGCGATGTAGGCGGCGCGCTCGGTGACCGAGATGGCGCCCCGGGCGTCCAGGAGGTTGAACGTGTGGGAGCATTTGAGGACCATCTCGTAGGCGGGCAGGGGTAGCCCCGCCTCGATGAGGCGCTTGGCCTCCGCCTCGAAGCCGTCGAACTGGGAGAAGAGCCAGGGCACGTTGGATTGCTCGAAGTTGTACCGGGACTGCTCCACCTCGTTCTGGTGATAGACGTCGCCGTAGGTGACCCCATCGGTCCACACCAGGTCGAACACGCTCTCCTTGCCCTGGAGATACATGGCGAGCCGCTCCAGCCCGTAGGTGATCTCCCCGGTGACCGGGCGGCACGGGAGGCTGCCCACCTCCTGGAAATAGGTGAACTGGGTCACCTCCATGCCGTTCAGCCACACCTCCCAGCCCAGTCCCCAGGCGCCCAGGGTGGGGTTTTCCCAGTTGTCCTCGACGAAGCGCACATCGTTCCTGCGGGGATCGATGCCCAGGTAGGCCAGGGAGTCCAGGTACAAGTCCTGGATGTGGAGCGGCGAAGGCTTCAGCACCACCTGGTACTGGTAGTAGTGCTGCAGGCGGTTGGGATTCTCGCCGTAGCGGCCGTCCTTGGGCCGCCGGGACGGCTGGACGTAGGCCGCGTTCCAGGGCTCCGGTCCCAGGGCCCGCAGGAAAGTGGCGGTGTGGGATGTGCCCGCGCCCACCTCCATGTCGTAGGGCTGCAGCAGCACGCAGCCCTGCCGGTCCCAGTATTCCTGGAGCTTGAGAATGACCTGCTGAAAGGTGAGCATGAAAGCCGCAAAAAAATCGTTATTTTACGCGGTCCGGCGGTTTTTTATGTCAGAACGGTTCCCGTTGGCGCGGCTGGGAGAGCAACGCCGCGGCGCAGGCGGCCAGGGCGAGAAGGAGGGCGGGCGCGTTGCCCCAGCGCACGTAGGGGGTCTCGCCCCCGTAGCCCCGGACTTCGGCTTCTACCAGGGCTTCCTCGTGCACCGGCGCCTGCGCTAGCACCTGCCCTTTGGGATCGATCACTGCGGTTACGCCTGTGTTGGTGGCCCGCAGCATGTAGCGGCCGGTCTCCAGGGCCCGGGCCTGGGACATCTGCAGATGCTGCCAGAGGGCGAAGGAATCCCCGAACCAGGCGTCGTTGCTCACGTTGGCAAGGAGCGTCGCCCCGGGAAGCTGGCGGATGATTTCCTCCCCGAACGCGTCTTCATAGCAGATGTTGACCGCCACCTGTTGGCCGGCCACCTGGAGCGGCCGCTGCCACGGATCGCCCCGGGAGAAATCGGTGAGCGGGATGCTGAGGGCTTTCATCGCCCAGCCGAAGCCCGGGGGGATGAACTCGCCGAAGGGGACCAGATGGGACTTGCGGTAAGCCTGGGGAGGGGAGCTGCCCCGGGTCACCACGCTGTTGTAATAGACCTCGCTGTCGGGATCGGGCTTCTCCGGCATGCCCACCAGCAGGTCGCCGCCCCGGCTCGCCACGGAGGCGGTGAGCTCGGTCCAGTAGGCTTCCGGCACCTGGTGATAGAACAGGGGCAGCGCCGTCTCGGGCAGGATCACCAGGGTACCGGACGCCCTTTGCACCGCCGCCAGGTACTGGCGCAGGGTGGCCGCCACCCGCTCCTCCCGCCACTTGAGCTCCTGGGGCACGTTGCCCTGGACCAGGGTCACTTTCACTGGTTCCGTGACCGGCCAGGTGAAGGTCACGCTTTTCAGCGCCTGGCCGGCGAGCCACAGGCCGGCACCCGCCGCCACGGCGAGCGGCAGCCCGGGGGAGAAGCGAAGCCGCCGGGCGGCGGCGAGCAGCACCGCCGCGGCGAGCCCGGCGGTGACCGCCACGGCGAGCCCGACGCCGTAAATCCCCGCCGCCGGCGCGTAGCCGGCCAGAGGGCTTTCGGGAATCTGGGAGTAGCCCACCGCCAGCCAGGGAAAGCCGGTGAAGAGCCAGCCCCGCAGCCATTCGACGGTCACCCACAGGCCCGGGATGAGAAGCGCCGTGCGCCGGAGCGGCGGGACAGGTACCATGGCCTGCAGCCAGCCCACCAGGGCGGGAAAGAGGGCGAGCAGCGCGCAGAAGAGCAGGGTGGCGAGGGCGGCGAGCGGCGCCGGCATGCCGCCGAAGACGTGCAGACTCACCCAGATCCAGCTCACGCCCACGCCGAAGAGCCCCAGCCCGAAGGCGAACCCGGCGGCCGCGGCGGCTCCCGGGCGCGGCAGCACGCCCCACAGGGCGAACAGCAGGGCGAGCGCCAGGGGCGCGAGGAAGAAGGCGTGGAACGGGGCGTAGCCGGCGACCGCCACCGCCCCCAGGGCGAAGGCGCCGGCCAGCGTCCACAGGCTGCGGGCGCGGGAGGCGGAGCGGAAGCGGGGAAGCGACCGGTGCGCCGCCGTCATGCCTCGTCCTGGAGCCGCTCGACCAGCAGGGTGTGCAGCCGGCGGCTGTCGGCGCGCAGGACCTGGAACTTGACCCCGTCGGCGCTCACCGACTCGCCCCGCCGGGGCAGGCGTCCGAACAGGGACAGCACCAGCCCGCCCACGGTGTCGTACTCCTCGTCGCTGAACCGGGTGCCCAGGGCGGCGTTGAAGTCCTGGATCTCCGTGGTGGCCTTGACGCGATAGCGTCCGTCCTTGTCGCGGATGATGTTGTCGCCGGCCTCCTCGTAGTCGTACTCGTCCTCGATCTCGCCGACGATCTGCTCCAGCACGTCCTCGATGGTCACCAGCCCCGCCACGCCCCCGTACTCGTCCACCACGATGGCCATGTGGTTGCGGTTGCTGCGGAAGTCCTTGAGCAGCACGTTGAGCCGCTTCGACTCGGGGATGAACACCGCCGGGCGCAGCATGGCGCGCACGCTGGACTCCTCGCCGGCGTAGAAGCGCAGCAGATCCTTGGCGAGCAGGATGCCGATCACGTTGTCCTTGTGGCCGTCGTAGACCGGAAAGCGGGAATGGGCGGTTTCGATGGCGAAGGCGGTCATCTCCTCCGGCGTCGACTCGATGTCGATCATCTGCATCTGGGAGCGCGGGATCATGATCTCGCGCACGGGCATCTCCGAGACCTGGATCACTCCCTCGATCATGCTCAAGGCGTCGGCGTCCAGGAGGTTGCGCCGGTAGGCCGAATGGAGCAATTGCACGAGGCTCTCCCGGTCCTCAGGCTCGCGCATGATGAGCGCCGACAAGCGCTCGAGCCAGCCGGGCTTATCGACTTCTTCCATCTATTTCTCCATGGGCTGTTCGTGCCTTGCGTCTGGGCGCTTCCGGCCCGTAAGGGTCGGCGTAGCCGAGCGCCCGCATGATCCGGGACTCCAGGAGTTCCATCCTGGTCGCTTCGTCCTCGCCCTGATGGTCGTGGCCCTGCAGGTGCAGCACGCCGTGGACCGTGAGGTGGGCGTAATGGGCCAGGACTGGCTTGCCCGCCTCCCGCGCTTCCCGCTCCACTACGGGCGCGCACAGCACGATGTCGCCGCGTAGAGGCTTGAACTCTGGGTAGGGGAAGGTGAGGACGTTGGTGGCGTAGTCCTTGCCGCGGAAGCGCTGGTTGAGCGCCCGGGCCTCGGGCTCGTCCGCCACGCGGATCACGATGGCCGCGGGCCGCTGGAGCGTGCGGCCGACCCAGCGGCGGAACTGGCTGCGGCTGGGCACCCCTGGTCGAGCGGTGGCGTATTGGACCGAGAGGGAGAACGGCGCCGGGCGCCTACTGCCGCTTGGCATACTCGTCGTAGGCCTGGACGATGCGCTGCACCAGGGGATGGCGCACCACGTCCTCGGCCTGGAACACGGTGAAGGCGATGCCGCGCACGCCGGCGAGCACCTCCTGGGCTTCCACCAGCCCGCTTTTCTGTCCCCGGGCGAGGTCGATCTGGGTCACGTCGCCGGTGATCACCGCCTTGGTGGCGAAGCCGATGCGGGTGAGGAACATCTTCATCTGCTCGGGCGTCGTGTTCTGGGCCTCGTCCAGGATGATGAAGGAGTGGTTGAGGGTGCGACCCCGCATGTAGGCGAGGGGCGCGATCTCAATCGCCCCCCGCTCGAACAGCTTTGCCACCCGGTCGAACCCCATCAGCTCGTACAGGGCGTCGTACAGGGGCCGCAGGTAGGGATCCACCTTCTGGGCGAGATCCCCGGGCAGGAAGCCCAGCCGCTCGCCCGCCTCCACCGCCGGCCGGGTGAGCACGATGCGCTTGACCCGGTCCCGCTCCAGGGCGTCCACGGCGCTCGCCACCGCGAGGTAGGTCTTGCCCGTGCCTGCCGGACCGATGGAGAAGGTGATGTCGTGCTCCTGGATTTGGCGCAGGTATTGCACCTGGCGGGGCGTGCGGCCGTGCAGGTCGGCGCGCCGGGTCACTAGGGGTGGCGACTCCAGCGGCCGCGCCGTCCCGGGGGCCGGGCTCATCACCTCCACCAGCCCCAACTGGATGTCTTCCGCACTCAAATGATGCTGGGCCTGGTCGTAAAAAGTGCGCAGCGCCCGGGCCGCCAGATCGGCCCGCTCCGGCGCGCCGCTCAGTTTGAAATGCTCGCCGCGCCGGGCGATGGTCACGTCCAGGGCCACCTCGATCTGGCGCAGGTTCTCGTCCAGGGCGCCGCACAGGTTGGCCAGGCGCTGGTTGTCGGGCGGGGTGAAGGACAGTTCGAGGACGGCGGACTTCAATTCGGTAGTGAGGCAAGCCTGCCTCGGAGGGAATGGGGCAGGGCGGCCGTGATGCTCACGTGGACGAACCGGCCGATCAGGCGCGGATGGCCCGGGAAGTTCACCACCCGGTTGTTTTCCGTGCGGCCCTGGAGTTCCGTCGGATCCTTCTTGGAGGGTCCCTCCACCAAGACGCGCTGCTCGGTGCCCACCATGGCGCGGCTCAAGGCTTGGGCCTGGGCATCGATCAGCGCCTGCAGCCGGGCCAGGCGCTCGAGCTTCACCGCCTGCGGGGTCGGGTCCGGCAGCTCCGCCGCGGGGGTTCCCGGCCGCGGGCTGTAGACGAAGCTGAAGCTGGCGTCGAAGCCCGCTTCTTCCACGAGCCGCAGCGTCGCCTCGAAGTCGGCCTCCGTCTCGGTGGGAAAGCCTACGATGAAATCCGACGAAATGGAGATGCCCGGCCGCGCGGCGCGCAGGCGCCGGAGGATGGACTTGTACTCGAGCACCGTGTAGCCCCGCTTCATGGCGGCCAACACCCGGTCCGAGCCCGACTGCACGGGCAGGTGCACGTGGCCCGCCAGCTTCGGGATCTGGGCGAAAGCGTCGATCAGCCGCTGGGTGAACTCCCGCGGGTGGGACGTGGTGAAACGGATGCGCTCCAAGCCGGGAAGCTCCGCCAAGTAGCGCAACAGCAGAGCCAGGTCCGCCGTTTCCCCGTCGCTCATGGCGCCCCGGTAGGCGTTCACGTTCTGGCCGAGGAGGGTCACTTCCCGCACCCCCTGGTCCACCAGGGACGCCACCTCCGCCAGCACGTCCTCGAAGGGGCGGGAGACCTCGTCCCCCCGGGTGTAGGGCACCACGCAGAAACTGCAGTACTTGCTGCAGCCCTCCATGATGGAGACGAAGGCGCTCGCCCCCTTGACGCCCGGGGGCGGCAGGGCGTCGAACTTCTCCACCTCCGGAAACGACACGTCCACCTGGGGCCGGCCGGTTTCCCGGCGGGCCCGGATGAGCTGGGGCAGCCGGTGCAGGGTCTGGGGGCCGAACACCAGGTCCACGTAGGGGGCCCGGGCGATGATGCGCTCCCCCTCCTGGCTCGCCACGCAGCCCCCCACCCCGATCAGCATCCCCGGCCGGTGGCGCTTCAGGTGCTTGACGGTGCCCAGGTCGGAGAACACCTTCTCCTGGGCCTTCTCCCGCACCGAGCAGGTGTTGAAAAGGATGAGGTCGGCCTCCGCCGGATCGTCGGTCGGCTGCAACCCTTCCGCCGCCCGAAGCACGTCGGCCATCTTGGCCGAATCGTACTCGTTCATCTGGCAGCCGAACGTCTTGATGTAAACCTTGCCGCCCACGGGAATCGAAGCGTTACCGGCGCCGCTTGAGCTCCTCCCGGGCGAGCTCCTCGGGAGTGAGCAGCCACACACGGGACAAATCCCCGTTGCCGTCCACCAGGTACAGCACCCGGGCGTCCTGCGGAAGGGCCGGGGGCATCACGACACGATTCCAGGAATCGAAGATCCTGGCGCCCGGGGCGAGGCGATAGGTCTTGCCGGCGATCTTGGCGTGGGGATATTCGAAGGCGTCCACTTTGCCCAGGGCAGCCTCCGCGGGCAATATGCGCTGCGCGGAGGCGCCTCCGCTCACGGAAAAAAACAGGATAAACAAGAGGATAGAACCTAACCGCATGGGCTTACGATAGCACGCTGGCGGGCCTGCTCGCAATCGGCGGCGGACCGGTCGCTCGGGAACCCTCCCAGACGGTTGCGGGACCGACAGAGAGGGCAGACGGTCGGGCGGAAGGGTGGGCGGGATCTGGAAAGACCTGGAATCGGAAGCGCTGGTGGCGAATCAGGGATTCGAACCCCGGACCAACGGATTATGATTCCGCTGCTCTAACCACTGAGCTAATTCGCCACGGAGGGGCGAAACTATGCCAGCCGCCCTCGAGGGCTGTCAAGGAAGGTCCGGACGGCAGGGCGGGCACCGAGGGCGATGATAAACTTGCATGATGCATTCCATAAGGATTATCTATTTTTGCTGATATGAAAAATTGACCGCGGTCAATTTCCGGCGCGGCCTGCTCCACCACACTCCACTGCGCTCCAGGGCTTAAGGGTAGAAGACGGCCTCCGGGGACTTCCCGGCGGGAGCGGGTCAGCGGGCCCTGGCATGATGTCCATCCGGCCATCTGGAATTTCCTGAAACAACAGCCAAGACGGGGGATGCAATGAAGATTTGCGTTGTGGGTGCGGGCGCCATCGGCGGCTATTTGGGCGTCAAGTTGGCGCTGGCGGGCGAGGACGTGACCCTCATCGCCCGGGGCGCCCATCTGGAGGCGATCAAGAAAAACGGCCTCAAGCTCGTCATGCACGATGGCACCGAGCACGTGGCGAAGAACGTTAAGGCGACCAGCGCCATGGCCGAGGCGGGCGTCCAGGATCTGGTGATCCTGGGCATGAAGGCCCACCAGCTTCCTCCGGTGGCGTCGGACCTACGGGCCATGTTCGGGCCCCAGACCATCGTCGTGCCGACCCAGAACGGCATCCCCTTCTGGTACTTCCAGCGCCACGGCGGCCCCCTGGAGGGGCGCATCGTGGAGTCGGTGGACCCGGGCGGGGTGTGCGTGAAGAACATCGAGGCGGAGCGGATCCTGGGTTGCGTCGTCTATCCTGCCAGCGAGATCGCCGCGCCGGGGGTGATCCGGCACATCGAGGGAGACCGCTTCCCCATCGGCGAGCTGGACGGCTCCGAGACCGAGCGGGCGAGGCGCGTGTCCGAGACCTTCACCCGGGCCGGCTTCAAGTCCCCCATCCTGCCCGACATCCGCTCCGAGATCTGGCTCAAGCTGTGGGGCAACCTCACCTTCAACCCCATCAGCGCCCTCACCCATTCCACCCTGGTGGACATCTGCCAGTACCCCCTCACCCGGGACCTGGCGGCGAAGATGATGACCGAGGCCCAGGCCATCGCCCATAAGCTCAACATCCACTTCCGCGTGCCCCTGGAGAAGCGCATCGCCGGCGCCGAGAAGGTGGGCAAGCACAAGACCTCCATGCTCCAGGACCTGGAAGCCGGCCGGCCCCTGGAGGTGGACGCCCTGGTGGGGGCGGTGGTGGAGCTTGGGCGCATGACCGACACTCCCTCGCCCCACATCGACGCGGTCTACGCCCTCACCAAGCTCCTCGACAAGACCGTGCAGGAGGAGAAGGCCTGCGTGCGGGCGCTCAAGCTCGCTTAGGCGAACAGCCGGGCGAGCTCGGCGCCCGGGTCTTCCGCCCGCATGAACGCTTCTCCTACCAGGAAGGCGTGAACCCCCCGGGCGCGCAGGCGGGCCACGTCCCCGGGAGTCAGGATTCCGCTTTCGGTCACCACGATCCGGGCGGGCGGAACCCGGTCGAGGAGTCCGAGGGTGGTCTCCAGGCGGGTTTCGAAAGTGCGCAGGTTCCGGTTGTTGATGCCAATCAAGGGCGTGGCGAGGGTGAGGGCCGCCGCCAGCTCCTCCCCGTCGTGGACCTCCGCCAGCACCGCCATGCCCAGGGAATGGGCGAGGGACTCGAGCGCTTGCATGCGGGCAAGGTCGTAGCCGGGGGCCCCGCAGGAAGGGCCCTCTCCCCCAGCCCCTCCCCCCGGGGGGGAGGCGGGGTCGCTGCTTTCGCTTTCCCAAGAGACGGGAGGCCAGGTGGCGCCGCCCGCTGGTGGATCTCCCTCTCCCGTGGGGAGAGGGGACAAGGAAGAGGGCTGGCGGGCTCCCGCGGCAAGCCGAAACGCCGCCACGATCACCAGGATGCAGTCCGCCCCCATGGCCCGCGCTTCGAACACCTGGTACGGATCGATCACGAAGTCCTTGCGTAGCACCGGCAGCTCGCAGGCGGCGCGGGCCGCCCGGAGGTAATCCGGGCTTCCCTGGAAGAACGCCCGGTCGGTGAGCACCGACAGGCACGCCGCCCCGTGGCGGGCGTAGCTACGGGCGATCGCTTCCGGGTCGAATCGCTCCCGCAGCACCCCTTTGCTGGGGCTCGCCTTCTTGATCTCGGCGATGACGGCGGGCCGGCCCGCGGCGATGCGCCCGCGTAGGGCGCCGGCAAAGTCCCGCGCCGGGGGCGCGGTCTGGGCTCGTTCCCGGACCGCCTCCAGGGGCAGTGCCGCGCGGGCCGCGGCCACCTCCTCCGCCTTCGCGGCGAGGATGCGCTCCAGGATGTCAGCCATCGTCTTTCGTCGAATATCCAGGCTCAGGCCCGGAACCGGTTGGTTAGCTCGACGAAGGCTTCCAGCTTGCGCCGCGCCGCGCCGCTCTCCAGTGCCGCGGCGGCCTTTTCGATGCCCTGTTCCATGGTCTTCGTGACGCCGGCCAGGTAGAGGGTCGCGCCGGCGTTGAGCAGCACCATGTCCCGGGCCGGCCCGGGGACATTGTCCAGCACCCCGAGCAGCATGCCCTTCGCCTGGGCGGCGTCCTCCACCCGGATCGCGGCGGGCTCGCCCAGCTTCATCCCGAACTGGGCCGGGTGCAGGGTGTACTCGGAGATCTCGCCGTTCTTGAGTTCCCCCACCATGGTTTCGGCGCAGATGGAGATCTCGTCGACCCCGTCCAGCCCGTGCACCACCATCACGTGGCGGCTGCCCAGGCGCTGGAGCACCCGCACCTGGATGCCCACCAGGTCCGGGTGGAACACGCCCAGGAGCTGGTTCCTGGCGCCCGCCGGATTGGTGAGGGGCCCCAGGATGTTGAACAGGGTGCGCACCCCCAGCTCCCGCCGCACCGGCGCGGCGTGCTTCATGGCGGCGTGGAAATTGGGGGCGAACATGAAGCCGATGCCCACCTGTTCGATGCACCGGGCGACCTGCTCGGGGGTGAGCTGGACCCAGGCGCCCAGGGCTTCCAGCACGTCGGCGCTGCCGCTTTTGGAGGACACCGACCGCCCACCGTGCTTGGCTACCCGGGCGCCGGCGGCGGCGGCGACGAACGCGGAGGCCGTGGACACGTTGAACGTGTGGGCGTTGTCTCCCCCGGTGCCGCAGGTGTCCACCAGATGGGCGCTGTCCTCCACCGGCACCGAGGTGGCGAACTCCCGCATCACCTGGGCCGCGGCGGTGATCTCGCCGATGGTTTCCTTCTTGACCCGCAGGCCCATGAGGATGGCGGCGATCTGGGCCGGCGTCATCTCGCCGTTCATGATCTGGCGCATGACCGAGAGCATCTCGTCGTAGAAGATCTCCCGGTTGTCGATCAGGCGGTTCAACGCTTCCTGGGGCGTCATGCCTTCCTCCTTTCGGCGCTTACCCGTTCTTCGGCGCTTCCCTGTCCCGGGGCGGCGGCTTGCCCCGGCGGCCCTTCCGGCCATAGAAAGTTGCCGAGCAGGGCGTGCCCGTGCTGGGTCAGGATGGACTCCGGATGGAACTGCACGCCCTCCACCCGGAACGCCTTGTGCCGCACCCCCATGATCTCCCCGTCGTCGGTCCAGGCCGTCACCGCGAGGCAGTCGGGCAGGCTCGAGCGCTCGATCACCAGGGAGTGGTAGCGGGTCGCTTCGAACCCGTCCGGCAGCCCGCGAAACACGCCTTCTCCCGCATGGCGGATGCGGGAGGTCTTGCCGTGCATGAGCGCTCGGGCGTGCACGATGCGGCCGCCGAAGGCCTGCCCGATCGCCTGGTGCCCCAGGCAGACCCCCAGGATAGGGATCCGGCCCGCGAAGCGCTGGATCAGCGGCACCGACACCCCGGCCTCGTTGGGCGTGCAAGGCCCCGGGCTGATGACGATGTACTGGGGATCGAGGGCCTCGATCTCCTCCAGCGTGATCTCGTCGTTGCGGGCGACCTTCACCTCCTGCCCCAGCTCGCCCAGGTACTGCACCAGGTTGTAGGTGAAGGAGTCGTAATTGTCGATCATCAGCAGCATGATTTTCACCACCTTGTATCCAACCCCGCGTGGGCCAGCTCGGACGCCCGCAGGATCGCTCGCGCCTTATTTTGCGTCTCGATCCATTCGTTGCGCGGCACCGAGTCGGCGACGATTCCGGCGCCCGCCTGCACGTAGAGCGCCCCGTCCTTGACCAGCGCGGTGCGGATGGCGATGGCGAGGTCCATGTCCCCGTTGAACCCCAGGTAGCCCACGGCGCCCGCGTAGACGCCGCGCTTGGAGGGCTCCAGCTCGTCGATGATCTCCATGGCCCGCACTTTAGGGGCGCCGCTCACCGTGCCCGCCGGGAAGGTGGCCTTGAGCACGTCCAGCGCCCCGAGCGCCGGGCGCAGCCGCCCTTCCACGTTGGACACGATGTGCATGACGTGGGAGTAGCGCTCGATCACCATGTTCTCGGTGACCCGCACGGTTCCCGTCTGGGCCACCCGTCCCACGTCGTTGCGGCCCAGATCCATGAGCATCACGTGCTCGGCGCGCTCCTTGGGGTCGGCGAGGAGCTCCGCCGCGAGCCGGGCGTCCTCGTCCGGCGTCTTCCCCCGGGGGCGGGTGCCGGCGATGGGCCGCACCGTCACCGTCTCGCCCTCCAGCCGCACCAGGATCTCCGGGGAGGCCCCCACCACGTGGAAGCTGTCGAGATCGAAGTAGAACATGTAGGGCGAAGGATTCAATCCCCTGAGCGCCCGGTACAGGGCGAGGGGGGAGGCATGGAACGGCTGGCGCATGCGCTGGGAGAGCACCACCTGCATGATGTCGCCCTCGAAGATGTAGCGCTTGGCCCGCTCTACCGCCTCGATGAAGGCATCCTGCGCGAACTCGCAAGCCGTGGGTCCGGAGGGGCAGGGGTCGCTCGCTGGGATCGCCACCGGCTGGCGCAGGCGCGCGAGCAGCTCGGCGAGGCGCCGGCGCGCCCGGGCGTAGGCGCCCGGCTCCCGGGGATCGGCGTACACCACCAGGTAGAGCTTCCCCAGCAGGTTGTCGATGACCGCCAGCTCCTCGGAGAGGAGCAGCAGGATGTCCGGCGTGCCGAGGGCGTCCGGCTTGTCGGTGCGGGCTAGCCGCGGCTCGATGTAGCGCACCGTGTCGTAGCCGAAGTAGCCCACGAGCCCGCCGCAGAAGCGGGGGCCCGCCGCCAGCGGCGCGGCGCGGAAGCGGGCAAGATACGCTTGGAGAAAGCCCAGGGGATCGGGGGTTTCGTGCTCTTCCACGGCAAGCCCCCGCCGGACCAGGCCGACGCGGTGGCCCTTCACCTCGATGCGCAGCTCCGCGGGCAGCCCGATGATGGAATAGCGGCCGAAGCGCTCGCCCCCGATCACCGACTCCAGCAGGTAGGAGTAGGGCTCGCCGGCGAGCTTGAGATAGAGGGAGAGGGGCGTGTCCAGATCGGCCAGGGTCTCGAGGACCACGGGCACGCGGTTGTAGCCGCGCGCGGCCAGATCGTCGAATTCCTGTTCAGTCACGGAAGTCTCCACAAAAGGGTTTGAAACCGGAAACGGCAGGGCGAAGCGCCTGGATACGCGTCACGGGCGCCAAGGGCGCCAGCGGCGGAGCGCGAACCGTTCGATTTCAATCCTCTTGGAGCTCACGGCTGAACTTGGCGGAAAAATTCCTACTGGGGGCGCCCGGCGGCGGGGCGGGCCTTGCGCACCAGCCGGGGCACCTCGTCCACGCCCGCTACTATAGCATCGCAATCGAGGTCCTGCACCTCGGTCCCCTCGTTGTAGCCGTAGGGCACGCACACCACCGGGCAGCCGGCCGCCCGGGCCGCCCGGGTGTCGTTGGGGGAGTCGCCCACCAGCAGGAGCTCGCCCGGGGCGACGCCGAAGTGCCGTGCCGCGTAGAGGAGGGGCATCGGATCCGGCTTCTTGCGCGGCAGGGTGTCGCCCCCCAGCACCAGGTCGAAATAGCGGGCAAGCCCCGTCTGCGTGAGCAGCGGCCGGGTGAAGCGTTCCGCCTTGTTGGTCACGCAGCCAAGCGGGAAACCCGCTTGGCGCAGCGCTTCGAGCCCCTCCACCACGCCGGGGTAGGGACGGGTGCGCACGCACAGGTTCGCCCGGTAATGGGGCTCGAAGACAGCCAATGCCCGCTCGACCTGCGCCGCAGTCGGCTCAGCGCCGGTCACCTCCGCCAGGCAACGGGTGACCAGGTTCTGGAGGCCCTTGCCGATGTGGGTGCGAATGACGTGCTCCGGCAACGGTTCGAAACCCAGCTCCTGGAGCATGGCGTTTGCCGCCACCGCCAGGTCATCGACGGTGTCGAGCAGGGTCCCGTCGAGATCCAGAACGACCGCGCCCACGGGGATGGGGAAGCGGGAATTCACGTGTTTCGGCCTCGGGCTTTTTCCAGCTCCGCCCGCATCGCTGCGATGGTCGCCTTGTAGTCTTTGGTCCCGTAGATCGCGGAGCCGGCGACGAAGGTGTCCGCCCCGGCCCGGGCGATCTCCGCGATGTTGTCCACCTTCACGCCCCCGTCCACCTCCAGCCAGATGTCGCGCCCGCTCGCGTCGATCCGCCGGCGCACCTCCCGAAGCTTCTCGAGGGCCGTGGGGATGAACTTCTGCCCGCCGAAGCCCGGGTTGACCGACATGATGAGCACCAGGTCCAGCTTCCCCAGGGTCCAGTCCAGGTAATGGAGCGGTGTCGCCGGGTTGAACACCAGCCCCGCCTTGCAGCCGCAGTCGTGGATCAGGCCGATGGTGCGGTCCACGTGCTCCGAGGCCTCGGGGTGGAAGGAGATGATGTTGGCGCCCGCCTTGGCGAAGTCCGGCACGATCCGGTCCACGGGCTTCACCATCAGGTGCACGTCGATGGGCGCTTCGGTGAGGGGCCGGATCGCCTCGCACACCAGCGGCCCGATGGTGAGGTTGGGCACGTAATGGTTGTCCATCACATCGAAGTGGATCAGGTCGGCTCCGGCGGCGATGACCGAGGTCACCTCCTCGCCCAGGCGCGCGAAGTTGGCCGAAAGGATGCTGGGGGCGATCCGGTACGTGGGCATGGACCCTCCGCAGGCGATAAAGCCCGGATTTTAGCGGGATTGCCTCCCCGGCTGCATAACGGGCGCTGATTGCCGGGAAAAGCCGCCGTTATGCTGCGGCGCTTGTGCCCGCCGCGCCTTTGGTGTGCAATGCAAGCCTGGCCTCGGCGAGGGTACCCTATGAGCGAACGCAAAATTTACCGGATCGACGTGAAGGCGCGCACCACCTACCTGCCCGACCAGTCGGACGAGGCGGAAAACCGCTACGTGTTCGCCTACACCATCACCCTCACCAACACCGGCACGGTCGCCGCCCAGCTCATGAGCCGCCACTGGATCATCACCGACGCGGACAACCGGGTGCAGGAAGTGCGGGGCCTGGGGGTGGTGGGCGAGCAGCCGGTGCTGCGCCCCGGGGAGAGCTTCGAATACACGAGCGGCACCGCCATCGCCACCCCCGTGGGCACCATGACCGGCCGCTACCACATGCGGGCCGAGGACGGGGTGACCTTCGAAGCGCCCATCCCCGAGTTCACCCTGAGCGCGCCCCGCATGCTCCATTGAGGCGGGCGCGGGTTTCTACCCCTCCCGGTCCGGTCCCTCGTCGCGCCGCCCCTTGCGCGGCATCGTCCACCACACGATGAACACGACCAGCCCGAGGGCGAGGGCGGTCTCCAGCAGCACCACCCACATGGCGCGGCCTCAGGCGGAAGAGCCGGGCCGGGCCGGCGGGGCGGCGGGACGGGGCGGGCGGCTTTGCCTCATCGCCCCCCTCCGCCCGCGGTCTTCGCCTCCTTGAGGGCCTGATCCAGGGCTTGCGCGGTGCGGGGGCCCGTGTACTCGGTGCCGTCGGCGAGGAAGATGGCGGGGGTGCCCTGCAGGCCCAGACGCCGGGCCATGTCGTGCACGGGCTCCGCCCGGTATTCGCAGCCCGCCTTGTCGGCGGGAGGCACCTGGTCCCGCAGCATCAGATCCTCGAACGCCTTGCCCCGGTCCTTGGCGCACCAGACGGCCTGGGATTTGGTGAGGGAACTCTCGGAGAGGAACGGCCACAGGAAGGTATAAATGGTGACGTCGGTAAGCTGCACCAGTTCCTTCTGCAGCGCCTTGCAATAGGGGCAATTGGGGTCCTCGAAGGTGATGAGGGTGCGCTGGCCGTTGCCCTTCACCCGCTTCACCGCGAGCTTGAGCGACCCGTTGATCAGGGCGGCGTTGAGCCGGCTCACCGTCTCCCGGGTAAGGTCCTTGTAGGGGGCGCTGCGCACGTCCAGAAGCGCCCCGCCGGCGAACAGGAACTGGGCCTTTTCGTCGGTGTACATCACTAGGCTGCCCCGGGGGCTCGCCACGATCACCTCGTAGAGGCCGGCGAACGGGGTGG
Organism: Pelomicrobium sp. P1; assembly: GCF_052805615.1. Lineage (NCBI taxonomy): Bacteria > Pseudomonadati > Pseudomonadota > Hydrogenophilia > Pelomicrobium > Pelomicrobium sp. P1. Next base: position 83,812 of record NZ_JBRBEM010000016.1, read on the forward strand.
GTTTCACGCTTTCGATGCGCTCCCCCTGCAAGCGCGCCTCCAGCGCCTTCTTCGCCGCCTCGGCGTCGGCGCGGGCGAAGGCGGAAGGCAGCACCGCGAGTACGGCCGCCATCCCGGCGGTCAAGACGGATTTCAGCACGGCACGGTCCCTTTCGTCGTTGCGGTAGGGTGCGCCTGGGCGCACCGCTCTGTCTGGTATGTCGAGCGTGCGCTTCAGCGCACCGCATCCGGCGGTACTTTGCCGGCCCGCCGGTGCGTTTCGCGCGGCTCAACGCACCCTACATTATCCTCATTCGACCGCCTCGCCCAGCGCCTGTTGCGCCAGGCGCGCTTTCACGGGCGTGAGGGCGTCCACCAGCCGCAGCCCCGTGTTGCGCAGCCACCCGACGCCCCAGGCCCGGGCGCTGAAGAGGCGCGCGAGCCCGTCGGTGGCGAGCTGCATCAGGGCCACCTCCTCCCGGCGGGCCCGCTCGTAGCGGCGCAGCAGAAAGTAGTCGCCGCAGTCGGTCACCGGCCCCCGGTTCCTGAGGACCTCTGCCAGCACCCGCGCGTCCTGGAAGCCCAGGTTAACCCCTTGCCCGGCCAGGGGATGGATCGTGTGGGCGGCGTCCCCCGCGAGGGCCACCCGGGGCGCCGCGAGCCGCTTAACCTTCACGAGCCGCAGGGGAAAGGCCGCCGGCGGCGAGATCACGGCGAGCCCCCCCACCACGCCCCGGGAGGCCTCCTCCACTTGGGCGGCCAGTGCGGAATCGTCCAGGTTGAGGAGCGCCGCCGCGTGCGCGTCCCAGGTGGACCAGACCATAGAGACGCACTCCCCCGGCAGGGGCAGCAGCGCCAGCACCCCGTCCTCCCGGAACCACTGGAAGGCGGTGTTATGGTGGGGGCGCTCGCAGCGGAAATGGGCCACCACCGCCTGCTGGCCGTAGGGCTTCTCCGTCGCCTCGATTCCCGCTTGGCGCCGCACCCAGGAGTTCGCCCCGTCCGCCCCTACCACCAGCCGAGCCTCCAGGGTCTCGCCCCCTTCCAGGGAGAGGGCAATGCCCTCGAGGCCCCAGGCCAGGCCCGCGGGCGGGGGCGTCCGCCGCCACGCGAGATTCGCCTGCCCCGCCAGGGCGGACTCGAGGGCCGCCTGGAGCGCCCGGTGCTCCACGATATAGGCCAGCGCCGGCCGCCCCAGCTCGTAGGCGCTGAACACGATCCGGGAGCGGGCGTCGTCGCCGTAGACCTCCATGCGCTCCACGGTCGCGACGCGGGCGGGATCGAGCCGGGCCCACGCCTCCAGCTCGGCGAGGAACGCCCGGCTCCCGGGGCTCACGGCGTAGACGCGGGGGTCCCAGCCGGGAAGGACCCCGGGGGGCGCGGGGGCGCCATTTCGGACCGTCTCGCGCCCCTCGAGTTCCTCGACGGTTCGCCCCGGCGCTGCCGCGTCGATCGGGCTTGTCGGGTGCGCTTCAGCGCACCGCTCTCCGGTGTCGTTCCGGCGCGTCTCGCCTCCCTCGACGCCCCCTGCGGTTCGTGCCCGGGCCTCCGCGTCGATCAACGCCACCGCGAGCCCGCTGCCCCGAAGCGCCCGGGCGAGGGCCCGCCCCACGAACCCGCCGCCCACCACCGCCACGTCCCATTCCATGGGCGGATTATACCCGGCGGGCCTGCCGGGCCCGGCGCGGACGGGACGATCGGGGCGCGTTTCGAATTCCGCCGGGCCGCCGCTGTCTGCATTGGCCTCCCGGCGAATTGACGATATCATTTCTTAAAAGTCGATATCGCGGTGAAAGAATGATCCGAACGGTCGTGAGTCTCGATCCGGAAGACAAGGCCTGGTTGGACCGCAAAGCCCGGCAAGAAGGCGTTCCCATGACCGAGATCGTCCGACAAGCCGTTCGCCAATTGCGCGAGCGGTGCGAGTCCGCGCCCCGCATGGAACGACTCTTGGAGAAGACCCGGGGGATGTGGAAAGGCGATGATGGCCTCGTTTATCAGCGCCGTCTGCGGCGGGAATGGGACAGGCGCCGGTGACGGTCCTCTTGGACTCGGTGATTCTGATCGATCACTTCAACGGGATCGATGCCGCCACCCGCTACCTGGCCCAAAGCGGGGGCAGCGCGGCCATCTCGGTCATCACCCGGGCCGAAGTGCTGGCCGGTTTCGGGACCCGAGCGGCCGCCCTGGCGAAGCGCCTGCTCGACTGTTTTCCGACCCTGGCCATCGATCAGCCCATCGCGGACCGGGCCGCCGAGTTACGCCGCCGGCACCGCTGGAAGCTGCCCGACGCGTTTCAAGTGGCGCTCGCCCAGCACCACGAGCTGCGCCTGGCGACGCGGAACGTGAAGGACTTCCCTCCCGGCCGGTGGGACTTCGTCCTGGTGCCGTATACCCTCTGAGCACCTGTCTCAAAAATTGCCCGCGCCCACCCATCCCCCTCCCGGCCTCCCCCTTGAAGGGGCAGGATGACAGGGGCATGCCAGACCGTGGACGGGCTGGGGTAGGGTCCCCTCCCCTTCAAGGGGAGGGTTAGGGAGGGGATGGGTTCCCTCCCCTTCAAGGGGGCGGAGCGGGGGTTTCGCAGAGCACAGCTCTCTCGCCCGCGGAGCCGGTCCGGCCTGCAGGCCGGGCCGTGGACGGGTTAGGGAGGGGATGGGGTAGCCTGGTCGGTCGCGCCTCGCCGCAGCCTTTCTCCAGGTTGTAGGGTGCGCTTTAGCGCACCGCTTGGGGCGCTTCGGGGCTTGCCGCCGCTCGAGCCCCCGCCGGGTGCGCCTTGGGCGCAACCGCTCCGGCGTTTCGGGTCCTGCCGCCCGGTGCGTTTCGCGTCGCTCAACGCACCCTACGGGGGCGGTGCGTTTCGCGTCGCTCAACGCACCCTACGATGCCTGTTCGGGGTTGTAGGGTGCGCTTTAGCGCACCGCTTGGGGCGCTTCGGGGCTTGCCGCCGCTCGAGCCCCCGCCGGGTGCGCCTTGGGCGCAACCGCTCCGGCGTTTCGGGTCCTGCCGCCCGGTGCGTTTCGCGTCGCTCAACGCACCCTACGGGGGCGGTGCGTTTCGCGTGGCTCAACGCCCCCTACGACGCTTCCCGCCCCCCGGGTCCCTTGACGCCCCGCTCGTGCCGCCATACAGTAATACTGCAATACGCATGGAGGCGGTCATCATGCTGGCGTCGAAAGTCACGAGCAAATACCAGGCAACCATCCCTGCCGAGGTGCGCAAGCGGCTGGGTATCGAGAAAGGCGACAGGGTGGCCTTCGAGGTGGAAGGCCAAAAGGTCGTCCTGCGTCGGGTGTCACCCCTCGACGTGGAATACGCCAAAGCCGTCGTCGGGACGTTGAGCGAATGGGCGTCGGAAAACGACGAGGAGGCCTATCGTGGCCTATGAAAGGTTTGACGTAGTGGCGGTGCCCTTCCCGTTCACCGATTCGGCCCGGCAAAAGCGGCGCCCGGCCCTTGTGCTGTCCGACCGGGAGGCCTTCAACGATCCGGTGGGGCACAGCGTCATGGCCATGATCACGAGCGCAAAGAACCCCCCCTGGCCGCTGGATGTGCGCCTTGCCGATCTCGCCCGCGCCGGCTTGCCCGCGCCCTCCGTGGTGCGCATGAAGCTGTTCACGCTGGACCATCGCTTTGTCGTCCGCAAGCTGGGCGCCCTGGCCCAGGTCGACCGGAGGGCGGTGCGGCGATCCCTCGAGCGGGCGTTTGCCTGTTGACCAAGCGACGGGGGCGGTGCGTTTCGGCTGCGCTCAACGCACCCTACGATGCCTGTTCGGGGTTGTAGGGTGCGCTTTAGCGCACCGCTTGGGGCGCTTCGGGGCTTGCCGCCGCTCGAGCCCCCGCCCGGGTGCGCCATGGGCGCAACCGCTCCGGCGTTTTCGGGACCTGCCGCCCGGTGCTACGGGGGCGGTGCGTTTCGCTTCGCTCAACGCACCCTACGATGCCCGTCGGATGCGCCTGGGCGCGCCGCATCGGCATAAGCCTTTGATATATCGTATTTTCTAACCCTTCCCGCCGCCCCTGTTGCGTTTTTGCCGGCGGATTTGTCAAGCGCCTTGAGGCGCCGTTGCAATATTTTTCCCTAAGTCCTTGGGCGGACGGGCTCCCCGGCAGCCGCCGGGAGGTGTTGCGTCCGCGCAACAAATGGGGGGTCCGGGGGGGGCGTTTAGGCGGTTTTTTCTTGTTTCCCGGGCCGCCCCCTTGCCACAATACCCTCGACTTCTCGACCTTGGGGAGGGAAGTCGAGGAAATAAGGAACGTTCGCGAACCATCCTTATTTAGAGCAGCGATTCTTCAGAGGAGAAAACCGCATGAACAAGAAGTTGATCGCGCTGGCCGTCGCCGGCGCCCTGGCCGCCCCCCTGGCCGCCACGGCCGCCGACAACGTGACCATCTACGGCACCCTCAACATGAGCTTGGAGTCCGTGGACAACGACAATCCCACGGACGCCCGCCGCACCCGGGTGAACAGCAACTCGTCCAACATCGGCTTCAAGGGCCAGGAGGACCTGGGCGGGGGCTTGAAGGCCTGGTTCCAAGTGGAAAACGACGTCCGTCCCGACGGCTCCACCAGCGGCGCCTGGGCGGGCCGCAACAGCGCCGTGGGTCTCTCCGGCAACTGGGGTAATGTGTTCTTGGGCCGCTGGGATGAGCCGTACAAGCTCGCCACCATCGGCTACGACCGCTTCTACGCCACCGGCATGCCCGACATCGAGGCCCTGATCGGCAACAATAACGGCGTCGGCGGCACGTCAGCGGGCTTCAGCAACCGGCAGTCGAACATCGTCCAGTACTGGTCGCCCAAGTTCGCCGGCTTCTCGTTCAAGGTGTCCTATGCCCCCGACGAGGGTAAAACCAACGCTCAGAATCAAGACCGCTGGGCCATCGGCGCCAGCTACGAGTGGATGGGCCTGGGCATCGACGCCGCCTATGCGAAGCACAACGAGCAGCGCACCACCGGTGGTTCCAAGGGAGACGACACCGGGTGGAAAGTGGGCGTGCGCTACACCTTCAACCAGGGCAACACCTTCGTTGGCGCCGTGTGGGAAAGCCTGGAGTACGAAAACGTGGTGGCCGCCGGCTCTAAGGCCGAGCGGGACGCCTGGGGCATCGTGGGCTCCCACCGCATGGGTAATTTCGACCTGCGCGCCCAATGGTTCCACGCCGACGATGTGGACGGCTCCTGCGCGGGCGGCACGCCTACCACCACCTTCGTGGGTGGCATGCCAGGTTGCGGGATCGGCGACAGCGGCGCCGATCACTACACCGTGGGGGTGGGCTACCACTTCTCCAAGCGCACCGTGGCCTACGCCTACTACACCAAGATCAAGAACGACACCAACGCCGGGTACGACTTCTTTGTGAACCCTGCTGGTATTGGCAGTGGCGCGGCTGCGGCTGGACGGGATCCGGACGCCTTCGCGCTCCACGTCCGCCACAGCTTCTAAAGCGCGCGGGCGGCCACGAGCCGCCACCGCGCTTAAAGCGGGCTTTCGCCGGGCGCCTTCGGGCGCCCGGTTTTTTTTGTCGGGTGCGCCTGGGCGCACCGCTCTGGAGGTTTTCGCTCCGCTGTCCGGTGCGTTTCGCCTGCGGCTCAACGCACCCTACGGGGGCGGTGCTCCGCTGTCCGGTGCGTTTCGCCTGCGGCTCAACGCACCCTACGATTTGGGTTGTAGGGTGCGCCTTGGCGCAGCGCCCGATTTTATCTTTGTGCTAGGCTATTGGGCGCCGAGAAGAGGCAGGGGTTGATGGCCGGGTTAACGCTCGAACAGGCGGTAACGGTGAGCCGATGGGGTTATTGGAACAGCTGAGGCAGCGCAGGCAGGAAATCCTCGAGATCGCGGCACGCCACGGCGCGCACAACGTGCGGGTCTTCGGCTCCGCCGTACGCGGATCGGAAGAGACGTCGAGCGATGTTGATTTACTGGTGGACATGGAGGAAGGCCGCACCTTGTACGATCTGGTGGCCCTCCAGCAGGATCTGGAGCAGCTTCTCCGCCGCAGGACCGATGTGCTGACCCCCAATGCCCTCAGCCCCTATTTGAAGGACCGCATCCTGACCGAGGCTCAACCCCTTTGAGCAAGGACCGCTCCGTCTACATCCGGCACATTCACGACTGCATTCGCCGGATCGAAGAATACGTCCGCGATGGGAAAGAAGCTTTTTTGGCCGACAAGAAGACCCAGGACGCGGTCATCCGAAACCTGGAGGTCATCGGTCAGGCGGTCAGGGACATGGGCATCGATGACCTCAAAGCCCGGTATCCGGGGACACCGTGGGCGCAAATCGCCGCATCCCGCAACGTGCTGGCCCACCAGTATCTGGGCGTCGATATCCACCTCGTCTGGAATATCGTCGAACGGCATCTCCCACAACTCGCGGCCGACATTCGGGACATTGCGGCTTGCGAAGGAATTGCGCTGGAATGATCCGGGGCGGTCGCTCTCGGGTGCCCTCGAGCGCACCGTCCGGGCGCTTCCACCGGGCATTGGTGCGTTTCGCCTGCGGCTCAACGCACCCTACGACGCCTGTAGGGTGCGCTTTAGCGCACCGCCTCGGAGGTCTTTTGTCCCGTGACCGGTGAGTTTCGCCTACGCCCAAAGCACCCCACGTCTCGTAGCCTACGGCTGACTTGCATGCTGGGCGGGCTTGGCCTTATCTTGTGTTGACATCGTAAGGGTCGCAGGAGCGGTGAGCCCATGGGAACCACGGTACAAAAACTGTACGAGGAAGCGATGGGGCTCGACCCCGAGGAACGGGCGGCACTGACGGGCCTGTTGATCGAAAGCCTGGAGCCCGGATCGGAGGAGAGCGTAGAAGAGGCCTGGCTCGCTGAAATCGAGCGCCGCATGGCTGAGCTCGACGGCGGAGCCGTTCAGGCCGTCTCCTGGGAAGCGCTCCGGGCGAAGCTCTTCGGCGACAGGCGTGCCGGCGGGCGTTAGGTTCTACCCGGCCGCTGCCGAAGAGGTCCTGGCAGCGTTCGAATGGTACGCCGAACGCAGCGAGGCCGCTGCGGAGGGGTCTCGCAAAGAACTCCAACACGCGGTGGTGGCGATTTCCACGGCACCGACCAGGTGGCCTCGGTATGCCGCTTGCACCCGGCGCTACGTTTTTCCTCGCTTTCCCTACAGCTTGATCTACCGGCTGCGTGGTGATGAGGTGGAAGTGCTCGCCGTCGCCCACGGTAAACGCCGCCCGGGTTACTGGCGCGCCCGCGCACGACGCACCGCTTGAGCGCCGTCGGGTGCGCTTTAGCGCACCGCTCCAAGGCCCCTGATTCCGTATGCCGGTGCGTTTCGCTCGGCCCGACGCCCAAAGCCCCGGGCGTTTTCTTGTGCTAGGATTTGGTGCGTTTCGCTTCACTCAACGCACCCTACGACCGAGGCGCCCGGCCTCTGACGGGTTTCATGTTAGACTTCTGGCATGGCCAGCATTTCCTTCGACACCCACAAGTTCATCCGGCGCCTGCAGCAAGCGGGCGTTTCCGAAGCCCAAGCCGAGGCGATCGTCGATGCCTTCCGTGAAGCCTATGGGGAGGCGGAGCTCGCCACGAAGCAGGATCTTCGAGCGCTCGAGATGAAGCTGGAAGCGCGCTTCGAGGCGCTCAAGGGTGAGATGACCTTGATCAAGTGGATGCTCGGCCTCCTCCTGGGCGGCGTGCTCGCCCTTATCCTCAAAGCCCTCTTTCCCGGTTAGCACAGCTCCGCAGGCACCCGCACGCTGGCGGTGCGTTTCGGCTGCGCTCAACGCACCCTACGACCGAGGCGCCCGGTTTTTGGGCGTTTCGTGCTAGACTTTTTCCGTGGCCACCATCACCTTCGACACCCACAGTTCATCCGGCGCCTGCAGGAGGCCGGCATGACCGAGGCACAGGCCGAAGCCTTGGCCGACGCTTTCCGGGATGCCCAGGGCGAGGCGGATCTTGTGACCAAGAAGGATTTGCAAATCGAGCTCGCGCCCATCAAAGCGGACATCACGGTCGTCAAGTGGATGCTGGGCCTCCTCTTGGGCGGCGTGCTCGCCCTTATCCTCAAAGCCTTCTTTCCCGGTTAGTTGTCGGGTGCGCCTGGGCGCGCCGCTTGGGGCGCTTCGGGACCTGCCGCCGGTGCGTTTCGCGTGGCTCAACGCACCCTACGAGGCCCGTAGGGTGCGCCTTGGCGCACCGCTCTCAAGTCTACCCGGTGCGATATCCTTGACAGGCGTGAAATGCCGTGATTGCATCGATAAATCCAAAACAGACTACGATTCGGAACGCGAACATGACGGCGTTGTCGACTCGGCTTCCTGACGGACTGCTTAAGTCCTCGTAGAGGCAGCAGAGGCGCGCTTCCAGCGCGCCGCCTGAGCCTCGCCTTCGCATTGACACGTCCGCCGTTGAGGCGACCCGCGAAAAATGTTCAACCTGGACCCCCTGCTGATCACCCTGGACAACGCCCTGCGCACCCTCTTCGCCCCGGCCCCCTCGGCCCGCAAGCGGCCGGGGAGCGATCTTCCCGAGGCGCCCCTTTCCGACGACGAGCGCCGGCGGGTGGTGGGGCTCTTGCGGGTGGATCACGCCGGGGAGATCTGCGCCCAGGCCCTGTACCAGGGCCAGGCCCTGACGGCGCGCCATCCCGCGATCCAGGCGACCCTGCGCAAGGCGGCCCAGGAGGAGACCGAGCATCTCGCCTGGACCGAGGCGCGGCTCGCGGAACTCGGCGGGCGCACGAGCGTGCTCAATCCCGTCTGGTACGCCGGGTCGTTGGCCATCGGCGCCGTGGCGGGCCTCCTGGGCGACCGCTGGAACCTGGGCTTCCTGGCGGAGACCGAGCGGCAGGTGGAAGGCCACCTGGACGGACACCTGGAGCGGCTGCCCAAGCAGGACAGGAAGAGCCGGGCGATCCTCCTCCAGATGAAGATCGACGAGGCGCGCCATGCCTCCACGGCGCTCTATCACGGCGGCGCGGAGCTGCCCGCGCCGGTGCGGCTCGCCATGCGGGTCACCTCCCGGGTGATGACGTCGACGGCGTATTGGGTGTAGCCCTCTGGCGCGCTCAAGCGCGCAGAGGAGATCGAGGCGAATGGAGTTGTAGGGTGCGCTTTAGCGCACCGCTTCGGCGCTTCAGCGTATCGTTTGCAGCAGGAGAAAGGGGGTTCCTGCATGCCCAACTACCGGCGAAATCGGACTCCGGGCGCCACATTTTTCTGTACGGTGGTCGCGTACGAACGACGCCCCTGGCTTTGCACCGAGCCCATGCGCCAGGCCCTGCGGGAGGCGATCCGCCTGGTACGGTCCCGTCATCCTTTCCAGATCGTGGCATGGGTGCTCTTGCCCGACCACCTGCATTGCATCTGGCGGCTTCCACCAGGCGATGCGGATTATTCGGGGCGCTGGCGCATGATCAAGTCGGCGGTCTCCAGACGCTGGGGGGCGGGAGGCGATGAAACGCAGCCGGCGGCTTTCTCCCGCGCCAAGCGGCGCGAGCGGCTTATATGGCAGCGGCGATTCTGGGAACACACCATTCGTGACGAGCGGGATCTCGCGGCACACCTCGATTACATTCATTACAACCCGGTCAAGCACCGGTTGTGCTCGACCCCCGCGCAGTGGCCCTATTCCAGCTTCCACCGGTTCGTCAGGGAGGGGCGGTATCCGCTCGATTGGGCAGCGGGGGTGGCGCCGAGCGTTCCGGACAGCATTGGGGGTGAATAGCGCCGCCCTCTGTTGGCCGGTGCGTTTCGCATGGCTCAACGCACCCTACGGATTTGGGTTGTAGAAGCGGTGCGCCTTGGCGCACCGCTTCGGCGCTTCGGGACCTGCCGCCGGTGCTGCTGCCGGTGCGTTTCGCGTGGCTCAACGCACCCTACATGCCGGTAGGGTGCGCCTGGGCGCACCGCTTCGGCGCTTCGAGGTCCGGTGCCGGTGCTACACCCAAGGGCGGTGCATTTCGCTTCGCTCAATGCACCCTACGCTTCCAGTACCTCGAAGTCATGGGTGATCGACGCCGTTTTGCCTAGCATGAGGGAGGGCGGCCGCGACACGGAAGCCGCGCAGCGGTGGGAGCGGGAGCGGACGCAAGAGGCCTCCAAGGGACTAGGTCTCCAGCACCTCGAAGTCATGGGTGATCGATGCCGTTTTGCCTAGCATGATGGAGGCCGAACAATATTTCTCCGCCGAGAGCTTGATCGCCCGCTCCACCTGCTCGGGCTTGAGGCCCTTGCCTTTCACCACGAAGTGGAAGTGGATGCGGGTGAATACCTTGGGATCCTGGGCCGCCCGCTCGGCGTCGATCTCCACCACGCAGTCGGTGACGCTCTGGCGGGCTTTTTTCAGGATGTGCACCACGTCGAAGGCGGTGCACGCCCCCGTGCCCATGAGCACGGTCTCCATGGGGCGCGGCCCCAAGTTTCGGCCGCCCGCCTCGGGCGGCCCGTCCATGAGGATGGCATGACCGCTCTCGCTCTGGCCGAGGAAGCTCGCCTCTTCGACCCATTTGATCCTCGCCTTCACGTCCGCTCCTTTCCGCCGTATGGTTTCCGGCCGTTCGCCGCAGAGGCGCAGGGACACAGAGAAAGAATTATTCCTTAAACGCAAAAGGCGCCATATGCGCGCGAAGAGGAGATTTCCTCTCCTTTTCCGGCGCCTCTACGAAGGGCTTTTCTACTTTAACGAAGCGCCCATTGTAGTCGATACCAGCCATAGCCCAGGGCTTCGTGCAGGAAGCTGCGGGTGGCAAGGAGCGCGTCGGCGCGGGGCAGCCAATCGAACACGTCGCCGGCGAGCCGGGCCGCGTATCCCGTGGGGGCCGGGATCGCTTCGAAGCCCGCCTGCTGGAAGGCCATCGCCGCCCGCGGCGTGTGGGCCGCATGGGTCACCAGCAGGATGCGCGTGATCCCCGCGGGAGCGAGGATTTCCTTCGACCGCAGCGCGTTCTCCAGGGTGTTGCGCGCGCCTTCCTCGGCCCAGCGCACCGGGACGCCGAAGTCCTCTTCCAGCGCTTCCTTCATGGCGGCCGCCTCGCTGCGGGGGCGGCCGCGGGGATTTCCCCCGGTGACTAGGATCGGAAGGCCGCTCGCGCGGGCGAGCCGCGCCGCGTAGCGCAGCCGCTCCAGGGTCCAGGAACCGACCGTGTCCTCGGCGTATTCGGGGGAGGCGAACAGGGTGCCTCCGCCCAGTACGACGATGGCCTGGGCCTGGACGCGCTGGGGATCTCCCGCGAGGGGAGGGGGCTCCAGAAGCCCCAAGGCACGGTAGGCCACCGCCGGGGTGGAGGCGATCCACAGGCCGAGGATCCCGGTGGCCAGAAAGGCTTTTGCCGCTCCCGGGCGCCGCTTGAGCAGGGCCCAGCCTGCTAACAGGGCAAGCAGAAGGGAGGCGGGCGGGAGAAGGAACCCTCCTAAAAGCTTGACCATGGGCCCGCTCGTCATGTTAATGATTTAAAATCAATTTGTTAAATATTTTTCGCGGCCTCTGTGACGCGATGCAAAAAAATACTTGCATTGGCGGCTCATTTCAGGCATAATGCGCTTACATTGAATGCTCGTCATGGGTATTCAATGGTTGTCTCCTCCATCCTCCTCCTAAGGTGGAACTCGGCGCAACCCCATCAGGTTGCGCCTTTTTTTTCTCCTTTTGGGTAGTCGAGATTGAATCTCTTTCCATTTCCGGCGGCATAATCGCCTTTTATGGCAACGCAATATTAGAGTTATAAAATATTAGTTTCACGTGATATTCATTGGCCTCAACGGTGACCGGATGGGGCGTCCTCCCGGTTCACCCGCATTCCCTCCATCGCCCCATTTCCCCGCCCGGGCGGGTGCGCTTGTGGTTTGACACTTAAAGGAAAACTAACCTAAAATTCGCGCCTTTCCTCCGATCGAATCGTCCGATGAAAACCTATTCGACCAAGCCCCAGGACGTGAAGCGCGACTGGTTCGTGGTGGACGCCACGGACAAGGTGCTTGGGCGCCTCGCCAGCGAGATCGCGCGCCGGCTCCGGGGAAAGCACAAGCCCATCTACGCCCCCCACGTGGATGCCGGCGACTACATCGTGGTGATCAACGCGGACAAGATCCGCGTGACGGGCAAAAAATTGGATCAGAAGATCTACTACCGGCACAGCGGTTACCCCGGCGGGCTCTACAGCACCAGCCTGCGCAAGCTGCAGGCGCGCTTTCCGGCGCGGGTAGTCGAAAAGGCGGTCAAGGGCATGCTGCCCAAGGGTCCCCTCGGCTACGCCATGTTTCGCAAGCTCAAGGTGTACGCGGGTCCCGAGCATCCCCACGCCGCCCAGCAACCGAAGCAGTTGGACATCTGAGGAGCGCCGATGATAGGCGAGTTTTACTACGGCACCGGCCGTCGCAAGAGCGCGGTGGCCCGGGTGTTCATGAAGCCCGGCCGGGGCGAGATCCGGGTCAACGGCAAACCCATCGACGAGTTTTTCTCCCGCGAGACGGGCCGCATGATCGCGCGGCAACCTCTGGTCTTGACAAACAACGAAGCGCGGTTCGATATTCGCATCAACGTCCATGGAGGCGGCGAATCGGGCCAGGCCGGCGCGGTGCGCCACGGCATCACCCGCGCCCTGATCGACTACGACGCAGCCCTGAAACCCGTGCTGCGCAAGGCGGGGCTGGTCACCCGGGACGCGCGGGAAGTAGAACGGAAAAAGGTGGGCCTGCACAAGGCGCGGCGGCGCAAGCAGTTCTCCAAGCGGTAAGAACGATACCAACGAGGGACATTGGGGGTGGCCCCGCCGGCCGGGGTTCACCCCTTTTTCTTTTCGGGCGGCACCGATCGGTGGAGCCGCCCAGGCGGTGGAAGCGGGACTCATGATCAAGGTCGGCATCGTCGGCGGCACGGGTTACACGGGGGTGGAGCTGCTCCGGATCCTGGCGGAGCACCCCGAGGTCCGGCTGCACGCCATCACCTCCCGCAAGGAAGCGGGCATGGCGGTGGCGGAGCTGTTTCCCAGCCTGCGCCGGCAGGTGCAGCTCAAATTTTCCGCCCCGGAGGCGGCGCCCCTGGCGGAATGCGACGTGGTGTTCTTCGCCACCCCCAACGGTGTCGCCATGGAACAGGCCCCGGCGCTTCTCCGGGCGGGGGCGCGGGTGATCGACCTCTCGGCGGATTTCCGTCTGGCGGACGTGGCCGCCTGGGAGAAGTGGTACGGCATGGGCCATGCGAGTCCCGCGCTCGTTTCCGAGGCGGTCTACGGCCTGCCGGAAGTGAACCGGGAGCGCATCCGCTCGGCGCGGCTGGTGGCCAACCCGGGCTGCTATCCCACGGCGGTCCAGCTCGGATTCCTGCCCCTGGTGGAGGCGGGGGTCGTGGACCTGGCGCACCTGGTGGCCGACGCCAAATCGGGGGTGAGCGGGGCCGGGCGCAAGGCGGAACTGCCCCTGCTCTTCTCGGAAGCCTCCGACAACTTCAAAGCCTACGGGGTACCGGGCCACCGCCATCACCCGGAGATCGTCCAGGGGCTCACGCGGGCGGCGGGTCGGCCGGTGGGGCTTACCTTCGTGCCCCACCTGACCCCCATGGTGCGGGGGATCCACGCCACCCTCTACGCCCGGCTCACCCGGGAAACGGACGCCCAGGCCCTGTTCGAGGAGCGTTACGCCCGCGAGGTCTTCGTCGACGTGCTGCCCCCCGGCAGCCATCCCGACACCCGCTCCGTGCGCGGCGCGAACCTGTGCCGGATCGCCGTGCACCGGCCCCAGGGGGGCGACACCCTGGTGATCCTGTCGGTCATCGACAACCTGGTGAAGGGGGCCGCCGGACAGGCCGTCCAGAACATGAACCTCATGTTCGGGCTGCCGGAAGGCTTGGGGCTCACCCACGCGCCCTTGTTCCCCTGATGGCGCTCAAGGATCTGCGCAGGCGCTTCGGCATCGCTGCGCCGCAAGTGGCGATCCGCCCCCAGGTCCCGTGGTACTGGAGAACCTTGAGCATCGTGCTCCTCACGGTGGCCTTGGGGTTCCTCGCTTGGCGGTTGTTCGAGACCGGGCGGGAGGTGGCGGGCTTCAGCGCGGCGGAGGCGGCGGGCGAGCTGGCGCGGCTGCGGAGCCTGAGCGAGCGGCTCACCCGGGAGAACGAGGAGCTGCGGTTGCGCACCGCCCGGGCCGAAGGCGAGCTGCAGGTGGAGCGGGCGGCCCAGGAGGATCTGGCGCGCCAGGTCAAGACCCTGATCCAGGAGAACGCCCAGCTCAAGGAGGATCTGGCGTTCTTCGAGAGCCTCACCTCCGGCGTCGGTCCGGGGCGGCAGCTCGCGGTGCACCGCTTCGTTCTGGAGCGGGACATCGTCCCGGACGAATACCGCTACAGTCTCCTGCTGGTACAGCCGCCGGGCCAGGGCAAGCCGTTTCGCGGCCGGCTCCAGTTCGCGGTGCGGGTGGTGCAGGGCGGGCGGCAGGCGGTCATTCCCCTTCCCGGGCCGGACGCCCCGGATCCCGCTGCCTTCAACGTGAGCTTCCGGGTGTTTCAGCGCGTGGAGGGGCGATTCAAGGTGCCGCCGGGGACGGCCGTGGAAAGCCTGCAGGTCCAGGTGTACGGCGAGGGACGGCGGGAGGCTCTCGTCACCGAAACCACCGCTCTTTCGTAAGGGGAGGAACCGGGATGTTCTTCAACAAGCCGACCAAGCCGCACAATCGCATCGATTGTCTCATCGGCGCGGGAACCCGCATCGACGGCAACATCGTCTTCAACGGCGGGCTGCGGGTCGACGGGCACGTGCGGGGCAGCGTGATCGCCTCGGGCGAGTCCGCGTGCACCCTGGTGCTGAGCGAAAACGCCACCATCGAGGGGGAGATCCGGGTGTCCCACGCAGTGATCAACGGCACGGTGGTGGGACCCGTCCACGCTTCCGAATACCTGGAACTCCAAAGCAAATCCCGGGTCCGGGGAGATGTGCACTACGCCCGCATCGAGATCCAGGTGGGCGCGTTGGTGGACGGGCAGCTCGTGCACGACCAGGCCGCGGCGGAGAAGGAAAACGTGGTGACCCTCAAGCCCGCCACCAGCGATTGACCCGGGTCGACGTCGGCTTCATAATGAAAGCAAACGGGTTTTTCCAGGAGCGGAACATGAACGCAGTGACCGAGACTCCGCTGATCTTCACCGACAGCGCGGCGAACAAGGTGAGGCAGTTGATCGACGAAGAAGGCAATCCCGAGCTGAAGCTGCGGGTATTCGTGAGCGGCGGCGGCTGCTCCGGGTTCCAGTACGGGTTCACCTTCGACGAATCGATCAACGAGGACGACACCGTGATGGAAAAGAATGGCGTCACCTTGCTGATCGATCCCATGAGCTTCCAGTACCTGGTGGGCGCCGAGATCGACTACCAGGAAAGCATCGAGGGGGCGCAGTTCGTCATCAAGAACCCGAACGCGGTCACCACCTGCGGCTGCGGCTCCTCGTTCTCGGTGTAAGTCCCGGGAGGCCGTCTCCTGGCGGCGGGAGCTCTCCCGCCGCCTCTCCAGCCCACCCGGATCAGGCCGGGTAGATCGCTCCCAGGACCCGGGGTCCTGCGGCGCCGGTCGCCTCCGGCACGTTTCCCGGAAGACCCAGGAGGGTGGCGCGGGCAAGCCAGGCGAAGGCCGCGGCTTCCACCCATTCCACCGCGATTCCCAGGACGTCGGTCAGCTCGACCCGGCGAGGGCCGAGCCGCTCCCTCAAAGCCGCCACCAGGGCGCCGTTGCGGGCCCCCCCGCCGCAGAGGTACACCTCGTCGGCGTCGGGGCAGGCGGCCTCGATGGCCGCCGCCACGCTTTCGGCGGTGAGCCGAAGGAGCGTGGCTTGCACGTCCTCCGGGCGCTCGCCTCCCCGCAGGTGGCGGTTCAGCCACGCCTCGTGGAAGCGTTCCCGGCCGGTGCTCTTGGGCGGCGCCGCCCGGAAGTAGGGATCTTCCAGCAAGGTCTCGAGCAAGGCGGGGATCGGCCGGCCGGAGCTCGCCCAGGCGCCGCCGGCGTCGAACCGCTGCCCCCTGTGCCGGTGGCACCAGGCGTCCAGCAGGACGTTGCCGGGGCCCGTGTCGAAGCCGAGCACGGTGCCGTCAGAGCGGAGCACGCTCACGTTGGCGATGCCGCCGATATTGACCACGGCGCGGGTGCGGCCCTTAAGGCCGAACTGGGCCCGGTGGAAGGCGGGCACCAGGGGCGCCCCCTGGCCCCCCGCCGCCAGGTCCCGGCTGCGAAAGTCGGCCACCACCGGCACGCCGGCCAGCTCGGCCACCAGGGCGGGCTCAAGAAGCTGGAGGCTGAAGCGGGACTCGGGCCGGTGGCGCACCGTTTGCCCATGGCAGCCTGCCGCCCGCACGGCGGGTTTCCCCGGAGCGGTCTCCAGCAGCCTCTTCAGGGTTGCGGCGTAGAGCCGGGAGATTTCTTGGGCGGCGAGGGCGGAGCGCTCCAGCTCGTTGTCCCCGGGCTGGGCGAGGCCCATGAGCTCTGCGCGCAGGGCGTCCGGGTAGGGGGTGTGGGCGGTGGCCACCAGCCGTCCGCGGTCGCCCTGGAATTCCACCACCGCTCCGTCAACCCCGTCCAGGCTGGTTCCGGACATGAGGCCCGCGTATCGCTCGACGGCGCTCGAGGCGGCGGAAGGCATGGGAGAGGAGCTCGCGGGCCCCAGGGGCGGTCAGCCCCTGGGGCCTAGCAGGACTATTCGGCGCGGGCCAGCATCACGCTGCGCATCAGGTCCATCCGGGCGGTGAGGCTCGCCGCAGCGGCTTTGAACGCAGCCCGGTGCCGAGCGCCGATGGGCGGGGCCTCCGGCATGACCACTCGGAGGGGATCCCGCTGCACCCCGTTCACCCGGAATTCATAGTGCAGGTGGGGACCCGTGGCCCAGCCGGTCATGCCCACGTAGCCGATGGTCTGACCCTGTTCCACCCGGGCGCCGGGACGGATGCCCCGGGCGAAGCCCGACAGATGGGCGTAGGCGGTGCTGTAGCCTCCGGCGTGCTGGAGGATGACGATGTTGCCGTAACCCCCTTGCTTGCCGGCGAACGCGACCCGCCCGCTGCCCGTGGCGCGCACGGGCGTGCCGGTGGGGGCGCCGTAATCGACCCCTCGGTGCGCCCGCCACTCCTTGAAGATGGGATGGAAACGGGCCTGGGTGAACCCGGAGGTGATCCGGGAGAAGGGGAGGGGGGAGCGCAAAAACGCCTTTTTCAGGCTCTTGCCTTCCGGGGTGTAGTAACCGCTGCCCTCGGGGGTGGCGAAGTGGATGGCCCGGTGGGTCTTGCCGTCGTTCACGAACTCCGCGGCCAGGATGCGTCCCGAGCGGATCGGCGCCCCGTCATAAAGCTCCTCCTCGTAGAGGACGATGAACCGGTCGCCCTTGCGAATGTCGCGGTGGAAGTCGATCTCGGAGGCGAAGATTTCCGCCATCTGGATGGCGATGGCGTCGGGAATGCCGGCCGCGTCGGTCGCCCCGAACAGGCTGCTCTCGATGGTGCCCGCCTTGAGCACGACCCGCTGCTCGATCGGCGGGGCGGCGGTGCGCACGGAAAAGCCCTCGTCGGAGCGGTCCACGGCGAACTCCTCGTTGGACCCGTCCAGATACCGGAACGCCAGCAGCCGGCCGTCCTCGCTCACCTGGGCCTTCACCGTTTTGCCGGGGACCAGGCGGCGCAGGGCGGGGCTGCCGCGCACACTCTGGAGAAAAGCGACCGTATCCCCGTTGTCCACGCCCAGGCGGGACAAGAGGGCTCCCACCGTGTCGCCTTTCTGGATCACCTCTTCCTGCCAGAAGGCCAGCGCGGGTTCCCGCTCTTCCGTGGCGAGGAGCAGGTCGAACTCTTCCACCACGCTGCGCTGGGGGACGGTCTCGACCTGGGTTCCGGGGGCGATGCCGAAAGCGGCCACCATGCCGAAGAGGGGAATGGCGAAGAGGACCATCATCCAGCGGCGAGAGCGCCGGACGGCCCGGGTGCGGTCTTCGGTTAGAATCTCATGCTCGATCATGCCTCCCTCACTGACCGGCTGGGTTTGTAAAAAAATGCAACTTTAGCACCGAGCCCGCGCGCCGTCTCCCGATGGGAACATGGCGGGCAGCGGCTTTGTCGCCCGCCCCAAAATCAGATTCTAAGAAACTTTTTTAAAAAATCAATTTATTTTATTGTTTGAAATAAGGAAACGGACTTGAGCGATTCTCTAGGGATCGAGCGGGCTTTGGCCCAGATCCGCCGCGGTTGCGAAGAGCTGATCTCCCAGGACGAGCTCGCCCGCAAGCTCGCCCGGGGGGGGCCGCTGCGGGTCAAGGCCGGTTTCGATCCGACCGCCCCGGATCTGCACCTCGGCCACACCGTGCTGCTCAACAAGCTGAGGCAGTTCCAGGATCTGGGCCACACGGCGTTGTTCCTGATCGGCGATTTCACCGGGATGATCGGCGATCCCTCGGGCAAGAACGCGACCCGCCCCCCCCTTACGCGACAGGAGGTCGAGGCGAACGCCCGGACTTACGCCGAGCAGGTGTTCAAGATCCTCAAGCCCGAGCAGACAGAGGTGGTCTTCAACTCCACCTGGATGGACCGGCTCACCGCCGCCGACATGATCCGCCTGGCCGCCACCTACACGGTGGCCCGGATGCTGGAGCGGGACGATTTCGCCAAGCGTTACCGCAGCAACCAGCCGATCGCCATCCACGAGTTTCTCTACCCTCTGGTGCAGGGTTACGACTCGGTGGCGCTCAAGGCCGACGTGGAGCTGGGCGGGACCGACCAGAAGTTCAACCTGCTCATGGGGCGCGAGCTGCAAAAGCACTTCGGCCAGGAGCCCCAGGTGATCCTCACCATGCCCCTGCTGGAGGGCCTGGACGGGGTCAACAAGATGTCCAAGTCCCTGGGCAACTACGTGGGCATCAACGAGCCGCCCCAGGAGATCTTTGGCAAGCTCATGTCCGTCTCCGACGAGCTGATGTGGCGCTACATCGAGCTGCTGTCGTTCCAGCCGCTGGAGACCGTCCGGCGCTGGAAGGAGGAGGTCGCCCAGGGCCGCAATCCCCGGGACGTCAAGGCGGAATTTGCCCGGGAGATCGTGGCGCGCTTCCACGGTACGGAGGCCGCGGCGCGGGCCCAGGCCGAGTTCGAGGCCCGGTTCCGGTATGGGGCTCTGCCCGAGACCATGCCCGAAGTCAGCCTGGAAGCGGGTGGCGAAGGGCTACCCATCGCCCAACTGCTCAAGCGGGCGGGGCTGACGGCCAGCACCTCGGAGGCGCTGCGCATGATCGGCCAGGGCGGCGTGAAGCTGAACGGGACGCGGGTGACCGACGCCCAGCTTCGCCTTCACCGGGGCGAGACCGTGGTCGCGCAGGTGGGCAAACGCAGGTTCGCCCGCGTGGTGCTGGTCTGAGCCCTCTGGCGTAACGTCTGGAAGCCGTTTCCCTCCATTGGCGAGCCACCGTCCGCACTCGCGGGCGGTGAAATTCCTTGACCCCGATGCGCCGCCCTGTATAATGCCGCCCTTCGCCGCATTCGCGGCATTGCTCTTTAACAATCGAACAGCCGATCGGTGTGGGCACGGGTTAGAGGGGTCGTGGGGTGCGCTTTTGAGCAGCGGCTTTGAAGGACCCTGAAGCTTGGGCTCATGCCGAGGAGTTCTGTCACG
>NZ_JBRBEM010000017.1:0-101201 GCF_052805615.1 Pelomicrobium sp. P1
CCGTCGCCGAAGACCGGCCCCTGCAGGGCCCACTTGGCGGCCAGGGTCTCCACCGCGTTCAGGAACTCCTCGGCCCGGGTGGGATGGTTGTAGAAGGCCCGGGCGAGGCTCGCAAGGGCGCGGGGATTGCGCAGCTCCCGGGCGATCACATGAATGAGCTCGTCCGCCTGGCGCCCCACCACCTCCGCGCCGAGGAGCGTCCCGCCATCCGCGTCCGCCACGAGCCGAACGAAACCCTCCGGCGCGTCCTGGGCCAGGGCCGCGGGATTCGCCTCAAAGGCGGCGAAGCCCACCGCCGGCTCCAGGTCCCGGGCCTCCGCCTCGTCCTCGTTGAGTCCCACCCGTCCCAATTCCAGGGCCGAGTAGACGAGCGTCGGCACCGCCTCCGCGTCCCGCCGCCGGGAGTCGGGCGCCAGGATATTGGCCACCGCCACGCTGGCCTCCGCCAGGGCGTGGTTGGAGGTCATGGCGGGGTTGGCCACGTCGCCGATGGCGAAGATATGGGGAACGCTCGTGCGCTGGGCCTCATCCACCACCACGAACCCGGCAGCGTCGGTCTTCACGCCCAGCGTCTCAAGCCCCAGCCCGGCGGTGCAAGGAATACGCCCGCTGCCGAGGAGCACCCAGTCGACCCGCTCCTCGGACCCGTCGGGAAGGATGAGCACCACGCCTTCCGCCGTGATCCGGGCCCCCCGCACCCGGGAGCGGGTGCGGGGGGCGACGCCGAAACCAACGAGGCGCTCCCGCAGCAGCTTCAAGGCCGGCCTGCTGAAGCCGGCGCGGGAGAGGGGCTCGGCATGGGTGAGCCACAGGACTTCGCAGCCCAGCATGGCGAGGATGAAGGCCATCTCGGTGCCCACCACACCGCTTCCCACTACCGCCACCCGCCGCCCTGGCGGCGGCGGGAAATCGAACAGGTCGTCGGTGGTGAGGATGCGGCCTTCGGTTCTGGGCAAGGTGTTGGGAACGAAGGGCACGGAGCCCGTGGCGAGGATCAGGTGGTCCGCGGTGAACGCTTCGCCGCCTACCGCCACGGTGTGGGCATCCCGCAGGCGGGCTTCTCCCGTGAACGCCCGGATGCCCAGGCGCTTCATGTAATTTACGTAGCTCTCCCGCACCTCCGCCACCACGCGGCGCTGGTGCTGCCAGGCCCCGGCGAGATCCGCCCGCAGCCGGCCTTCCACGCCTCGGTCCGCGAACCGGGCGCTTTCCGCCATCAGCATCGCCGTGTGATGCCAGGCCTTCTTGGGCACGCAGCCCCGATTGAGGCAGGTGCCGCCCCACTGCCCCTTCTCCACGATGGCGACGGTGAGCCCCCGCAGGGCGGCCAGCACCGCGGCCCGGTAGCCCCCGGGCCCCGAGCCGATCACCGCCAGGTCGAAATTCCCCATGCAGGCCTCAGGTGAGGAAGAGGGTCGCCAGTCCCAGGAAAATGAAGAACCCGCCGCTGTCGGTGATGGCGGTGATCATCACGCTGGAACCCGCGGCCGGGTCGGCCCCGAGCCGATAGCGGACGAGGGGGATCGTCACTCCCATTACCGCTGCGAGCAACAGGTTTAGGATCATGGCGGCCATCATCACCAGCCCCAGGGGCACGCTCTGGTAGATGGCGTAGGCGAACAGCCCCACCACCCCCCCCCAGACGACGCCGTTCACCAGGGCGACGGCGATCTCCTTGAGGAACAGCTTCCTGGCGTTCTCCCGGGTGATCTGCCCCAGGGCCAGGGCCCGCACGATCATGGTGATGGTCTGATTGCCTGAATTGCCCCCGATGCCGGCGACGATGGGCATGAGGGCCGCCAGGGCGGTCAATTGGGCGATGGTGCCTTCGAAGATGCCGATCACCCGGGAGGCGATGAAGGCGGTCACCAGGTTGATGGCGAGCCAGGCCCAGCGGTTCTTCACGCTCTTGATCACCGGGGCGAAGAGGTCCTCCTCCTCTTCCAGGCCCCCGAGCCCCAGGACCTCGGCTTCGGACTTCTCCCGGATGTAGTCCACCACCGCGTCCACCGTGATCCGTCCCACGATCTTGTTGTCGGCGGAGACCACCGGCGCGCTCACCAGGTCGTAGCGCTCGAAGGCGTTGGCCGCGTCCCGCGCCTTGTCCTCCGGCCGGAAGGTGACGATGTCCTGCTCCATCACCTCCTTGACCACGGTCTCCGGGTCGTGGAGCAGCAACCGCTGGATGGGCAGCACCCCCCTCAGGGTGCCGGTGCGGTCCACTACGAACAGCTTGTCGGTCTGATCGGGAAACTCGTCCAGCCGGCGCAGGTAGCGCAGCACCACCTCCAGGGTCACGTCCTCCCGCACGGTGATGATGTCGAAGTCCATGAGCGCCCCGACGCTGTCCTCGGGATAGGACAGGGCCGACTGCAGCCGCGCCCGCTCCTCGGCCGGCAGCGACAGCATCACCTCCTCGATCACCTGGGGCGGGAGGTCCGGGGCTAGGTCCGCCAGCTCGTCCGTGTCCAGGGTCTGGGCGGCGGCCCGCAGTTCCGCCTCATCCATGTTCTGGATGAGGCTCTCCCGCACCGCGTCCGAGACCTCCAGCAGGATCTCCCCGTCGCGCTCGGCCTTGACCAGGTCCCACACCAGCAGGCGCTGCTCCAGGGGCAGCACCTCCAGCAGCCGGGCCACGTCGGCGGGGTGCATGGCATCCAGCTTCTTCTGCAGCTCCGTCAGGTGCTGCTTGTGCACGAGCTGCTCCACCATCTCGTGGCGCGGCATCTCCTGGCGATGGACCATGTTCTCCACCAGCTCGTGCTTGTGGAGCAGGTCGATCACCTCCTGGAGGTCGCTTTGGGGCGCCTCCGACGCGCGCCTGGTTTCCTCGACTTCGCTCATGGGCTTCAAAGAGAATGCTGGAATTCTAGGCGATAAACGCAGGGGCGGTCGAACGGCTGACGCGAAGGTCGCGCCAGCCACCAAGAAAACACGCGAGGCGTCTAGGGGGCCTGAACCGCGGGCATGCGAGCGAGGATGATCTCGGTCTTGCGCTCGAGCCAGCGGGTATTGCGGCGGCGGTCGTAGTAGCGGGGGTTGGGCACCATGGCGGCGAGCCGCGCTGCCTGCCACTCGCTCAAGGCCGCGGCGGACGTGCCGAAGTAGTGGCGCGCGGCGGCCTCAGCGCCGAACACCCCGTTGCCCCACTCGATCACGTTGAGATAGATCTCCAGGATGCGGCGCTTGCTCATCACCGCCTCCAGCATGACGGTGATGAGGGCTTCCTGCGCCTTGCGCCAGGGGGTGCGCTCCGGCGACAGGAAAAGGTTCTTCGCGAGCTGCTGGCTGATGGTGGAAGCCCCCACCACGATGCGTCCCTCCCTCAGATTCTTCTCGTAGGCCTTCTGAATCGCCTCGAAGTCGAAGCCTTCGTGCTCCAGGAACCGGGCGTCCTCCGCCGCCACGATGGCCCGCTTGAGATGGGGCGAGATCCGCCCGTAGGGGACCCACCGGTGCTTGAGCTGGGCGTTGGGATGCTCCCGGCGCAGCTCCGCAAGCCGCCGCTCCATGAAAGCGGTGCTCTGCGGATTGAAGGTGTTCCAATAGAGGACGTGGCCGAAGATCCAGAGCTGGTAGCCGATGAAGGCCACCAGGGCGAGCAACGCCACGCGCAGAATGAAGCGGCCGAGCCCCTTCATGGCGAATGCCCCGGCCCCCTCAATCCAGGGGCGGCAGCTCCCGCGCGAGCCGCTCGATCACCGGCCGGGTCGCCGGCCGCACTCCCCGCCATACCAGGAAGGATTCGGCCGCCTGCTCCACCAGCATCCCCAACCCGTCGGCGATGCGCCCCGCCCCCCGCGCCCGGGCGAAGCGCAGGAACGGGGTCGTCCCCCGGCCATAGACCAGGTCGTAGGCCAGGGATCCGGGGGCGAAGGTCCCGGAAGGAAGGGGCGGAAGCTCCCCCGCGAGGGAGACGGAGGTGCCATTGACGACCAGGTCGAAGGCCTGGCCCGCAAGCGCGGCGTAGCCCCGGGCCGTCACGTCCTGATACCCTGCCGCCCGGGCGATCGCCGCCAGCTCCTCCGCCCGGGATACGGAGCGGTTGGCGATCGTGAGGCGTGCTACGCCCCGGGCGAGGAGCGGAAGCAGCACCCCCCGGGCGGCGCCCCCTGCCCCCATGAGGAGTACTCGGCGCCCCGCCAGGGGAAAATCCAGGTTTTGCTCCAGGTCCCGCACCAGGCCCGCCCCGTCGGTGTTGTCCCCCAGGATGCGCCCATTCTCGAAGGTGAGAGTGTTGACCGCTCCCGCCTGCTCCGCCCGGGGCGTGCGGGCGTCGGATAGGGCGAACGCCTCCTGCTTGAAGGGTACCGTCACGTTCATGCCCCGGCCGCCAGCATCGCGGAAGGCGCGCACCGCCTGGGCGAAGCCGTCCAGGGGCGCCAGGATCGCTTCGTAGGTCAGATCCTGCCCCGTCTGGCGGGCGAACTCGGCGTGGATCCAAGGCGAGCGGCTGTGGGCGATGGGGTTACCGATGACGGCGTAGCGGTCGGGCATTTCAGGAATCGGAGATCAATATCAAAAACGAACCGCCGCCCGCAGCGAAACGCACCGGATCAAGAGGCCTACCCCGCCGTAGGGTGCGTTGAGCGCCGCGAAACGCACCGCCAACCGGCGCAGGAGCAAGAACGCTCCCCAGCGGTGCCCTAAAGCGCACCCTACAGAACGCCGCCGTCTCCCAAAGGGCGCGCAGAGCGCAAGCGAAACGCATCGACAGGGAGCGAAAGGCTTCAGCACCATCGATCCCGGGTCCTCCTGCGATGCCTTCATTCCGCGATCAACTGATCCGAGCGGGTGAAGATCCAGGTGCGGGAGATCACCAGGATGTCCGTGTCCTTGCGGATGTTCTCGGGGAACGGCGCGAAGGGGGCCGCTAGCTTCACGATGCGCAGCGCCGCCTCGTCCAGCACCTTGTGCCCCGAAGAGCGGTTGATCTCCACCTTCTCCACCTCCCCGTCGGACTTGATGGACACGGTCACCACCAGGTTGCCGAAGATCTTGTTGCGCCGGGCTTCGTCCGGGTAGTTGAGGTTGCCCACCCGCTCGATCTTCATGCGCCAGTCTTCCACGTAGCGGGCGAAGCGGTATTCGGTGGCCCGGGCGCCGATGAACTTGCGCCGGGGACGCTTCTGGTAGCTCTCCCAGTCCTTTTCGATCTGGGCCTGAAGGCGCGCGAGCTGCATGCTCCGGGCCATCAGCTCGGAAGCATCGGGAAGCTCGGGCTGGGGCGGCTCCTCCACCTTTTCGCTCTCTTTCGGTTCCGCAGGCGGGGGGGCCGGCGGCGCCTGCTCCTTCACCTGGGCCATCAAGCGCCTGGCCTTCTGCTCCAGCTCCTGGACCCGGCGCGCCGCTTGGGCGAGCTCCATCGAGGGCGTGTCTTTCTGTTTCGCCGGAAGGGGGCTCTTGGCCCGGCGCGGGGCGTCGGTGTTGCCGCCCCCGTCCAGGTTCGCCTGGGCGTAGGCCTCCACCTTGGCCGGCGCCTCCCGGGTGCGGGCGTTCACCAGGATCACCTCGATGGGAGGGGCGGTGTTCACCACCCTGGAGGGATCGGGGAGCTTGAAGCCCACGCCGAAGGCGACGAAGCCGTGCAGCGCCACCGAGAACCCCAGGGCGACGGCCATGCGGGTGGACGGATCGAAAGCGTGGCCCCGGGGCCATCCGCCCGCCCCGAAGAGCTTTCGTGCTGCCATCACGCTGGCCAAACGTCCTCGAAGAATCGGTTTCGGAAGAATGTGCTACAAAAGAAAGCTGCGCCGATTGTAGAGCTTTCGTTCGAGTGAGTCACGCCGGCGCGGGAAGCGCTTTCGCCGGGCCCCTTCTCCTCGGGCAGACGGATTCCCCTCTACTGTCCGGAGTTCACCGTTCGTCAACAATTCACTACCCGTTTCTGCTCCTTCCGCTTCAAGGAGGAGGCCGGCTGCACTTGTACTCCTCCCCCTTCAAGGGGGGGTTGGGAAGGGGATGGGGTGCGCGCAGTCACCGGTCCGTAGAGCGCAGCCTGCCCGCGCCGCACGGGTCGCTGGTGCGCCAAGGCGCACTCTACACGCTGAGGGAGCAGACCGGCACGAATTTTCCGACCCTTGCCCACCGCTGCCCTCAGGCCCGAAGCGCCTCCGCCTCCACGCCCGCGAAGCGGGCCTGCACCGTGAGCTCCCACAGGTCTATTTCCCCCACCTCGATCCGCACCCGGGTGCCGGGTTTAAGCTCCGGAAGGGAAGGCACCCGCAGATAGAGGGGGATGCGGTCCACCTTCACCACCCCCTCCCGCTGTACCTCGGCGCCGGTCGCCCGAACCCCCTCCTGCAGGAGCCAGCGCAGGCACCAATAGCGCTCCATGGTGCGCTGGAACTCGCCATAGGCGTCGTAGGTCACCTCGAAGTCGCGCATGGCGGCCAAGAGCTCTTCGTCTCCCTGGGCGTAAGGCGGCGCCTCCCCCGAAATGAGCGCGATCAACTGGCGCTGGTTCATGAGGTCCACATAGCGCCGCAAGGGCGAGGAAGACCAGGCGTACTGCTCCACCCCCAACCCCTGGTGGGGCGAAGGCACCGTGGTCATGCGCACGCCGGAAGCGCCCTGGGCCCGGTAGATGGCGGCGAAGCCTGCCTCGGCGAGCTGCCGGCCCCAGGCCTGGTTCACCTGGATCATGAGCTCCGCCACCACCTTGTCGATGGGGGAACCCCGGCGCCGCTCGGTGATGGTGATCCGGTCGTCCACCACGTAGAAGTTGTAGTCCACCCGCGCCTGCTCGCTCTCCCCGTTTTTGCCGCGGGCCGCCTGGAGCCGGTTCGCGAGCGCCCAGAGGAGCGCCAACTCCTCGGCGAAGGGATAATCGCGCCGCCCCTGGGCCAAGCTCGTCTCGTTAAACTGCGCCTCCAGCGCGTCGTGGCGCAGGTTGGCGGCGATGCGCACCCGCTCGAGGCGGCTGTCGATGGCGCGCACCTCCAGCTCGGGGCTCAAGTCCAGGTACATGCTGAGGGCCGGCCGGTCCCCATCCTCGCTCAAGCTATGGCGCTCGATCAGCGCGTCGGGAAGCATGGTGATTTTGGCCCCGGGCATATACACCGTGGACAGCCGCCGCCGCGCCTCCTGGTCCAGGGCCGAGCCCCGGGTCACGGACAGGGCGGGCGCGGCGATGTGGATGCCCACCCGCACGGCTCCGCCGGGAAGGCGGGTGACCGAGAACGCGTCGTCGATCTCGGTGGTGGTCACATCGTCGATGGAGAAGGCTCGCGCTTCGGCCAGGGGCAGCTCAGGGAGCGCCCCGGGCTCGAGGCCCGGATCGAATCCCGTCCCCTGAGGGAAGTACTGATACAGGAAGCGCTGCAGGTGATAGTCGTGGCTGGAGGCGAGCGCCCCGCAGCGCTCGAAGAGCCGCGCGGGGGAGAGCTTCAACTCGCTGCAGGCCGCTTCCAGCGCCTTGTACTCGAGGGACTGCTTGTCCGGGTCGTACAGGAGCCGCGCGACCTGGGGCCGGAACGCCTCGGGAAGCTCGAAGCGCTTGAGCGCCTCCACGTACTGGGCCTGTCGCTCCGCCTGCTGGCGCTTGCGCTCCAGACTCGCCAGCGCCGCCTTCAGGTTCTCCGGCGGCGCCGCCTGGAAGCGGCCCTTGCCCCGACGGTAAAAGTACATGGGCGCGGCGCACAGCCGCAGGAGCACGGCGGCGGCCTCCACCGGGGACGGCGGATGGCCGAAATACTCCCGGGCGAGGTCTTCGAACCCGAACTCTTCGCTCCCGCAGCACTGCCAGAGAAAGTCCGGGTCCATGGTGTCGGCGAGGGTCTTGGCCTGCTCCAGCAGCGCCAGGGGTGCGGGCTCGGCGAAGCGCAGCAGGACGTTCCCCGCCTTCACCTTGGTGCGCTTGCCGTGGGGCGACTCCACGTGGAGCGAGGTCACATTGTCGGCGAGCACGGCGCCGGCTTTGAGGGTGCCGCTTTCTTCGTACAGGACGTTCATCGGACGGATCGGGGCCGCGCAATGCGGCACTTCGGGAGGAAGCCCGCGCCGGCGGACGGGGCGCAAGCCGGATCAGTGGGGGCGCATTATACCGGAGGCGGGGCTGGGCGGGCACGATGGCGCGTCTCGCACTTCAACCTACGCCACCGAAACCCTCGCAACGCGGCCCTCTTTCCCGGCGCCATAGATGGGGCGAGGACCGACACCGCGTCCGCCCCCTGCGCCGGCCGTTCCGGCGCGAGCCGGACTTCGGCGTAACCAGCGTGAACGACGACTTCGCGGAGCTACTGGCTCGAGCGGAGGAGCCTTGCCGACCCCAGCCGGACGAGGGTTGGCCGGTCAGACAATACCGTTAGAGTATGATTATCATACGCCCATGGAATCGAGCCCGCACGCCACCGTGCTCCCCCGCGCCGCTTCCCGCGCGCTCGAGGCGGCTTTTCGCGTCATGCCCGTCGTGGTGCTGCTGGGCGCGCGGCAGACCGGCAAGACCACGCTCGTTCGCACGCACCCCGAGCTCTCCGCTCGACCGTACTTCACGCTCGATGACCTGGACCTGCGGCTTCAGGCCGAGGCCGATCCCGAAGCGCTGGTATCGCGCGCCTCCACGCTCGTACTCGATGAGGTGCAGCGCGCAAGAGACCTGCTCATCGCCGTTAAGCGCGCCGTGGATCGCGACCGGCCCCGTCGCCCGGGACGCTTTGTGCTGATGGGATCGGCGAACTTGCTCATGCTGCGGCAGATCGGCGAGACGCTGGCCGGGCGCGCCGCCTATGTGACGCTTTGGCCCCTGACGGTGAGCGAGCTGGCCGGCGCCGGAAGGACCGGTGTGTGGAGCGAACTCCTCGCCGTTCGCGCGGCAAAGTGGCGCGACGTGCTGGAGGGCGCAAGACGCGCCCCCGCCGACTGGCGGGAGGCCGTGCGCCGCGGCGGTTTCCCCGTTCCCGCGCACGAGCTGTCCACCGCCGACGAGCGGGCCATCTGGTTCTCCGGCTACCTCCAGACCTATCTCGAGCGCGATCTGCCCGAACTGCGCGCGGTAGAGAACCTGGCGGAGTTCCGCCGTCTGGCGCAAGCCGCCTGTCTGCGCCTGGGCTCGCTGCTCAACCAGGCCGAGCTCGGCCGCGATGTGGGCATCAGCCAGCCACAGGTGCATCGCTTCCTGAATGTGCTCGAGGCGAGCTATCTCGCCTTCCGCCTGCCCGCCTTTGCCATCAACCGCACCAAACGGTTGATCAAAACCCCCAAGCTCTACTGGTGCGACACCGCATTCGCCCTGCACTTGAGCGGCGAAGCCGAGCCCCGCGGGGCGCATCTGGAAAACCTGGTGCTGCTCGACCTCATCGCCTGGCGGGCACTCACGACGCCGCGGCCCGAAGTGCTCTACTGGCGCACCGCCGAGGGCACCGAGGTGGACTTCGTGATCGAGACGAGCCGTCGGCTCCTGCCCGTCGAGGTCAAGGCCGCCGCGCGCGTGCTGCCTGCCGATGCCAAAGGTCTGGAAACCTTCCTCGAGGAATACGCCGACCGCGCCGATGGCGGTCTTTTGCTCTACGGCGGCGAGGACATCTTCCCCCTCACGCGCCGCGTGCTCGCGGCGCCATGGTGGAGGGTGTTGTGAAGAAGACACTTCCGACGTCACGCAGTCGCAGACGCCCGCCGCAAGGGCGCGGCAGCGCATGCCTTCCTCGAGCGGCACCGGCTCATGAGCCAGGGCATCGGCGACCTCGACGCCCACCTGATCGCCGCCACCGCGTTAGCCGGCTCCGTCCGGGGGGTGGGCCCGGGACCCGCAACGCGCCGCCGCGGCCCAGGCGCTGAAGCCCTCCCACTGTGAATAAGCCTCGCCCGCGCCCGCTATACCCTCCCCGGTTCGGGGCACCGAGAAGTTCAACCCTATCCCGATGGGATGCCTCTTGCCAGAGGAGGAAGGAATGCGTTTAATCCACCCCTGTCCCAGGCAACCGGAGCATGGGGCCGGTGCCCGGACTCGGCTCGGAAACCCCTAGCAGCTCCCAGACCCAGAAGACCCACAAGGAACGGGATGACAAGATCGAAGAACGAAGCGAAAACGGCAAAGAACAACGGCGCCATTGTGGGCTACGAGGCCGAACTGTGGCGCATGGCCGATGCGCTGCGCGGCTCGATGGACGCCGCCGAGTACAAGCACGTCGTCCTCGGCCTCATCTTCCTCAAGTACATCTCGGATGCCTTCGAGGAGCACCACGCCAAGCTCGAAGCGCAGCGCGACCAGAACGCGGACCCCGAAGACCCGGACGAGTACCGCGGGGACAACGTCTTCTGGGTGCCGCCTGAGGCCCGATGGGAGTATCTCCATTCGCAGGCGAAGCAGCCGACCATCGGCCAGCTCGTGGACGACGCGATGGCCGCGATCGAGCGCGAAACGAAGTTTCGGCGCAGGCTGACGTGAGCGCAGCGCACGTCAAGCCGCGAAGCGGCGGCCGCAGCCACAACCCGGCGCTGAAGGGCGTGCTGCCGAAGGAGTACGCCCGCCCGGCGCTCGACAAGACGCGCCTCGGCCAGCTCATCGACCTGATCAGCGACATCAAGGTCGGCGACGAGGCGAACCGCGCCAAGGACGTGCTCGGCCGCGTCTACGAGTACTTCCTCTCGCAGTTCGCGAGCGCCGAGGGGAAGAATGGCGGCGAGTTCTACACCCCGCGTTGTGTGGTCAAGCTCCTGGTCGAGATGCTCGAGCCCTACCGCGGCCGCGTGTACGACCCCTGCTGTGGATCGGGCGGCATGTTCGTGCAGTCGGTGGAGTTCATCCGCCTGTCTGCGTGCGCACACGCACAGGCAGGCGCGCACGCGAACGGCAACGGCAACGGCGGCAAGGCCAAGGCCGACCTGCCTGCGCCGCAAAGCGTGGCGGCGCGGCAGGCAGGCATCTCGATCTACGGCCAGGAGTCGAACTACACGACCTGGCGGCTGGCCAAGATGAACTTCGCCATCCGCGGCATCGAGGGCCAGATCGCCCACGGCGACACCTTCCACAACGACCGCTTCCCCGACCTCAAGGCCGACTTCATCCTCGCCAACCCGCCGTTCAACGTCTCCGACTGGGGCGGCGAGCGCCTGCGCGACGACAAGCGCTGGAAGGACAGTTCGTCGCCCACTGCAGACCGGAGCACCTGCCCATGAACCACAGCGAGATCGTCAGCTTCCTCTGGGGTGTCGCGGACCTCATCCGCGACACCTTCAAGCGCGGCAAGTACCAGGACGTGATCCTGCCGCTCACGGTGCTCCGCCGCCTGGACTGCGTGCTCGCCGACACGAAGGACGCCGTCCTCAAGCGTCAGGCAGAGCTTAAAGGCAAGGGGCTCAAGGATCTCGATGCGCAGCTCCGGCGCGCATCGGGCTTCGCCTTCTACAACACCTCGCGCTACGACTTCGAGAAGCTGCTCGCCGACGCGCCGCACCTCGCCGCCAACCTGCGGAACTACATCGCCGGCTTCAGCCCCAACATGCGCGAGGTGCTCGAGAAGTTCGACTTCGACAACACGATCAGCAAGCTCGATGAAGCGGGCCTTCTCTTCCAGGTGCTCGAGCGCTTCAAGGAGGTCGACCTTCACCCGGACAGGATCGACAACCCGACGATGGGCACGATCTTCGAGGAGCTGATCCGGAAGTTCAACGAGGCGCTGAACGAGAATCCCGGCGAGCACTTCACGCCGCGCGACGTCGTGCACCTGATGGTGGACCTGATGCTGGCTGGCGACGCCGAGCGCATCCGCCGCAAGGGCATCGTCTGCACCGTGTACGACCCCTGCTGCGGCTCCGGCGGCATGTTGATGATCACCAAGGAACACGTCACCGTCGGCCTTCGCAAGAACGGTGATCTGCTCCGGCCGCCGATCAACCCGCACGCGGAGATCCATCTCTTCGGCCAGGAGGTCAACCCGGAGACCTGGGCCGTCTCGAAGTCCGATCTCTTCATGAAGGATCCGACGGGACGCGATGCGGACAACATCGCCTACGGCAGCGTGCTCTCCAACGACAAGCACGCGGGGCGGAGCTTCGACTACATGATCGCGAACCCGCCCTACGGCAAGGACTGGAAGCGCGACGAGGACGCCGTGCGCGCCGAGCACGAGCGCGGCGCTTCGGGCCGCTTCGCCCCGGGCCTGCCGCGGATCAGCGACGGGCAGCTCCTGTTCCTGCTGCACATGCTCGCGCACATGAAGGACCCGAAGGAAGGCGGGTCGCGCATCGCCATCATCACGAACGGCTCGCCGCTCTTCACCGGTGACGCCGGCAGCGGCGAGAGTGAAATCCGGCGATTCATCCTGGAGCATGACCTGCTCGAAGCGCTGATCGCGCTGCCCGAGCAGCTCTTCTACAACACCGGGATCGCGACCTATGTGTGGGTCGTCACCAATCGCAAGGCGGCGGCTCGCAAGGGAAAGGTCCAGCTCATCGACGCGAGCGGCTTCTGGGTGCCGATGCGCAAGAGCCTCGGCGACAAGCGCCGCGAGATCCCGCCGGAGCGTGCGCAGGACATCCTGAAGATCCTCGCCGACTTCCGCGACGGCGACATGCGCCGGATCGTGAAGGACGGGAAGGAAGAAGAGGTGGTCGTGAGCCGCATCTTCCCGACCACGCACTTCGGCTTCCGCAAGATCACGGTCGAGCGGCCGCTGAAGCTCAACTTCCAGGCGACGCCGGAGCGGATCGCACGACTCGACGACGAGAAGGCATTTCAAAATCTCGCCACATCGAAGAAGAAGGGCGCTGCCGGCGAGAAGGAACGCGCCGAGGGATTGAAGCTGCAGGACGCCATTCGCGCCCTCCTGCGCGGTCTGCCCGATACGCTCTACAAGCATCGGGAGGAGTTCGAGCGCGTGCTCCGCGAGGCGGCCCGCAAGGCCGGTCTCAAGCTTACGGCGCCCGCCGAAAAGGCGATCCTGTCGGCGCTCTCCGAGCGCGACGAGACCGCCGCGATCTGCCGCGACAAGGACGGCAATCCCGAGCCCGATCCCGAGCTGCGTGACACCGAGAGCGTGCCGCTGCCCGAAGGCGACGATCCCGCCGACGCGGCGGGCGTTCCGGCCAGCGTCCGAGCCTTCTTCGACCGCGAAGTCCGGCCGCACGTACCGGATGCCTGGATCGACACCGGGAAGCGCGACCCGCGGGACGGTCGCGTCGGCGTCGTCGGCTACGAGATCAACTTCAACCGCTACTTCTACCGCTACACGCCGCCTCGCCCCGTCGAGGAGATCGAGGCCGACATCCGCGCCATCGAGGCGGACATCGTGCGGATGCTGGCGGAGGTGACGGGAGGCGGTGCCGACCGGTAGGGCGCAAAGCGTCGGCACGTACGCGTGGGTGCCGACATTCGCGCGAAGCGGCGGCCGAGAGGAGGACCGTGGCGAAACGTTGACATTTGTGTATAATTGTCTACACTTTGCCACATGGCACCATCGGCTGCTGCTGATCGGGTTCTGCGGCTCGCGGCCCGCCGTGGCGTGCTGACTCGCGCAGAAGTCGCCAAAGCGGGCATTCACACCCATACGCTCAGCCGGCTCGTCCGATCCGGCGTGCTGGAGCGAGTCGGGCGTGGTGTCTACCGGCGAGCCGACGCGCCGATCAGCGAACATCATGGACTGGCCCTAGCGGCCGCTGCGGTACCAGAGGGCGTGGTGTGCCTGCTATCCGCACTCAACTTTCATCGGCTCGGGACGCAGCTCCCCCACGAGGTGTGGATCGCGCTCGACCGCTCCGCGCGCCACCCTTCGATCCGATATCCGAGACTGCGCGTCGTGCGCTTCAGCGGCCAAGCCCTCCGCGAAGGCGTGGAGACCCACCGCATCGAAGGCCAGACGGTGCGCATCTACGGCGTCGCCAAGACCATCGCGGACCTCTTCAAATACCGCAACAAGATCGGCCTCGACGTGGCGCTGGAAGCACTTCGCGAAGGTTGGCGAGCGCGGCGCTTCACCATGGACGAGCTTCATCGCTACGCCCGTATCTGCCGCGTGGAGCGCGTGATGCGGCCGTATCTGGAGGCGCTCGCGGCATGACCGCGCAGACCAAGGGGCTCCCCATGTCGCTCCAAGCGCGGCTCGTGCGCCACGCGCGGGCGACGGGCCTCGATCCCAACCTGGTCCTTACGCGTTACGGCCTGGAGCGTTTCCTCTATCGCCTGTCCCGCTCGCCCCATGCCGATCGGTTCGTGCTCAAGGGTGCGCTGCTCATGCTCGTGTGGCTGGGGGAGACCATCCGGCCCACGCGGGATGCCGACCTGCTCGGCTTCGGCGACATATCCGAGCAGTCGCTGGCCATGATCTTCGCGGAAGTGTGTAGCGTCCGCGTGGAGCCGGATGGAGTGGAATTCCTACCGTCATCGGTGCGCGTGGCACCGATCCGGGAGGACGACTTCTATGGCGGTATGCGCGCCACGCTTCAAGGCAGGCTAGGCACCGCCCGGCTCTATGTGCAGGTGGATGTCGGCATCGGTGACGCCGTCTATCCGGAGGCCGAGTGGCTCGAGTATCCCGGCCTGCTCGATCTGCCGCGGCCCAAGCTGCGGGCCTATCGGCCGGAAACCACCATCGCCGAAAAGCTCCATGCGATAGTCGTCCTCGGCGAGGTCAATAGCCGCCTGCGCGATTTCTTCGACATCCTGGCGCTGGCGCGCCACTATCGCTTCGACGGCGACGTGCTCGCCGCGTCGGTGCGCGCGACGTTCGAGCGCCGCCGCACGCCAGTCCCTGCCTCGCTGCCGGTGGCGTTGACGCGCCAATTCGCTGCGATCCCGGGTAAGCAGGCCCAGTGGGAGGCGTTCTTGCGCAAAAGCGGACTCTCGTCCGTACCCGCACAACTTGGCGAGGTGACAGCCCAAATCGCGTCCTTCGTCGAGCCTGTCATGGGGGCTGCTCGTGACGGCCGCTCCCTTGATCTCGTTTGGCCACCCGGAGGCCCCTGGTCGCGAGAACAACCACCGGAGGCACGATGACCACCACCCCCCGACCCTCGCGCGAGATCGACGGCAAGGGTCGCACCGTGCGCGAACTGCTCGCCGGCCGCAAGTACTCGATCGACTACTACCAGCGCGAGTACAAGTGGCAGCGCAAGCAGCTCGCCGAGCTGATCGACGACCTGGCCGCCAAATTCCTCGAAAGCCACGAGGACGGCAACGAGCGCAGCGCCGTCGCCGACTACGGTCACTACTTCCTCGGCTCGATCATCGTCAGTGACAAGGACGGGCAGAAGTTCATCATCGACGGGCAGCAGCGCCTGACCACGCTGACGCTGCTCCTGATCTTCCTGCATCACCGCCTAGACGACGCCGAGCAGAAAGGACAGATCGCCGACCTGATCTTCTCGCAGAAGTACGGCAAGCGCTCCTTCAACCTCGACATTCCCGAGCGCGCCGCCTGCATGGAGGCGCTCTACAAGGGCGAGGAGTTCACCGACCCCGACCCGCCCGAGTCCATCGCCAACATCCTCGCCCGTTACGCGGAGCTGGAGGACCTCTTCCCGGACGAGCTCGCCGGTCCGGCGCTGCCGTACTTCGTGGACTGGCTGGTCGAGAACGTGCATCTGGTCGAGATCACCGCCTACTCCGACGAGGACGCCTACACGATCTTCGAGACGATGAACGACCGCGGGCTCTCGCTCACGCCCGCGGACATGCTAAAGGGCTATCTCCTCGCCAACATCACCGACACGGAGAAGCGCACGCGGGCGAGCAAGGTCTGGAAGGAGCGCGTGCAGGCGCTCGCGGAGCTGGGCAAGGACGAGGACGCCGACGGCATCAAGTCGTGGCTGCGCAGCCAGTACGCCGAGAGCATCCGCGAACGCAAGCGCGGCGCCGCGCCGCAGGACTTCGACCTCATCGGCACCGAGTTCCACCGCTGGGTGCGCGATCACGAAGAGCGGCTCGGCCTCACGGCGAGCGCCGAGTTCGCGCGCTTCATCGAGCGCGATTTCGCCTTCTATGCCCGCTGGTACGAGCGCCTGCGCCGGGCGGCCGAAACGCTGACGCCCGGGCTCGAGTGCGTGCACTTCAACGCACAGCACAACTTCACGCTCCAGTATCCGGTGCTGCTCGCGCCGCTGCGCGTCGAGGATGACGAGGCCACGGCGCTGCGCAAGGTGCGGGTGGTGGCCACCTACCTCGACATCCTGATCCACCGCCGCATCTGGAACTTCCGCGCCATCGACTACTCGACGATGCAGTACGCGATGTTCCTCGTGATGCGCGACGTGCGTGGCAGGACCGCCACCGAGCTCGCCGCGATGCTCAAGGACCGGCTCGACCCCGAGACCGCGCCCGACTTCGCCGCGAACGGCGCCTTCCGCCTGCACGGGATGAACGGCCGGCAGATCCACCGCCTGCTCGCGCGCATGACCGACTACGTCGAGACCCGCTCCGGCCAGGCGTCGCGCTATGCCGAGTACGCGCAGCGGGGGAAGAAGGGCTACGAGATCGAGCACGTCTGGGCCGACCACCCGGAGCGGCACCAGGACGAGTTCGGCCACCCGAGCGAGTTCCAGGAGTACCGCAACCGCATCGGCGGCCTGCTTCTTCTGCCCAAGAGCTTCAACGCGAGCTACGGTGACCTGCCCTACGCGGAGAAGCGCAAGCACTACGCCGGGCAGAACCTGCTCGCGCGGAGCCTCCACGAGAGCGCCTACGACCACAACCCGGGGTTCAAGCGGTTCATCGCCGAAAGCGGGTTGCCGTTCCGTGCGCACGCCGAGTTCCGGAAGGCCGACCTCGACGCGCGGCAGGCGCTCTACCAGCGGCTCGCGGAGCGGATCTGGAGTCCGGAGCGGCTGGCGCAGGAGGCAGCGTCGTGAGCGAAGCGGTGCGCATGCTGCGCGCGGAGCCGCTTCGGCGGTTCAAGCCGTACCCGGCGTACAAGGACTCCGGCGTCGAGTGGCTGGGGGAGATTCCGGCGCATTGGGAGGTGAAGCGGCTGAAGCGTCTCGTTGAATTTCGCGGAGGTGGTACGCCGACGAAGGACAGTATCGAGTACTGGCGCGGAGACATCCCTTGGGTGTCGCCCAAGGACATGAAGGTGTGGATTGTCGATGACACGGAAGACAAGATCACGCTGCAAGCTGTGCGGGAGAGTGCGACTAAGCTTGTGCCCAAAGGAGCAGTATTGATCGTCGTTCGCTCTGGGATCCTTGCGCACAGTATCCCGGTTGCGATCGCGGGTCGCGAGCTGACGCTAAATCAAGATCTGAAGGCGTTGATACCCAGAGAGATCCTTCTATCAGACTACTTGGCACAGTTCATCTCGGGCATGCAGCGAGAGCTTCTCGTTGCATGGAAGAAGGAAGGCGCGACAGTTGAGAGTCTAGAGCTCGATCTGGTGACTCAGACGCCGACCTTAGTGCCGCCTCCGTCCGAGCAACGCGCCATCGCCGCGTTCCTCGACCGGGAGACGGCGCGGATCGATGCGCTGGTGGCGAAGAAGGAGCGGCTGATCGAGCTGCTCCAGGAGAAGCGCACGGCCCTCATCACCCGCGCCGTCACCAAGGGCCTCGACCCGACCGTCCCCATGAAGGACTCCGGCGTCGAGTGGCTGGGGGAGATTCCGGTGCATTGGACGGCCACTGCCCTCAAGCGCATCGGCGAACTACAGGCTGGAGCAGGCTTCCCCGATGATGAGCAAGGTGTACTCGATGAGGAGGTGCCGTTCTTCAAGGTTGGTGACATGGGCATGCCCGGGAACGAACGGGAGATGCTCGTGCATCAGCACAGCGTCTCTCGGGCGACGGCGCGGAGGCTGGGCGCTTTCGTGTTTCCGCCGCGGACCATCGTCTTCGCGAAGGTCGGAGCCGCCCTGTTGCTGAACCGCAGGAGGCTGCTTGTGCGCCCCTCGTGCATTGACAACAACATGATGGGCTTCATTCCTTACGAATGCGATCCAACCTGGGCGCTGTACTGGCTCAGCGGATTGGACATGGGGGAGCTGGCAAACCCGGGCGCCGTGCCTTCGGTCAACGAGGGCCAGATGCGCGACACTCCGGCTGCAGTGCCCCCCGAACCCGAGCAACGCGCCATCGCCGCGTTCCTCGACCGGGAGACCGCCCGAATCGACGCCCTCATCGCCAAAATCCGTGACGCCATCGACCGCCTCAAGGAACTCCGCACCGCGCTCATCTCCGCCGCGGTAACCGGCAAGATCGACGTGCGGGAGGAGGTTGCATGACGTCGCCGCGTGTGGCGGTCGCACCCGGCATGCTCGCCTGGGCGTGCGAGCGCGCCCGGCTCGGATTCGACGACCTCACGGGCCGCTTTCCACGTCTGACGGCATGGGATGCGGGCGAAGTGCAGCCGACGCTGAAGCAGCTTGAAGACTTCGCGAAGACCGTACACGTGCCGATCGGCTACCTCTTCCTGCGCGAGCCGCCCGACGAGCCCTTGCCAATTCCGGATTTCCGCACGCGCGCGGACCGTCCGGTGCAACGTCCGAGCCCGGATCTGCTCGACACCGTGTACCTCTGCCAGCAGCGGCAGGACTGGTATCGCGATTTCGCGCGCCAAGTGGGCGAAGAGCGGCTTTCTTTCGTCGGTTCGCTTCGCCTGGAAGACGACGTGGTCCAA
Source organism: Pelomicrobium sp. P1 (assembly GCF_052805615.1). Lineage (NCBI taxonomy): Bacteria > Pseudomonadati > Pseudomonadota > Hydrogenophilia > Pelomicrobium > Pelomicrobium sp. P1. The sequence goes on from NZ_JBRBEM010000017.1 coordinate 18,539, forward strand.
GCGGCCGCAAGAATTCGCGCTGCGCTGGGCTTCGACCTCGACGCGCGTCGACAGATGCCCACCTGGACCGAGGCGCTGCGCCGCTTCATCGAGCAGGCGGACGCGCTCGGCGTGCTGGTGATGGTGTGCGGCGTGGTCGGCAGCAACAACCGCCGCAAGCTCGACCCGAACGAGTTTCGCGGCTTCGCGCTCGCCGATCCGATTGCGCCGCTCGTGTTCGTGAACGGCGCGGACAGCAAGGCCGCCCAGATGTTCACGCTGGCGCACGAGCTCGCCCATATCTGGCTCGGGCAATCGGCGCTCTCCGACGCGCGCGCGGCGGAGGTACCGGCTCGGGCAGTCGAGCGCTGGTGCAACCAGGTGGCTGCGGAGCTACTCGTCCCGCTTGCTGCATTTCGCGAAGCGCACGACCGCCGCGCCGAGCTGCGCGCCGAACTTGATCGCCTCGCGCGGCGGTTCAAGGTGAGCACGCTCGTCATCCTGCGTCGGATGCACGACGCCGGCACGTTGCGCGGCGAGGCGTACTGGCAGGCATACGAGGCCGAGGTCGAGCGGCTGCGCGCGCTGCCCGGTAGTAGCGGCGGCAATTTCTATCTGACGCTCGGCGCAAGAGCGAGCAAGCGCTTCGCCCGCGCACTCGTCGTCAGCACGCTCGAAGGGCGCTCCTCGTTCACGGAAGCCTTCCGGCTGCTCGGCTTCCGCAAAATGTCCACGTTCCGAGAGCTCGGCCACAGCCTGGGAGTCGGGTTCTGATGGCCTACCTCCTCGATGCCGACGTGTTCATCCGGGCGAAGAACCTGCACTACGGATTCGATTTCTGTCCAGCATTTTGGGAATGGCTCGTCGAGCAAAACGCGACCGGCAAAGTCTTCAGCATCGAGAAGGTCGGCCACGAGTTGCTCGCCATGGCAGACAAGCTGTCCGACTGGGCGCGAGAGCGCGGGCCGGGATTCTTCCTTCGCCCCGATGCCAGCGTGCAGAACTCGCTCGCGACAGTGAGCACCTGGGCCTCGTCGCAACACTACGAGCCCTCGGCAATCAGCACCTTCTTGCAGGTCGCCGATTACTACCTCGTGTCTCAGGCACATACTGGCGGGCACGTCGTCGTGACGCATGAAGTGCCCGCCGCGTCGCCCCGCAAGATCAAGATCCCGGATGCTTGCCTCGGGCTGGGCATCAAGTGCATGACGCCCTACGAAATGCTCCGCGTAGAACGGGCGCGGTTCGTCCTGGGAAGGGGAGGCGCCGCGTGAACCCGAAGATCTCCGAACGCGCCTTCGAGGATGCGATCGAGTGCGCGCTGCTCCAGTACGGCCCCGACGCCTGCCCGGGCGACGCGACGGCGGTCCGCGAGCCCTCGCCGCCGTACGGCGAGAACCCGCCCGGAGGCTACCGCAGGCGCAAGCCCGAGGACTACGACCGCGCGCTCTGCCTCCTGCCGCGCGATGTCGTGGACTTCGTGCTCGCCACGCAACCGAAGGAATGGAAGAAGCTCGAGCAGCACCACGGATCAGCGGTGCGGGAGCAGTTCCTCCGGCGCCTCGCCGCCGAGATCGAGCGGCGCGGGGCGCTCGACGTGCTGCGCAACGGCATCAAGGATTCGGGCTGCAAGTTCCAGCTCGCGTACTTCCGCCCGGCGAGCGGACTCAACGAGGAGACGCGGCGGCTGTACCAGGCGAACCTGTTCTCCATTGTGCGCCAGGTGCGCTACAGCACGAAGAACGAGAACAGCCTCGACCTGGTGCTGTTCCTGAACGGCATCCCGATCTTCACCGCAGAGCTCAAGAACCCGCTCAGCGGGCAGGACGTCGAGGACGCGATCCGGCAGTACAAGACCGATCGCGACCCGCGCGAGCCCCTCCTCAAGTACGGCCGCTGCCTCGCGCACTTCGCGGTGGACCCGGACCTCGTCTACGTGACGACGCACCTCGCGGGCGAGCGGACGCGCTTCCTGCCGTTCAACAAGGGCAAGTTCGGCGGCGCCGGCAATCCGCCCGTGCCGCCGACGCAGAAGGGCTACGCCACCGCCTACCTCTGGGAAGAGGCCTGGGCGCGCGACAGCGTGCTCGACCTCGTGCGCCAGTTCATCCACGAGGTCGAAGAGGAGGACGAGAAGGGGAAGAAGACCGGCAAGCGCTTCCTCATCTTCCCGCGCTACCAGCAGCTCGACTGCGTGCGCCGGCTCATCGCCGACGCGCGCGCACGCGGCCCGGGCCAGCGGTATCTCATCCAGCACTCGGCCGGCAGCGGCAAGAGCTTCACCATCGCCTGGCTCGCGCACCAGCTTTCCACGCTGCACGACGCGAGCGACCGGCGCGTCTTCGACTCGATCATCGTCGTCACGGACCGGCGCGTGCTCGACCGCCAGCTCCAGACCACGATGCGCCAGTTCGAGCAGACGCTCGGCGTGGTCGAGAACATCGACACCACCTCGCGCCAGCTCAAGGAGGCGCTCGAGTCGGGCAAGACCATCATCGTCACGACGCTGCAGAAGTTCCCCGTCATCGCCGACCAGATCGGCGAGCTGCCCGGCCGACGCTTCGCCGTAATCGTGGACGAGGCGCACTCGTCGCAGTCCGGCGAGATCTCGAAGTCGCTCAAAGCGTCTTTGGCGGCGAAGAGCCTGGAGGACGCCGAGCGGGAGGATGCGGAAGGTGAAGAAGGCGGGGACGAGGTGGACAACCTCGCGCTCGCCGAGGCGGTGAAGCGCGGTCACGTTCCGAACCTCTCGCTCTTCGCCTTCACGGCGACGCCGAAACCCAAGACGCTCGAGCTGTTCGGCACGAAGCGCGCGGACGGGAAGTTTGCGCCCTTCCACCTCTACAGCATGCGCCAGGCCATCGAGGAGGGCTTCATCCTCGACGTGCTGCAGAACTACACGACCTACTCGGCCTACTGGCGGCTGCTCAAGAAGATCGAGGACGACCCGCGCTACGACAAGCGGAAGGCGGAGTACCTGCTCAAGTCGTTCGTCGAGCTGCACCCGCACGCGATCGGCGAGAAGGTGAAGATCATGGTCGAGCACTTCGCGTCGCAGGTGCAGGGCGAGATCGGCGGCAAGGCGAAGGCGATGATCGTCACCCGTTCGCGCCTGCACGCGGTGCGCTACAAGCTCGCGGTGGACAAGTACCTCGCCGAGCGTGGCTATCCGTTCAAGGCACTGGTGGCCTTCTCGGGAACGGTCAAGGACGGCGGGAAGGACTACACCGAGGCCAACATGAACGGCTTCCCCGAAGCGCAGACCGCGAAGACGTTCGAGCGCCCGGAGTACCGGTTCCTGATCGTCGCCAACAAGTTCCAGACCGGCTTCGACCAGCCGCTGCTGCACACGATGTACGTGGACAAGAAGCTGGGCGGCGTGAACGCCGTGCAGACGCTCTCGCGGCTCAACCGCACGCACCCCGAGAAGAAAAGCACGATGGTGCTCGACTTCGCCAACGAAGCGCACGAGATCCAGGCGGCGTTCGAGCCCTACTACGAGACGACGCTGCTCTCGGAGGCGACCGACCCGAACCTCCTCTACGAGATGGAGCACCGGCTCGCCGCGTTCCCCGTGTACACCGGCGCGGACATCGAGGCGTTCGCGAAGGTCTACTTCGATCCCAAGGCGACGCAGGACCGGCTCTACGCCGTGCTGAACCCGCTGGTCGATCGCTTCCAGGCGCTCTCGAAGGAGGAGCAGACGGACTTCCGCGGCCAGCTCACCGACTATGTGCGGCTCTACGCATTCCTCGCCCAGGTGATGCCCTTCGCCGACGCGAGCCTAGAGAAGCTCTACGTCTTCGCGCGCCACCTGCGGCGGCTCCTGCCCGCGGACCGGGAGGCGCTCCCGCGCGAGGTGCAGCAGAACATCGACATGGAGTCGTACCGGATCCAGCAGACGGGCAGCGGCAGGATCGCGCTCGATCGCAAGCCCGGCGTGCTGGACCCGGTGATCACGAAGAGCGCGCACGGCGCGTCCCCGGAAGAGCTTGAAGCGCTCTCGCGCATCATCGCCGAGCTGAACGAGCGCTTCGGTCTCAACCTCGGCCCCGAGCACCGCGTGACGCTCGGCCAGATGATGGAAAAGCTGGACGAGGACGCCGCGCTGGATGCCGCCGCGCGCGTCAACACGCGCGAGAACGTGCGGCTCACCTTTGACCAGAAGGTTGAGCAGGTAATCCAGGAGATCGTCGACTCGAACTTCGAACTCTACAAGCGCATCACCGACGACCGCGCCTTCGGCGAGGCGGTCAAGAACTTCCTCTTCGACCAGTACTTGCGCGCCCACCGCAACGCCGAGGAGCTGATCAAGCGCGGCGAGTCCAAGACACTGGAGTTCAAGTCCACGCTGCGCTGGAGCCTCAAGGAAGACCGACAGGACGACAAGGGCGTGACGCACGCCGTGCTCAAGACGATCGCCGCGTTCCTGAACACCGATGGCGGCGATCTGCTGATCGGCGTGGCCGACGACGGCAGCATTGTCGGTATCGAGGCCGACCGTCTGGAGTCCGACGACAAGTTCATGCTCCACCTCGCGCAAGTGGTTCGCAACGGGCTGGGCGATCGGGCGGGCACCTGCATCGATCCGAAGTGCCAGGTCGTGCAGGGCAAAACAGTTTGCGTCGTGACCTGCCAGCGCAGCCCAGAGCCGGTGTTTCTCAAGTGGAAGGGACTCGAGGCAGCGAGCGAGGGCGACTTCTTCGTGCGCAGCGGCCCGGGGACCGTAAAGCTCCCTCCCGACAGCGCTCGGGAGTACATTCGCACGCGCTTCGCCACGAGAGCGGCGGAGAGTGGGACCGATTCGGGAGGGGCTGTCTGACAACCACATCCGGATGCTGGCGTTCATCGGCTTCACCGGCACGCCGATCGAACTGCAGGACGCCAACTCGCACGCCGTGTTCGGCGACTACATCAGCGTCTACGACATCCAGCGCGCGGTGCGGGACGGCGCGACGGTGCCGATCTACTACGAAAGCCGACTCGCGAAGCTCGCGCTCGACGAAGCCGAGCGGCCGAAGATCGACCCGGACTTCGAAGAGGCGACCGAGGGCGAGGAGGTCGAGCGCAAGGAGAAGCTCAAGACCAAGTGGGCGCAGCTCGAGGCGGTGGTCGGCGCCGAGAAGCGGCTCGAACTGGTGGCGCGCGACATCGTCGAGCACTTCGAGAAGCGGCTGGAGGCGATGGACGGCAAGGCGATGATCGTCTGCATGAGCCGCCGCATCTGCGTGGGGCTCTACCGGGAGCTGGTGAAACTCCGGCCCGCGTGGCACGACGAGGACGACGCCCGCGGCGCGATCAAGGTGGTGATGACCGGCTCCGCCTCCGATCCTCCCGACTGGCAGGGCCACATCCGCAACAAGCCCCGGCGCGAGGCGCTGGCCAACCGGTTCCGTGACCCGAACGACCCCTTCAAGCTCGCCATCGTCCGCGACATGTGGCTCACCGGCTTCGACGCGCCCTCTCTCCACACCATGTACCTCGACAAGCCCATGCGCGGCCACGGCCTGATGCAGGCGATTGCGCGCGTCAACCGCGTGTTCCGCGACAAACCCGGTGGGCACGTGGTGGACTACCTGGGCCTGACACACGAACTCAAGGCGGCGCTCGCCACCTACACCGAGAGCGGCGGCACGGGGCGCACGGCACTCGACCAGGACGAGGCCGTGGCCCTGATGCTGGAGAAGTACGAGGTCTGCTGCGGGCTGTTCCACCTGCCTGCGCCGCCGCCCAGCCCATTCTACGTTTACGCTATAGAGTGCGAAGGCGGCAGTCTTTACATCGGTCAAACCGATGACCTACTCCGTCGTTGGCGAGAGCATCAGGTCGGAACGGCCTCAGGATGGACCAAACGACATCGGCCTCTGAGAATCGCGCATTACGAGTTGGCATCCTCGCGAGATGAGGCCGTGCGCATGGAAGCCGAGTGGAAAACCGGGTTCGGCCGAAAACGCATCAAACGACTAATTCGCTCGGGCGGGGCGCGGCAGGCAGGCGGCTTCGACTGGGCGCCGTGGAAAGCCGGCACGCCAGCGACGCGGCTATCGCTGCTTCCGGCTGCCCAGGAGCACATCCTCGCGCAGGAGAACGGCAAGGAGCGATTTCTTCAGGCGGTGCGCGACCTTTCTAAAGCCTTTGCCTTGGCGGTGCCGCACGAGGAAGCCCTGCGCATCCGGGACGACGTGGCGTTCTTCCAGGCCGTGCAGGCCGTGTTGGCCAAGCGCGCACCCGGCGATGCGCGGCCCGAGGAGGAGCTCGATCATGCCGTGCGCCAGATCATCTCCCGCGCGGTGGCCCCCGAAGGCGTCGTGGACATCTTCGCGGCGGCCGGGCTCAAGAAGCCCGACATCTCCATCCTGTCGGACGAGTTCCTGGCCGAGGTGCGCGGTATGCCGCAGCGAAACCTCGCAGTCGAGTTGCTGCAGAAGCTGCTCAGGGGCGAGCTCGCGACCCGCCGGCGCAAGAACGTCGTGCAGGCCCGTTCCTTCGCCGAGATGCTGGAGCAGACGATCCGCAAGTACCAGAACCGCGCCATCGAGGCGGCGCAGGTGATCGAGGAGCTGATCGGCCTCGCAAAGGAGATGCGCGAAGCGAACGCGCGCGGCGAGAAGCTCGGCCTGACCGAGGACGAACTGGCCTTCTACGACGCGCTGGAGACCAACGACAGCGCGGTCAAAGTCCTGGGCGACGAGACGCTCCGTACCATCGCGCGCGAGTTGGTCGAGACGGTGCGACAGAACGTGACGATTGATTGGACGCTGCGCGAGAATGTCCGCGCACAGCTGCGCGTGCTGGTCAAACGCATCCTGCGCAAGCACGGCTACCCGCCGGACAAGCAGGAGAAGGCCACGCAGACGGTGCTCGAGCAGGCCGAGGCGTTCTCGGCGCTTTGGCTCGAGGCGGCCTGAAGGAGCGCGTGGCGCAGGCGCATTTGCCCGAAGGGAGGTCAACCCCGACGCCTGTTGGATATCAACCTTTCGTCCATGAGGCCGGCCATGGGTCCGCGCTAAACCGACTTTCTTTCCCCGCGTGCCCCGCTCGGTCTGAATTCTCCTTCCAAAAGGATAAAAAATGCTAATTTCTCCTTCCTATAAGGAGAATATATCGTGAGCTTGTCCCTCGGAATCGCCCGGGCTGCACTGGCCGACGCGTTGGCAGCCTCCATAGAGGGTCCGCTGCCCGAAAGTACTCCGCGCCGCGTTCACGGCGCGGTGCGCATGCCTGAAAAGGTGACCGCCGTCCTAGGGGTGCGGCGGGCGGGTAAGACGACCTTTGTGCATCAGCTCCGGCGCGAGCGACTGGCGGCGGGCACCGCGCGCGCACTGCTGCCCTACGTGAACTTCGAGGATGAACGGCTGGCGGGCCTCGAAGGGAACCAACTCGGCTTGCTCTTGGAGGAGTACGGGCGCCGCGTGCCCGACACTGCCCGGCTCCGCACGGTGCTCTGGTGCTTCGACGAGATCCAGGTCGTCCCTGGCTGGGAGCGCTTCGTGAGGCGGCTATTGGATAGCAAGAGCGCCGAGGCGATCGTGGCCGGCTCCTCGGCCACGCTCCTCTCGCGGGAGATCGGGACGGCGCTCCGGGGCCGCGCCTGGTCGGTGATCCTTTTTCCATTCAGCTTTCCCGAGGCGCTCGCGCACCAGGGAGAGCCAGTTCCTGCCGACCCCGCGCTCGTCACCAGCGCAGAACGCAATCGCCTGGAGCACGCCTTTCTGCAATGGCTCGAGACCGGCGGTTTTCCGGAGGCGCAAGGGCTCGATGCCGTCACGCGCCGGCAACTCCTACGCGATTACGTGGACGTGGCCATTCTGCGCGATGTGGTCGAGCGTCACGGTGTCACCAACATCGCGGGGCTTCGCTGGCTCGTACGGCATCTGCTGGCCAATGCCGCAGGCGCTTTCAGCGTTGAGAAATTCCACCGTACCCTCAAGAGCCAAGGAATCGCCGTTTCGCGCGACACCCTCCACCACTTGCTCGCTTATCTGGAGGACTGCTTTCTGGTGCGCACGGTGTGGATGGAAGCGGACTCGGAGCGCCAGCGCATGGTCAACCTGCGCAAGATCTATCCGGTAGACGCTGGGCTCATCCCCCTGTTCGATCGCAGCGGGCGAGCCAATCTGGGTCACGCACTGGAGACAGCGGTGCTCATTGAACTGGAGCGGCGCCGGTGCGAAGTCACATACGTGCGCACGCCAGAAGGGTATGAGGTGGATTTCCTAGCCCGCGCACCCGATGGCATCGAGCACTTGATCCAGGTGTGCGCGGACGAGAGCGACCCTGAGACGGCGGAGCGGGAAATCCGTGCCCTTCGGGAAGCGGGACGGCGGCGAAGAAAAGCGCGGCGATGGCTACTCACGCCCACGCGAGACCGCCTGCCACCAGCGCCACCGCCGGATATCGCTTGCCAGACGGCCTATCAGTGGATGCTCGCCGGGGAAGCGGCTGCGGTATGAAAGACGCTGCAAGTGAATCAATGATGCCCATGACCCATCGGGAACGGATCAAGCAAAGCGCTGGCGAGTTTGCCGCCCCGAGGCCCCGCAATCAGCCGGCACGGTGACCACGGATCGCCACTTCGCCGGGCTTTGGGTTCACAACGCCTTCGCCGCCCCATTTGACTCAGTTCGTTGAGTCAATCGACTCACCCTCTGAGCGAGCCGCAGGTCCTTCTCCCGCGCCCCTGGGTGAGCGGGGTGCAGCAAGCGGACACATCGTTGTGCGTGCGGCAACTCATCATTCCTGAGTTACTAACCCTCGCATTTTCAGTGGCCTGTATAGAGCCACTTTTGAGTCCCCTGGTCCTCAAGCCCACGGAGAACCCATTGGAGCGCTCATTTTTCATTTATTCGTGTACACTATTATCGTGCACACTTATATACATAGAATCGCCATGAAGAACATCACCCTGAGTGCTGATGAAAAGCTTATCGAAGCCGCCCGAGCACGGGCGCAGGCCGAGAATACGACCCTGAACGAAAAGTTCCGCCGCTGGCTCGAGGACTACGTGCGCCGCGAGCAGCAGGCGGCCGAGGCGCTGGCCGTGATGCGCGAGCTTTCCGGCAAGCTGCGCGTGGGACGCAAACTCAGCCGGGATGAAATGAATGAGCGTTGAGTCGTTTCTCGACACGAATGTGTTCGTGTATCAACTCGAGCGCTCGGATGCCCGCAAGGCTGACATCGCCGAGCGGCTGATTGCCGAGGGCATCGCGCAGGGTTCGGCGTGCATCAGCTATCAAGTCGTCCAGGAATTGCTCAACATCGTCCTGCGCAAAGCGAGGGTGAAGCTGGCTCCCGACGACGCGCGCCGCTACCTACAGGCAGTGCTGGCACCCTTGTACCAGGTGCAGCCGAGCCTCAGGCTCTATCACGCCGCGCTCGACCTTCATGCACGCTACCGCTTCGGTTTTTACGATAGCCTCATCGTTGCCGCCGCTTTGGAGGCTGGCTGCAAGCGGCTTTACAGCGAGGATTTGCAGGACGGCCAGAACATCGACGGGCTGACCATCGTCAACCCTTTTGCAAGGCGATCACCCGGATTGCGGGAGGCCAAATCCCGCAGGAAGCCCTGATCGCTGTAGCGATCATTCCAGACCTGTCTCCATTGCGGTCCCGGTTCAGCGCTGCCTCAGCGCGCCACGCGGACGGGCTTTCGCTGGGGGCGGGCGGCCGGTGTCCTTGATTTGTGTCTCGCTCGCGGCTCGTGCACTTCCCCGCGCGGGGTCAAGCGCAGATGGGCGCGCAGCCACGCGGCGAAGTCCTTTTCGCTGAGCCTGCCATCGGCCAAGGCGAGGTAAACGGGGAAGAGCTCCAGGTCGTCGGCTTCGAGCGTGGCGCCATTGAGCTCCAGGAAGGTTTCGCAAGCGACAGCAGCCGTGCGCTTGTTGCCGTCCACGAAGGGATGGTTGCGCGCAAGTCCATAGGCGAGGCTCGCGGCGAGGTCCGCCAGATCGGGGGCCGGGTTGCCGTAGGCGTAGAGCTGCCGGGGCCGGGCGAGGGCGGACTCCAGAAGCGTCTCGTCCCGCACGCCGCCGCTGCCCCCGTGCTCGGCGAGCTGACGGTCGTGGATGGCAAGCACCAGCGCTTTTTCGAGCCACACGATCACGCTCAGCTCTCCGCCAGCTTTTTCAGCAGGGCGCGGCGCTTGCGCATGATCCGCTCGGCCACCTCCATCTGCTCGGCGAGCTTGGGGTCGAAGGGGGTGAGCTTGATGCCGTCCGGCAGCTCGATGGCGTAGAGCGCGTCGCCCTTCTCCAGGCGCAGCCGGGCAAGGAGCTCCTTGGGGAGGATCACGCCGGCGGAATTGCCGACGGTGGTGATCTTGAGTTTCATGACGGGTCCCCTGACGGAATTATAACATACGTTATACAGAAGAGCTGGCCGCGTCAAGCGCGCCGCAGGGTTGAAGCGCCGGGTTCCTTTGCGCTCATAACTTGTCTCACAACCCAGTCGGGTGCGTAGCGCGCAGCAACGCGCGCCATGCTTCGAGAGGCGTCCCACAGGAAGGCCGAGAGGGCAGCCTCACGGCCGCTGAAAGAGGCTCGAAACGGTGCACCAGAGAGAGACTCGCACCGAACCCCGAGGGCTTTCAGAGCAGCTCAGCGAAGGCGAGCACCTCGTCCAGGTAATCGGCGAAGTCGGAAAAGCCGTGGTCGCTCCCCTCCACCACGATCTGACGGGCGCGAGCGTACTTTTCCATCGCCCGGCGGTAGTCGAGCACTTCATCGCCGGTGGCGACAAGGAGCAGATAGCGCTCGGGGCGGGTGATGGCCAGCACGTCCAGGGCGGAGAGTTCCTCGAGATGGGCGCGGGTGAACTCGTAGCGCTCCCCGGTGTGGAAGTTCTGCTGCGTCCCCAGACACTGGGCCAGGTCCCGGGGCGCGTCCACCGCCGGGTTCACCAACACCGCCTTGAGCCCGTGGCGCTCGGCGAGCCAGGTGGCGTAGTAACCCCCGAGGGAGCTGCCCACTAGGGTGACCGGAGCATCCAGCTCCCCGATCTCCCGCTCCAGCACCTGGATCGCCGCCGCGGGCCGGTGGGGTAGCGCGGGAGCGCGAAAGCTTGCCTCCTTTCCCAACTGGGCTAGCCGCTCCCGGAGCAGCCGCGCCTTGGACGAGGCCGGGGAGCTGTTGAAGCCGTGGATATAGCAGATTGCCGGCATTCGGGATCCGTTTTCGTGTTATAAACTAAGCAACCGCTTGCACTCATCCGGTGCGAGCGGTCAAAAATGGTGCAGCGCGGTGCGATGGCACGCCGGGCAACCCAGCGGCGTCGGCGCGTTATCCCTCTGCGCTGCACGAATAATACCTCGAGCGACCGCCTGGATTTTCGTTTGCCGATCCCGTGGCACGAAACCTGCGAACCTTACCCCCGGGATCGGGTGTTCCACGGTCCGCTTCTTCCACCACCCTGCCCGTTCCGGGCATCTGACCACGGAGGATAACGCATCATGAATCGACGCGGATTTCTCAAGAAGACGGCCGTCGCCAGTGCCGCCGCGGGCACCCTGGGCTTTCCCATGATCGCAAAAGCCCAGGCCGCCAAGACCTTCAACTGGAAGATGACCACCACCTGGCCGGCGGGCTCGCCCTTCTACCAGTCCGGCCCGGGCAGCGCCGAGGCCTTCGCCAAGAAAGTGGAGGCCATGTCCAACGGGCGGCTGAAGATCAAGGTGTTCGCCGCCGGGGAGTTGCTCCCCGCGTTCGAAGGCTTCGACGCCTGCGCCGCCGGCACGGTGGAGATGAACCACGGCGTCGCCTACTACTGGGCCGGGAAGACCTTCGCTTCCCAGTACTTCGGCACCGTGCCCTTCGGCATGAGCTACCTGGGCCAGCACGCCTGGCTGTGGGAGGGCGGCGGCAATCAGCTCTGGGAAGAAGTCTACAAGCCCTTCGGGCTGGTGCCGCTGCCGGCGGGCTGCACCGGCGTGCAGATGACCGGCTGGTTCAAGAAGCCGGTCAACTCGGTCGCCGACTTCAAGGGCTTGAAGATGCGCATCCCGGGGCTCGCCGGCAAGGTTTACGCGGCGCTGGGCGTGGACGTGAAGCTGCTGCCGGGCGGCGAGATCTTCCCGGCCCTCGAGCGGGGCGTGATCGACGCCGCCGAGTGGGTGGGGCCGTTCCTGGACATGAAGCTGGGACTGCAGAACGCGGCCAAGTACTACTACACCACGGGCTGGCACGAGCCCTCCACCACCACCGAGATCGTTATCAACAAGAAGGCCTGGGACTCGCTCCCGGCCGACCTCAAGGAGATCGTGGTCTACGCCGCCAAGGCGATGGACCTGGAGGGGCTGCTGTGGCTCGAGACCAAGAACGCCGAGGCGCTGGACGAGCTGGTGCAGAAGCACGGCGTAAAGGTCTCCACCCTGCCGCCCGACGTGGTCAAGAAACTGAAAGAGGCGACCGCGGACACCCTCTCCAGCGCCGCCGCCAAGGACCCTCTGGTGAAGAAGGTCCACGACCACTACTTCGCCTTCAAGAAGAAGCACGACTTCTGGGCCAAGGTGAGCGAGACCCACTTCGCCACCCAGGTGCGCGATATCTAGAGAAGCGCCCGCTGCGCCGGGCCCGTCCAGGGCCCGGCGCGTTTTCCAGGTCCCGAACGATCCGTCCGAAGAAAGGAGGGATGGCGCCGTGAACGCGCTGGAGCGGCTTGGCAACGGCATCGACGCCTTCATCGACTGGGTGGGCCGCGCGACGTCCTGGCTCACCCTGATCCTGGTGCTCCTCATCGCCACCGAAGTGCTGCTGCGCTATGCCTTCAGTTTGGGGGCGGTGTGGGCCCAGGAGCTGGAGTGGCACATTCTCGCCGTGATCGCCCTGTGGGGCATCGCCTACACCCAGAAGGAGGACGCCCACGTGCGGGTGGACATCCTCTATCACGGCTACAGCCAGCGCACCCGGGACTGGATCGAATTCCTGAGCGCCCTCTTCATCATGACGCCGATCTCCTTCTACGTGGCCTACCTGTCGATCCCCTTCGTGCAGCAGTCCTACGCCATCGGCGAGATCTCGCCGGACCCGGGCGGGCTCACCCACCGCTGGATTCTCAAGTCCTTCGTCACGTCCGGCTTTTTGCTGCTCGGGCTGCAGAGCCTGGCGATCGCCCTCAAGCAGGCGGCGATCCTGTGGCGCGATCGTCGAAAGGGCTGACCCATGCCGATGAACGAAATCCTCGCGATCCTGCTGATCGTCTCCTTCGTCGTCCTGCTGCTCGCTGGCGTGCGGGTCGCCTACGCCATCGCCGCCGCCGGTTTCGTCTTCGGCTTCCTCGGCTTCGGCACCACCCTGTTCAACCTCCTCCCGGCGCGCATTTACGGCGTGGCCACCAACTACACGCTCCTCGCGGTGCCCCTGTTCGTGTTCATGGGAGTGCTCTTGGAAAAGTCTCGCATCGCCGAGGACATGCTGGACGTGATGGGCCACCTGGCCGGGCGGCTGCCGGGCGGCATGGGCATCGCCATCATCCTGGTAGGGGTCATGATGGGCGCGGCCACGGGGATCGTGGGGGCCACGGTGGTAACCCTGGGGCTCATCGCCCTTCCCACCCTGCTCAAGCGGGGCTATCACCACGGACTCGCGTGCGGAGCCATCTGCGCCTCGGGAACCCTGGGCCAAATCATTCCTCCGAGCCTGATCCTGATCCTGCTGGCGGACCTGATGCAGGAATCGGTGGGCACGCTTTTCGCCGCGGCGCTCATGCCGGGCCTGATGCTGGCCGGCCTTTACGTGCTGTACCTTCTGATCCTAGGACAGATGAAGCCCCGGCTAGCGCCGCCCCTGTCCCACGAGGAGCTCGACTCCCTTTCCCGCGGCCAGCTCCTGGTGGAAGTCTTCCGGGGCGTGCTGCCGCCGCTGGCGCTCGTATTCGCGGTGCTCGGCTCCATCATCGGGGGCGTGGCCGCACCCACCGAGGCCGCCTCCATGGGCGCCTTCGGCGCCCTCCTGATCGCTGCCCTCGCCCGCAAGCTTTCCCTGCGGGTGCTGCAAGAGACCATGCGGGAGACCCTTAAAACCACCGCCATGATCCTGTTCATCATCATGGCAGCCCAAGTGTTCAGCCTCGCCTTCCGGGGACTTTCAGGCGAGGACCTGATCGCCGAGTTCATGGCGCTGGTGCCGGGCGGCGTGTGGGGCACCATCCTCTTCCTCATGGTGCTGCTGTTCATCCTGGGATTTTTCCTGGAATGGATCGAGATCTCCTACATCGTGCTGCCGCTCCTGCTGCCGTTCTTCCAGCAGGCCGGCGTGGACATGGTGTGGCTGGCGATGCTGATCTGCATGAACCTGCAGACTTCATTTCTGACGCCGCCCTTCGGCTGGGCCCTTTTCTTCTTGAAGGGCGTGGCGCCGCCGGAAGTGAAGACGATGGAAATCTACAAGGGGGTGATCCCCTTCATCGGGGTGCAGATCGTGGGGCTGGGACTGCTCATGCTCTTTCCCGACATCGCCACGTGGCTGCCGAGGTCCATCGGATGGTTGAAGTGAACCCGCCGGGGCGCCGGGGGCGCTGCGCCCGACGACCCTCCCCGGTGGCGGCCCTTGTCTCCCGTCGTCTCGGTCGCATCGACGGCAGAGTCGCCCGGCGGGAAGCCACGTTTCCGATGGAAATCCATCCGCCGCTTTCCCTGGGACTCTGCGTCGCTCATGAATTGAGCAGCGGTAACGGAAGCGTCGCTGTCACAAGGCGCTCCGGACTGCGGCCGCAGAGTTGTCCACAGGGTTATCCAAAGAAGTTGTGGACAACAAAGGAACTCCCCCGAGTACGCCGCCCTGAATCGCAAGCCCCTAGACGCTATACTTGCCGATAATGCTTTCGCGCCCTCAGAAAACCTCATGATCCACAGCACCCTCGCCACCCGCGGCATCGCCGTCGCGCCCCACTCCCTCGCCGCCCAGTCGGCGCTCGCCGTGCTGCGGGAAGGCGGCAACGCCCTGGAGGCCATGATCGCCGGGGCGGCTACCATCGCCGTGGTCTATCCCCACATGAACGGCATCGGCGGCGATTCGTTCTGGCTGTTCTACGCGCCGGAGGCGGGTGTAAGCTCCATCGACGCCTGCGGCGCTGCGGGAAACCACGCGAGCCGCACGTTCTACCAGGAGCGAGGGCTCGCCGCGATCCCCGTGCGCGGACCCCTCGCCGCTAACACGGTGGCCGGCACCCTGTCCGGCTGGGACCTGGCCTACCAGGTGTCGCGCAACGAATGGGGCGGGCGCTTGCCTTTCGCCCGGCTGCTGGAGGACGCGATCCACTACGCCCGGGAGGGGGTGCCGGTCACCGCCAGCCAGGCGGCGGCGACCGCCGCCAAGCTGGAGGAGCTCAAGGATCAGCCGGGCTTCGCCGAGCGCTTCCTGGTGGACGGCGCACCGCCGGCCGCGGGCAGCCGCTACCTGCAGCCGGCCCTCGCCGCCACGTTGGAGCGGATCGCCCGGGCCGGACCCCGGGACTTCTACGAAGGGGAGCTGGCCCGGGCGGTGGCGGCCGAGCTGGAGGCAGTTGGCAGCCCCCTCACCTTCGAGGACCTGGCGCGGCACCGGGCGGTCATGAAGCCGGCGCTCTCCCTCAAGCACTCCCTCGGCACCGTGCACAACATGGCCCCGCCGACCCAGGGCGTGGTTTCCCTGATGATCCTGGGCATCCTGGATCGGCTCGCCATCGCCGGGCTCGATCCCCTGTCGGCGGATTACGTGCACCGGGCGGTGGAGGCGACCAAGCTGGCGTTCCGCATCCGGGACCGCTACGTGACCGATCCCGCCTACATGAAGGTGGACCCCCAGTCCCTACTGGAGCCGGGCGCCCTGGACTCCCTGGCGGCGGAGGTGGACCTCAAGCGAGCGGCCCCATGGGGACAGGCCACCGCGCCCGGGGACACGGTGTGGCTGGGCGCGATCGACGGCGAGGGCCGGGCGGTCTCCTTCATCCAGAGCATCTACCACGAGTTCGGCAGTGGCGTCGTGCTGCCCGGCACAGGCATCCACTGGCAGAACCGGGGCTGCAGCTTCTCCCTGGACCCGCAGGCGCTGAACGCCTTGGAGCCGGGGCGCAAGCCTTTCCACACCTTGAACCCCGCCCTCGCTCTCTTGAACGATGGCCGCGTGATGGTGTACGGCACCATGGGCGGGGACGGCCAGCCCCAGACCCAGGCGGCGGTGTTCACCCGCTACGCGGCGATGGGCTACGAGCTGCAGCAAGTGGTGTCCATGCCCCGCTGGCTCCTGGGACGCACCTGGGGCAACCCCTCGGACACCCTCAAGCTGGAGCGGCGCTTTCCGGCGCAGGTGTTCGACGAGCTCGCCCGCCGCGGCCACGCGGTGGAGCGGCTGCGCAGCTTCGACGAGGCGGTGGGCCACGCTGGGGCCCTCGTGTTTCATGCCAACGGCATAATGGAAGGGGCCGCCGACCCCCGCTCCAACGGAGGCGTGGCGGGATTCTGATCCGCAGACCATTCACCACCGGCGGCATCAGCGATCGTCCTGAAAATGCTTGACGACCTTCGGCCCTCTTGCCAAGCCCTCTCCCCGGGGAGCGAGGAACCTTCTTTACCGGAGGTTCATAGACGCCGTGCGGCGAGTCATCCCCGGACGCTTCGCTGAAGCGGGGCCTGTTCGCTTTTCCGCCGCCGGGCGCCGGAGATTGATGTCAGCGCTCGCCCTCGGCGCCCTCGCACTGCTTTCATCGATCGGTCCGGCGGGCGCTGCCGATCCCGCCCGGCAGGCGATCCAGCGGGAGCTGCTTGAGCGGCAATGGCAGCAACAGGAATTGCGCCAGCGCCTGCAGGAGGGAGCCGCCAGCCCGGAGGGGGAAGGGGCGGGCAGCCCCGATGCCCAGCGCCGCCGGCTTGAGTTGCAACGGCTGCGCCAGTCCCAGGAGCGGGCCCTGGCGGCTCCGCCCCCTCCTTCGGAGAGCGAAGCGGCGCGGGAAGCCCAGCGGGCCCTGCGGGAGCGGACCTTCCGCGAGGAAAGGGAGCGGCTCGAGGGGCAGCCCCGGCCGGCCCAGGAAGCGCCTGGGGCCGCCTCAGGCGCGGGCGCCCGCTGAGCTTGCCCCCTGCTCCTCCCCTCGCTCGGCAAGCCGGGCGAGCAGCTTCTCGTGGATTCCGCCGAAGGCGCCGTTGCTCATGATGAGCACGTGGTCCCCCGGGCGGGCCTCGGCGGCGATCGCCTCCACCAGTTGGGCGAGATCGCCAAAGGCGGACGCCTTGGCGCCCAGGGGCGCGAGAGCCCCCTGGGCGTCCCAGCCAAGGCCCTCGGTATAGCAGAACACCCGGTCGGCCCAGGCCAGGCTCGGGGCGAGGGCGTCCTTCCATACCCCCAGCTTCATGGTGTTGGAGCGGGGCTCCAGTACCGCTAGGATGCGCCCCCCTTTCACCGCCGGGCGCAAGGCCTCCAGGGTCGAGCGGATGGCCGTGGGATGGTGGGCGAAGTCGTCGTAGACCGTGATGCCGTCCACGGTGCCCCGCACCTCCAGGCGCCGCCGCACGTTCTCGAAGCGCCCGAGGGCCTGGGCCGCCGCCGGGACCGGCACCCCGGCGTGGCGCGCCGCGGCGATGGCCGCCAGGGCGTTCAGTTGGTTGTGGGCACCTAGGAGTGGCCAGCGTACCTCCCCTTCCACGCGACCGGCGTGGAGCACCTGGAACCCGGCCTCCGTAGGCCGCGCTTCCCAGCCGCCGGGGACGCCGAAGCGCTCCACCGGCGTCCAGCAGCCCCGCGCCAGCACCCGCGCGAGGGCTTCGTCGCCTCCGTTCGCCACGATGAGGCCGTTGCCGGGAACGGTGCGTACCAGGTGGTGGAACTGGGTCTCGATGGCGGCGAGATCGGGAAAGATGTCGGCGTGGTCGAACTCCAGGTTGTTGAGCGCCGCGGTGCGCGGCCGGTAGTGCACGAACTTGGAGCGCTTGTCGAAGAACGCGGTGTCGTACTCGTCCGCCTCGATCACGAAGAAGGGTGAGCCGGGGGCGAGCCGGGCGGAGACACCGAAGTTGCGCGGCACACCGCCGATCAGGAATCCGGGTTCGAGCCCTGCGTGCTCCAGGATCCAGGCCAGCATGGAGGCGGTGGTAGTCTTGCCGTGGGTGCCGGCGCAGGCGAGCACCCAGCGGCCCGGGAGCACCGTCTCCGCGAGCCACTGGGGGCCGGAGGTGTAGGGGAGGCCTCGGTTCAGCACCTCCTCCACCAGGGGATTGCCCCGGGACACCACGTTGCCCACCACGAAGACGTCGGGCTCGAGCCCGACCTGCTCGGCGCCGTAGCCCTCGATCAGCTCGATGCCCTGGGCGGCGAGCTGCTCGCTCATGGGGGGATAGACGTGGGCGTCGCAGCCGGTCACCCGGTGGCCGGCTTCCCGCGCCAGCAGCGCGACGCCCCCCATGAAGGTGCCGCAGATTCCCAGGATGTGGATGTGCACGTTGACCCTCAGGTGTGGTTCGCTTCCGCGCCCGCCAAGCCCCACGGCCGAACGGAGCCGGCGGCGCATTTTACGCCGAAACGGCAGCGGGCCCCAGGCCGGCTGCGGACCGGCGCGCCCCGCCGGGCGGCGTTGCGCGGGGTACCGGACTGCCCTTATCATTGCCGCGCACGCAGCGGATGGCGGCTCGTGCTGGGCAATCCGAACGAACCCGAAACGATCATAACGAACGCAGAGGAGTCAAGCGATGGGTAAAGTCATCAGCAAAGCCGACCTGGTGGAGGTCGCCGCGAAGGCCGCGGGCATCAGCAAGACGGCGGCCGCCGAAGCCATCAACGCCGCCATGAGCGCCGTGGTATCCAACGTGGCCAGGGGCAACCGGGTCACCCTGGTCGGATTCGGCACCTTCGCCCCCCGCAAGCGCAAGGCGCGCAACGGCAAGAACCCCGCCACAGGAGAAACCATCAAGATCCCGGCGCGGACGGTGCCCGCTTTCTCCGCGGGCCAGGCGTTCAAGGACGCCGTCGCCGGCAAGAGAAAGAAGTAAGCGTCCGCTTTTCTTCCCCAGCGTCGAGAAGAGCCCCCTGCCGGCGCTCGCCCCTCTCCCCGGCAGGAGAGGGGGGCTGCTTTTTCTTCCTTCAGCCCGGAAAGGCGATAGGCGGGGTAGAAGATCGTCTACGCGCCGCTGGAGGCCTTCTCCCCGCTGTGCAGGCCGCCTATCGGTCGGCCTCCACCTGCAGCGCCTCCAGGAACCGGGATACCATGTTGTACGCGGCCACCGTGACCGTCAGTTCCACCAGTTGCCGCGGATCGAACCAGCGCCGCAAGGGTTCGAACAGGGCATCGGGCACGTGGACGTCCCGGGTCATGGCATCCACGTAGGCGAGCACGTCCCGCGCCCGCTGGTCGAACAGGGGGCTTTCCCCCCACGCCGGCAAGGCCTCGAGCTGCTCCGGGGTGAGGCCCGCCTGCAGGGCGAAGGGCACGTGGGTCCGATACTCGTATTGCGCCTCATTGATCAGCGCCACCCGCAGGATCGCGAGTTCCCGGAGGGCTGGGTCGAGCCGAGTGTGCTGCCGCACCGCAGTCAAGAGCTTGAGCCAGCCTTCCGCCACTGGCGGGCTGTGGAGCAGCGTGGCGTAGAGGTTGAGGAGCCGCCCCCCGCGCTCCTCCCGGATGCGCTCGATCAACGGGGCGAGCTCGGGATGGGTCTGCTCGTTCACCAGGGGAAGCCTGGCCATGCGTCGCTCCCTCGGGCTCATGCGCTGCTGGACGCCTCGTCCGGGTGCCGAGCCAGACGCTCCGTTTCCGCCTTGAAGGTCTCCAGGTAGTCCTGGTAGAACGGTTCCTGGTCGACGTCGCTCCACTGCAGGCCGCAGTAGCCGAGGGCCAGGGAAAAGTCCTGGGCGAAGGCCGCCCGGCCGTAGTCGGTGTCGGTCTCGTCGTAGGCCTTGACAAAACGGTCGACGAAGACCGAGGCCGATGCCCGCGCCAGCCGCTGCAGGACTTCCGCCAGGTCGTCCCGGGAAACGGTAAGCCGGGCCTCCAGCTCCCCTTCCACGGGCTCCCAGCGGCCGACCTTCACCCGCAGCCCGGTCTCCCGGGCGATCTCCTCCTCGAGGGCCGCGGGATCGGCTGGCAGCTCCAGAACGCCGGCATTGCCCACCCGCACGGGGATGCCGTGCTCCAGCTCCACCTCGAAGCCGCTCGGAAGGTCTACCCATTCATGCGTCAGGGGCGCGTCCATGAAAAATCTCCGTGGGTCAGGCCGCCTACGCGCGCGCTTTCAATAGATCCCGGATCTCGGCGAGCAAGGCCGCCTCCTGGGACGGCGCCGGGGCTGGTGGCGGTGGCGCCTCCTTCTCCCGCTTGAGCCGGTTGATCGCCTTCACCACCAGGAAGACCGCCCAGGCGATGATCAAAAAACTCACGATGGCGTTGAGGAACAAGCCGATGTTGAGGGTGACGGCGCCGGCCTTGGCCGCCGCCTCTACGGTGAGGTAAGGGCCCGGCGTCGTCCCCTCCTTGAGCAGGACGAAAAGATTCGAGAAATCCACCCGGCCGAGGAGCAGCCCCACCGGCGGCATGATCACGTCCCGCACCAGGGAGTCCACGATCTTGCCGAAAGCGGTGCCGATCACTACGCCCACGGCCAGGTCCACCACGTTGCCCTTGACGGCGAACTCCTTGAACTCGGCAATCACACCCATGCTCTCCTCCTTTTGCATCGCACATCGATAGGCCGGCCATGCCGGTGTAATCCCCACCGAAGCTCGCCCCCGGCGGGCTCATTTCACCGGGTGGGTGGGTCGGGGTCCGGACGCCTGGTAGTAGGCCATCATCCGAGGCACGAGGGCTTCCAGCATTTTTTTCCGGTTTTCCGGCGACGGGTGGGTGCTCAGGAATTCCGGCGGCCGGCTGTCGCCCAGCCTGGCCATCTTGTCCCACAGGGTCACGGCGGCGCGGGGATCGTAGCCCGCCTTGGCCGCCAGCTCGATGCCAATGCGGTCTGCTTCCGCCTCCATGGTGCGGCTGTTGGGCATCTGCACCGCCAGGGCGGCGGCCAGGGCCGCTCCCGTGGCGGCGATCTGGGGCCGGTCGGAAGCGACGGCGACCCCGGTCACCACCAGGTCGCTCGCCAGGGCCACGGACATCTTCTCCGCGGTGTGGGCCGACAGGGCATGGGCGATCTCGTGGGCCAGCACCTGGGCGAGCTCGTCGTCGCTGGCGTTCAGCTTCTCGATGAGACCGGTGTAGATGGCCATCTTGCCGCCGGCCATGGCCCAGGCGTTCACCGTCTTGGGGTCATGGATCACTTTGATCTCCCAGTCCCACTGCCCGGTCTCGGGCCGGTACTTGACGGCCTGGGCCACCAGGCGCTCGGCGATGCGGTCGATGCGCGCCTTGAGGGCGGGATCCTCGTTCACCTTCCCCTGCTTCTCCAGGGGCGCCAGCATCTGCACGTAGGCCTGCCGGGAGGCAACGATGGCCTGGCTCTCCGACACGAGCATCAACTGGCTGCGCCCGGTGACCGGGTTGGTGGCGCAACCGGCGGCGAGCACCGCGGCCGCCGTCAGGGCTAAGAGGGATCTCATCATGGGTCTTCCTTCGAGTGCGCCTAACTTTGATCCGCGCCGCGGACGACGGTTTCTCAGCGGGACACCGTGGGGCTGGTCGAAAGGATTCTCGGGACGTTTTGTTCATGTCCCATTCTAGCCCGGATTCACGGGAAGCTCGGGAGGACCCGGTGCGGGCCCGGGCTATACTTCAGCGAGAACATCCCCAGGGAGGAGCGCCGGATGGATGCCGACGTACTGGTGATCGGGGCAGGACCCGCGGGAAGTGCCGCGGCCCTCTCCCTCGCCCGGGCCGGCGTGGACGTGATCCTCGCGGATCAGCAGGCCTTCCCGCGGGACAAAGCCTGCGGCGACGCCCTCATCCCTGACGCGCTCCAGGCCCTGGACGCCCTGGGCGTGCGGCTCCAGGTACTCGCCCAGGCGGCGCCGGTCGGCGCGGTGCGCATCCACGCCCCCGACGAAAGCTACGTGGAGTTTCCCGGGGAAGCCGCCTGCCTGCCGCGGCGGCTCCTGGACGATGCCCTGCGCCGCGCCGCGGTGGCGGCGGGCGCCCGCTTTCTGCCTCGGGTGAAGGCCCTCGCACCCCTGGAGGGCCGTGGGGGGGTCGCCGGGGCCCGGTTCCGCCGACGGGGGGACGCCCGTCCCCTGGACATCGGCGCCCGGGTCACGCTCCTCGCCACCGGCGCCGAGCGCAAGTCCCTGGCCCTCTTCGGCCTGGAGGGCCCTCGCCCGTGCCCTGGCGCCGTGGCGGTGCGGGCGTACGTGCACGCGCCGGGCCTGCCTCCCATGCCCTTCCTGTGCCTTGCCTTCCAGCGAACCATCCCGGGGGGCTACGGCTGGATCTTCCCAGGGCCAGCGGGCCGCTACAACCTGGGCGTCGGCCTGTTCGCCCGCGGAGCCAGCGAGGCGGGCAACCTGCGCTTGCTGTGGCGCCGCTTCCTGGAAACTTTTCCACCGGCCCGGGTCCTGGTGAAAGCCGCCACCCGGATCGAGCCCCTGCGGGGCGCACCCCTCGCCTGCGGATTCGACGGGTCCCGGCTGGGACGGCCCGGACTGCTCCTCGCCGGGGAGGCGGCGGGGCTCACCTATCCCCTCTCCGGAGAGGGCATCGGCAAGGCCCTGGAGAGCGGCATGCTGGCCGCCGAGTGCGTACTCGACGCCTTGCGGCGGGGGGAGCCGCCGGAGCAGCTCCTGGCCCGCTACGGGCAGGCGGCCCGCAGCCGGTTCCTGCGCCGCTTCGCGGGCTACCGGGCCGGGGAGCGGCTCCTCGCCTGGCCTGGCCTCATGAACCTGCTCGCCCGCCGGGCGCGGGAGGGCCGCTTCGTCCGGCGCCAGTTGGAGGCGATCTTCGCCGAGACGGCTTATCCCGACAGCCTGTTCTCGGTGCCGGGGCTGCTGCGGGCGCTGGTGACGTAAATCAACCGGCGGTGACGGGCTGCCGCTCGTAGTTGAGCACCGGGGCAAGCCAGCGCTCAGCGGTCTCCAGGTCCCAGCCCTTGCGCCGGGCGTAATCCTCCACCTGGTCTCGGTCCACCTTGCCCACGGCGAAGTACTGGGACTGGGGATGGGAGAAGTAGAACCCGGACACGGACGCGGCGGGCAGCATGGCATAGGCATCGGTGAGCTGCATGCGGGCGTTCTTGTCCGCCGCCAGCAGCCTGAAGAGGGGCCCCTTCTCGGTGTGGTCGGGGCAGGCGGGATAGCCCGGAGCGGGCCGGATGCCGCGATAGTCCTCCCGGATCAGGCGCTCGTTGTCCGCGTCCTCCTCGGGGGCGTAGCCCCAAAACTCCCGCCGCACCCGCCAGTGCAGGTGCTCGGCGAAGGCCTCCGCCAGGCGGTCCGCCAGGGCCTTCAAGAGGATCGCGTTATAGTCGTCGTGGGCCGCCTCGAAGGCCTTCACCCGGGGCTCGATGCCCAGGCCCGCGGTCACCGCGAAGGCGCCGATGTAATCCTTCACCCCCGAGCCCTTGGGGGCGATGAAGTCCGCCAGGCACAGGTTCGGGCGGTCGGGGGGCTTCACCATCTGCTGGCGCAGGTTGTGCCAGGTCATCAGCACCCGGGCGCGGGACTCGTCGGCGTAGATCTCGATGTCGTCGGCCCCCGCGCTGTTGGCCGGAAACAGGCCGATCACCCCGCTGGCGGCGAGCCACTTCTCCTCCACGATGCGCTGGAGCATGGCCTGGGCGTCGGCGAAGAGCTGGCGGGCGGTGGCCCCCACCGCCGGATCCTCCAGGATGGCCGGGTAGCGGCCCCGCAGCTCCCAGGTCTGGAAGAAGGGGGTCCAGTCGATGAAGGGGATGAGCGCCTCCAGGGGATAGTCCTGGAAGACCTTGACGCCGAGGAAAGCGGGCCGCGGGGGCTGGTATTCGGTCCAGTCGGTCTTCAAACCGTGGCGCCGGGCGTCCTCTAGCTTGTGGTGGGGACCCTGGCCTTTCTTCTGGGCGTGCTGCCGGCGAACGCGCTCGTACTCGGCGCGCACCTCGGCCAGATACGGTTCCCGCAGCTCGTCGGAGAGGAGATTGCTGCACACCGCCACCGAGCGGGAAGCGTCCGGCACCCAGATGACCGGGCCCGAGTAGTTGGGCGCGATCTTGAGCACCGTGTGCACGCGGGAGGTGGTGGCCCCGCCGATGAGCAACGGAAGCTTGAAGCCCTCCCGCTCCATCTCCCGGGCCACGTGGCACATCTCCTCCAGGGACGGCGTGATCAGCCCCGAGAGCCCGATCAGGTCGGCCTTTTCCTCCCGCGCCGTCTGCAAGATCTTGTGCGCCGGCACCATGACGCCCAGGTTGATCACCTCGTAGTTGTTGCACTGGAGCACCACGGCGACGATATTCTTGCCAATATCGTGAACGTCCCCCTTCACGGTGGCGATCACCATCTTGCCCTTGGGCCGGGTGTCGCCGAGCCGCTCCTTCTCCGCCTCGATGTAGGGCACCAGGTGGGCCACCGCCTGCTTCATGACCCGGGCGGACTTCACCACCTGGGGCAGGAACATCTTGCCCGAGCCGAAGAGGTCCCCCACCACGTTCATGCCGTCCATGAGGGGACCTTCGATCACCTGGATCGGCCGCTCGTACTTGAGCCGCGCCTCCTCGGTGTCCTCCACGATGTAGTCGGCGATGCCCTGCACCAGGGCGTGCTTCAAGCGCTCCTCCACCGGTGCCTGGCGCCAGCCCAGGTCCTCCTCCTTGGCCTTGCTGCTTCCCTTCACCGTCTCGGCGAACTTGACCATGCGCTCGGTGGCGTCGGGCCGACGGTTGAAGAGGATGTCCTCCACGTGCTCTAGCAGGTCCTTGGGGATCTCGTCGTAGACGCCGATCTGGCCGGCGTTAACGATGCCCATGGTGAGCCCGGCCTTGATGGCGTGGTAGAGGAAGGCGGTGTGGATCGCCGCCCGCACTGGCTCGTTGCCGCGGAAGCTGAAGGACAGGTTGGAGATGCCGCCGCTCACCTTGGCGTAGGGCAGGGTCTGGCGGATGATGCGGGTCGCCTCGATGAAGTCGATGGCGTAGGTGGCGTGCTCCTCCAGGCCCGTGGCGATGGCGAAGACGTTGGGATCGAAGATGATCTCCTCGGGCGGGAAGCCCAGCTCGTCCACCAGGATGTGGTAGCAGCGCTTGCAGATCTCCACCCGCCGCTCCAGGGTGTCCGCCTGGCCCTTCTCGTCGAAGGCCATCACTACCACCGCCGCGCCGTAGCGGCGGGCCAGCAGGGCGTGGCGCCGG
The DNA here is from genome assembly GCF_052805615.1 of Pelomicrobium sp. P1. Classification (NCBI taxonomy): domain Bacteria; kingdom Pseudomonadati; phylum Pseudomonadota; class Hydrogenophilia; genus Pelomicrobium; species Pelomicrobium sp. P1. The sequence continues at coordinate 43,722 of NZ_JBRBEM010000017.1, forward strand.
AACTCCTCCTCCCCCTCCTTCAGGCTGATGGAATTGACCACGGGCTTGCCCTGCACGCACTTGAGCCCCGCTTCGATCACCTCCCACTTGGAGGAGTCGATCATCACCGGCACCCGGGAGATGTCGGGCTCCGAGGCGATCAGGTTCAGGAACTTCACCATCGCCGCCTTGGAGTCCAGCATCGCCTCGTCCATGTTGACGTCGATCATCTGGGCGCCGTTTTCCACCTGCTGGCGCGCCACCGACAGGGCCCCGGCGAAGTCCCCGTTCAGGATCAGGCGGGCGAAGGCCTTGGAGCCGGTCACGTTGGTGCGCTCGCCAATGTTGACGAACAGGGAATCGTCACCGATGTTGAGGGGCTCGAGGCCCGCGAGGCGCAGCTTCTTCTCGATCACCGGGACTTTGCGCGGTGGAAGATCGGCGACCGCCTCGGCGATGGCGCGAATGTGGGCTGGGGTGGTACCGCAGCAGCCGCCCACGATGTTGATGAGCCCCTCGGCTGCGAATTCCCGCAGGATCCCGGCCATGTACTCGGGGGTTTCGTCGTAGCCGCCGAAGGCGTTGGGCAACCCCGCGTTGGGATGGGCCGAGACGTACACGTCGGCGCACGCCGCGAGCTCTTCCACGTGGGGGCGCAGGTCCTTGGCCCCCAGGGCACAGTTGAGCCCGATGGAGAGGGGCCCGATGTGGCGCACCGAGTTCCAGAAGGCTTCCGGCGTCTGCCCGGTCAGGGTGCGGCCGCTCTGGTCGGTGATGGTGCCCGAGACCATGACGGGAAGGCGCACGCCCCGCGCCTCGAAGAACGCGTCCAGGGCGAAAAGCGCGGCCTTGCAGTTGAGGGTGTCGAACACGGTCTCCACCATGATGAGGTCCACGCCCCCGTCCGTGAGGCCCCGGATCGCCTCGGTGTAGGCCGCCACCAACTGATCGAAGGTGATGTTGCGGAAGCCCGGATCGTTCACGTCCGGCGAGATGGACGCGGTCTTGTTGGTGGGTCCCAGGATGCCGCAGGCGAAGCGGGGTTTCTCAGGCGTCTTTCGGGTCCACTCCTCGGCCACTTCGCGCGCGAGTCGCGCCGCCTCGAAGTTCAACTCGTAGACCAGGTGTTCCATGTGGTAGTCCGCCATGGATACCGCGGTGGCGTTGAAGGTATTGGTCTCGACGATATCGGCCCCCGCCTCCAGGTACTTCCAGTGGATCTCCCGGATAATCTGGGGCTGGGTGAGGGTAAGGAGGTCGTTGTTGCCCTTCAGCTCGTGGGGAAAATCGGCGAAGCGCCGCCCCCGGTAGTCGGCCTCGCTCAAGCCGTAGCTCTGGATCATGGTGCCCATGGCCCCGTCGAGCAGCAGGATGCGCTCCTCCAGGAGGCGTCTCAGCAACGGCAGGCAGTCGGCACGGTTCATGGGCGAGATCCCCTAGGATGAAACATAAAAAATTCAAGTTTAACATGGATATCCCATCCGTCCGGGACCACGGCAAACCCCGGCTCCCCTATAATGGGAGCCCAGTCGAGGAAAGATCGGCATCGTGAAACACATCGCCATGAAGCACCTCAGCCCCAAGCAGGCCTATGAGTTCCTGCAGGCCAACCCGGACGCCCTATTCATCGACTGCCGCAGCGAGATCGAGTACCTGTTCGTAGGCCACCCGGTCGGGGCGCACCACGTCTCCTGGAACGACGGCCCGGACTGGGAGGTGAACCCCCATTTCGTAGGGCAGGTGAAGAAGCTCGCCGGCACCGACCACGCCTCCCGCCCCATCGTCCTCATCTGCCGCAGCGGCAACCGCTCCGCCGAGGCGGGCGCGGCCCTGGAGAAGGCTGGGTTTAAGCACGTGTACAACGTCACCCATGGCTTCGAGGGGGACCTGGACGAGAAACACCACCGCAGCACCAAGAACGGTTGGCGCTATGAGGGCCTGCCCTGGGAGCAGTGCTGATTTCAGGGATCAGAAGCTAGAAGACAGCGTTGAGCTTCTCCTTCCTTCAGCCCCGATCGAGCTTTCGGTACTGGATGGCCTCCGCCACGTGGGCGGCGCCGATCCCCTCCGCTCCCGCCAGGTCGGCGATCGTACGGGCCACCTTAAGCACCCGGTGGTAGGCCCGGGCGGAGAGGTTGAGCTGGCCCATGGCCCGGCGCAGCAGGGCCGCCCCTTCCCGCTCGGGCACACAGAAGGCGTCGATCTCCTGCACCGATAGTCGGGCGTTGGGCTTGTCCTGGCGCTGGAGCTGGACCCGGTAGGCCCGCTCTACCCGGGCGCGGATGGCGCGAGAGGGCTCGCCGGTAGGCTGGCCCATGAGTTCCTCTTCGGCCACGGCCGGCACCTCGATCTGCAAATCGATGCGGTCTAGGAGCGGCCCCGAGATGCGGCCCCGGTAGCGGGCCACCTGGTCCGGGGTGCAGCGGCAGCGACCGCTGAAGTGGCCCAGGTAGCCGCAGGGGCAGGGGTTCATAGCGGCCACGAGCTGGAAGACCGCAGGAAAATCCGCCTGGCGCGCCGCACGGGACACGGTCACCCGGCCCGACTCCAGGGGCTCCCGCAGCACCTCCAACACCTTGCGGTCGAACTCGGGCAGCTCGTCCAGGAACAGCACCCCGTGCAGGGCAAGCGAGATTTCCCCTGGCCGCGGGTTGCCGCCGCCTCCCACCAGGGCGACGGCGGAGGCGGTGTGGTGGGGGGCGCGAAACGGCCGGCGTTTCCACGCCGCGGGGGAAAACCCCTGGCTGCCCAGGGACTGGAGGGCCGCCGCCTCCAGGGCCTGGGCGTCGGTCATCTCCGGCAGGATGCCCGGGAGCCGGGCGGCCAGCATGCTCTTGCCGGTGCCCGGGGGCCCCACCATGAGGACGCTGTGGCCCCCCGCCGCGGCGATTTCCAAGGCCCGCTTGGCCGTCCCCTGGCCGCGCACCTCCTGCATGTCCGGGTATTGGGGCTCGGCGGGCTGGGGAGCTGGGAGGGCCCGCTCCAGGGGCTGCTTGCCGTGGAGAAAGGCGCACACCTCCAGGAGGCTCCGGGCGCCGTAGACGAGGGCCTCCCCCACCAGGGCCGCCTCCCGGGCGCTCTCCTGCGGCAGCACGAAGCCGCGCCCATCCCGGGAGGCCCCGTACACCATGGCCAGGGCCCCGCGGATGGAGCGAAGCTCTCCCGTGAGGGCCAGCTCCCCGGCCCATTCCATCCCGGCGAGCCGCTCCCGGGGGACCTGGCCCGAGGCGGCCAGGATGCCTAGGGCGATGGGCAGGTCGAAGCGGCCGCTCTCCTTGGGAAGGTCGGCGGGAGCCAGGTTCACCGTGATGCGGCGGTTGGGAAATTCGAAGCGGCTGTTCTGCAGCGCCGCCCGCACCCGGTCCTTGGCTTCCTTCACCTCGGTCTCGGGCAGGCCCACGATGGTGAAGCCGGGAAGCCCGTTGGCGAGATGCGCCTCCACCGTCACCAAGGGCGCTTCGATTCCAGCGAGCGCCCGGCTGTAGAGCACCGCAACGCTCATCCGCTGCGGGAGTGAGGGCGAAGACCAGGACGCAAGGGGCCCTGCCCCGCGCCGAAGGGGGGTCCGGCAAGACCCGTGCTCACTCCTGCTCCCCCGCCTGGGCCTCCAGCGCCGCCACCCGGCGCTCCAGGGCTTCCAGCTTTTCCCGGGTGCGGGCGAGCACCTCCCGCTGCACGTCGAATTCCTCCCGGGTCACCAGGTCGAGGCGGGCGAAGACGCTCGCCAGCAGGGCTTTCAGGTTTTTCTCCAGGTCCTTCGCCGGGCTCGCCGCCAGCACTTCGCTCACCCTGGAACCGATCTCATCCAGCAGCTCTTTTCTCATCATCTTCGGGATCCCCTTGGAGCGACGACGTGGGCGCAACTATTCCATCACTTGACCCCCTTGTGCAATGCCAGACTCCATCGCCGGATCCGCCGGGGCGACGACCTCCGCGCCTTGGCACCAATATGGTGCAGCAGGGCACAGCGACGCATCGATTCGGTGCATGGCGCAGGCCGATCCTCCCCCACCTTTATGCAAGCCCATGAACCGACGAACGATTTTCCTTTGGCATAAAACCTGCTGAACCGGCGGTGATTTCGTCTAGGCATCCTCCCAACCGCCGAATAGAAAGGAAGGAATCGTCATGCGCAAAGCCCTTGTCGCTGCCGCTACTGCCATCGTATTCACCGCGCCCGGCCTGGCTCTGGCGGAGGACTCTCCCCATTCGTTCACCGGCAACGTAGGGCTGTTCAGCCAATACGTCTTCCGTGGCCTGACCCAGACCAACGAGGATCCGGCCGTGCAGGGGGGGTTCGACTACGCCTACAACTTCGGCCCCGCCAGCCTCTATCTCGGCACCTGGGCGTCCAACATCAGTTGGCTGCGGGACTCCGGCCAATACACGAGCTCCAGCCTGGAGTGGGACTTCTACGGCGGCGTCAAGGGCAATATCGGCGCCACCGACTTCACTTACGACGTCGGCTACCTCTTCTACTACTACCCGGGCGATGTGGCTCCCGGGGGCGTGCGCGGCAATACCCAGGAAGTCTACGGCGCCCTCGGCTGGAAATGGTTCACGGTGAAGTATTCCTATAGCGTCGACAACAAGACGTTCGCGGTTCAAGACAGCCGGGGAACCTGGTACCTGGACCTCTCGGCCAGCGTGCCCCTAGGCGACACTGGCTTCACGGCTTTCGCCCACTGGGGCAAGCAGGAGTACGACGGCACGGATCCGCGCAACGCCGGCGGCGCCTCCAACGACAGTCTCTTCAGCTACGAGGATTGGAAAGTTGGCGTGTCTTATGCGGTGCCCTCGGGGGTGCTCCAGGGCCTGAATATCGGCGCGTACTATACCGACACCAACGCCAACGACGCCGGCTACACCATCAACGGCAAGAACATCGGCGATAGCCAGTTCGTGGTGTACGTGCAAAAGTTTTTCTGATGCAGGCCTGCCGACGGCTTATCCGTTATCACAACCCGCTGGGGGAATGACATGAAATTCGTCACGGCCATCATCAAGCCATTCAAGCTCGACGAGGTGCGGGAGGCTCTGTCCGCCATCGGCGTGCAAGGCATCACGGTCACCGAGGTCAAGGGCTTCGGACGGCAGAAGGGACACACCGAGCTCTATCGCGGTGCGGAGTACGTGGTGGACTTTCTGCCCAAGGTGAAGGTGGAAGTCGCCATCAAGTCCGAGCTGCTCGACCAGGTGATCGAGGCCATCGAGAAATCGGCCAGCACCGGCAAGATCGGCGACGGTAAGATCTTTGTCTTTGACCTGGAGCAAGTGATCCGCATCCGCACCGGCGAAACCGGCGCGGACGCCCTGTAGGAGAATGTCATGAAGCGACTCATCGCACTCTTCGCCCTGTGCGCCTCCCTGGGGGTGGCAGCGCCGGCTCTCGCGCAGCAGAGCACCGAGGGTGCCGGCGTACCCGCTGCCGCGCAGACAGAAGCCAAGCCGGCGGAAGCGGCACCCGTCACCGCTGCGCCCGTCCCTGCTCCGGCGGCCCCCGCACCAGCGCCGGCCGAAGAGAAGAAACCCACCCTCGACTCGGGCAGCACCGCCTGGATGATCACCGCCACGGTGCTGGTCATCATGATGACGATCCCGGGCCTGGCGCTCTTCTACGGCGGCTTGGTGCGCGCCAAGAACGCGTTGTCCATCCTGATGCAGGTGTTCATCACCTTCTCCCTGGTGTCGGTGCTGTGGGCCCTTTTCGCCTACAGCCTGGCCTTCACCGAGGGGGCGGGTGCGCTCAACAAGGTGATCGGAGGCCTGTCCAAGGCCTTCATGAAGGGCATCACGCCCGAGACCCTGAGTGGGGTGATTCCCGAATACGTCTTCGCTACGTTCCAGATGACCTTCGCCGCCATCACGCCCGCGCTCATCGTCGGGGCGTTTGCCGAACGCATCAAGTTCTCCGCGGTGCTGTGGTTCATGGCGCTATGGCTCGTTTTCTGCTATGCGCCCATCGCCCACATGGTGTGGGGCGGCGGCTGGCTGGCAGACTTGGGCGCCAAGGACTTCGCCGGCGGCACGGTGGTGCACGTCAATGCCGGCATCGCCGGGCTGGTGGGGGCGCTGGTGCTGGGCAAGCGGGTGGGCTACGGGCGCGAGCCCATGCCGCCCCATAACCTGGGGCTCACCATGGTGGGAGCCTCCCTGCTGTGGGTGGGCTGGTTCGGCTTCAACGTGGGCTCGGAGCTGGCCGCCGACGGCATCGCCGGCATGGTGCTCGCCAACACCCAGTTCGCCACCGCCGCCGCGGTGCTCGGCTGGATGTTCGTGGAGTGGATGAGCAAGGGCAAGCCCAGCATGCTGGGCGCCGCCTCCGGCGCCATCGCGGGGCTGGTGGCCATCACCCCGGCGTGCGGATTCGTCGGGCCGATGGGCGCCCTGGTCATCGGGGCGCTGGCCGGCATCATCTGCTACTGGGCGGTGACCAGCCTCAAGCACGCCCTCGGCTATGACGACTCGCTGGATGTCTTCGGCGTCCATGGGGTGGGCGGCATGCTCGGCGCGATCCTGACCGGCGTCTTCATGTCCGCCGGGCTGGGCGGCGTGGGCTATCCGGAAGGCGTGTCCATGGGCGGGCAGGTCATGAAGCAAATCATCGCCACCCTCACCACCATCGTGTGGACCGGCATCCTGAGCTTTGTCATTTACAAGGTGATCGACGCCACCATCGGGCTGCGGGTCACCGAAGAGGAAGAGCGCGAAGGCCTCGACGTCACCTCCCACGGCGAGAAAGCCTACAACTGAGCCATTGATCCTCTGAAGTCGGCCTGGACGGGCGCCTGCGGGCGCCCGTTTTTTTTTGGCGAGCGTCCCCGCGCCGGGCTGGCCCCGGCCGGTTCCGGTAGTAAAATCCTGGTTTTCAGGAAGCTCCCATGAACGTTCCCCGCCTCACCACGGCCCAGTCCGGCCCCCTCCTGGATCTGGAGCGCGCGATCCTCGACGCCATGCCCGCGATCGAGCATTGGCTCCGTGGTCAGTGGCAGGAGCATGCGGCGCCGTTCTACGCCTCCGTGGATCTGCGCAACAGCGGCTTCAAGCTGGCGCCGGTGGACACCAACCTCTTTCCCGGCGGCTTTAACAACCTCAATCCGGACTTCCTGCCCTTGTGCGTGCAGGCGGCGATGGCGGCGGTGGAGAAGATCTGCCCCGAGGCGCGGGGCGTGCTGCTGATCCCCGAGAGCCATACCCGCAACGTCCACTACCTGCAAAACGTGGCCGCCCTCGCCAACATCCTGCGGCTCGCGGGGCTCCACGTGCGCGTGGGAAGCCTGCTGCCGGAGGTAACCGCCCCCAAGACGATCCCCTTACCGGACGGACAGATCCTTACCCTGGAGCCGCTCCAGCGCAAAGGCAACCGCCTGACCGTCGAAGGCTTCGACCCCTGCGCCGTGCTGCTCAACAACGACCTCTCGGCGGGGGTGCCGGAGATCCTCAAGGGGCTAGAGCAGCCGGTGATCCCGCCCCTGGTCGCCGGCTGGAGCACGCGGCGCAAGTCGCGCCATTTCACCGCCTACGAGCGGGTGGCCAAGGAGTTCGCTGGGCTCATCGGCATCGACCCCTGGCTCATCAACCCCTACTTCGCCGCCTGCGGCCAGATCAACTTCAAGGAAAAGCGCGGCGAGGAGTGCCTCGCGGCCTACGTGGACGAGATCCTCAAGGACGTGGGCGAGAAGTACCGGGAGTACGGCATCCGCGAGGCGCCCTTCGCCGTGGTAAAGGCCGACGCCGGCACCTACGGCATGGGCGTGATGATGGTGCGGGACGCCAGCGAGGTGCGGGAGCTCAACCGCAACCAGCGCAAGAAAATGGCGGTGGTCAAGGAAGGGCTGGAAGTGCACGAGGTGCTGGTTCAGGAGGGCGTCTACACCTACGAGAACATCGACGACGCGGTGGCCGAGCCGGTGATCTACATGATCGACCACTTCGTGGTGGGCGGCTTCTACCGGGTGCACACCGCCCGAGGCAAAGACGAGAACCTGAACGCGCCCGGCATGCACTTCGTGCCCCTCGCCTTCGAGACCTCTTGCCTCACCCCCGACTTCACCGGCAGCCCGGACTGCCCGCCCAACCGGTTCTATGCCTACAGCGTGGTGGCGCGGCTCGCCCTGGTGGCGGCGGCGATGGAGTTGGAGCAGTACCTGGCCGAGCCCCAGCTCGCCGCGATCTCCGGCTGAGGCGGGCATGGACCTGCTGTTCATCCTCGACCCCCTCGACAGCCTCAAGACCTACAAGGATTCCTCCTACGCCATGATGCGGGAGGCGGCCGCCCGGGGACATCGCCTCTGGGCCATGGAGCAGGGCGATCTCGCCTGGCGCAACGGCGGCGTGGTGGGCCACGCGAGGCCCCTTTCCCTGACCGATGACCTTCACGACTGGTACCGGGCGGGCGAGGCCGCCGAGACCCCCCTCGAGCGCTTCGACGCGGTGCTCATGCGCAAGGACCCGCCCTTCGACATGGAATACGTTTTCTCCACCTATCTCCTGGAGCTGGCCGAGGCAGCGGGGACCTGGGTGGTGAACCGGCCCCAGGCGCTGCGGGACTTCAACGAAAAGATGGCCTGCGCCCGGTTTCCCCAGTTCATCCCGCCCAGCCTGGTGACCCGCCGGCACGACCTGATCCGCGCTTTCCTGGAAGAGCACGGGGACGTGATTCTGAAACCCCTGGACGGCATGGGGGGCGCCGAGATCTTCCGGGTGCGCCGGGACGACCCCAACTTCAACGTCATCGTGGAGACCCTGACCCGCCACGGCGCCCGCTCGGTGATGGCCCAGCGCTATCTCCCCGACATCGTCAAGGGAGACAAGCGGGTGTTGGTGATCGACGGGGAACCGGTGCCCTACTGCCTCGCCCGCATCCCTCGGCCCGGGGAAACCCGGGGCAACCTGGCGGCGGGGGGCAAAGGCGTGGCCCAGCCCCTCTCGCCCCGGGACCGGGAGATCGCGCAAAGCCTCGGGCCGACCCTCAAGGCCCATGGGCTCCTGCTGGTAGGCCTGGACGTCATCGGCGACTATCTCACCGAGGTGAACGTCACCAGCCCCACCTGCATGGTGGAGATCGCCCAGCAGACGGGTTTCAACGTGGCCGGCATGATGATCGACGCCCTGGAGCGGGGGGCGGCGCTACGGCACGAGCGGCGCGACCGGCCCAAGGAAATCCCATGACGAGCTGCCGGAAAGCGCGCGGGGCCATGGCTTAAGCTTTCGTCCGGCGCTTGTGGCTCGATTGCCTCTTTCCCCGCACCGTTTGCGGTCCCAGCGATTTTGGCGCTTCCCGCTCCTGGCGCTCGCCCTCGCCCTTGGGGGCTGCGGGGGCGAGCCGGTCCACCAGGAGCAGGCCTACGTCTTCGGCACCCTGGTAGAGGTGACCCTGTACGGGGAGCCCGAGCCCCGCGCCCGGGCCCTCGCCCGGGAGGTGTTCCGGGAGTTCCAGCGCCTGCACGACCAGTACCACGCCTGGAAGCCGAGCCGGTTAACCGCCCTCAACGCGGCATTCGCCGCAGGCCCCCAGCCCGTGCCGGTGGAGGAGGAGCTCGCCGGTTTCATCCGGGAGGCGACCGAGCTCTCCCGCCGCTCCGGAGGGCTGTTCAACCCGGCCATCGGCCGCTTGGTGGCGCTGTGGGGCTTCCACGGGGAGACCTTCGAGCCGCGCCTGCCGGAGGCCGGCGCCGTGGCCCGGCTCGTGGCCCAGCGCCCCGCCATGGAAGACATCGTTCTGGCGCAAGGAACCGCGGCGAGCCGCAACCCGGCGGTGCAGCTCGACTTCGGGGGCTACCTCAAGGGCAAGGCCCTGGACCACGCGGCCCGGCTGCTACGGGGGAAAGGGGTGGCCAACGCCCTCATCAACGTGGGGGGCAACGTGCTCGCCCTGGGCCGCCGGGGGGATCGGCCCTGGCGCGTGGGCATCCAGCACCCGCGCAAGCCCGGGCCCATCGCCGTGCTCGATCTCCAGGACGGGGAGGCGATCGGTACCTCCGGCGACTACCAGCGGTATTTCGAGCTGGACGGCCGGCGCTACTGCCATCTCATCGACCCGCGTACCGGCCTGCCGGGGCAAAGCGCCCAATCGGCCACGGTGCTGGCCCCGCCCGGCCCGGACGCCGGAACCTTGTCGGATGCGGCCTCCAAGCCCGTGTTCCTGGCGGGCCTTGAGGGGTTTCCCGCCTCGGCCCGGACCATGGGCACCCCGGCGGCCCTCTTGATCGACGCCCAGGGCGGACTCCATGTCACGCCGGAACTGGAGGCGCGCCTGAGCCTGGTGGACCGGGAAGCCAGGAGCCTGCCCGCGCCGCCTGGGCCGGTGGCTTTGCAGTAAAATCATCTTATTGAACTTGGGGGACAACCCATGGTAGGCATCCTGATCGTCGCCCACGGCACCCTGGGCGAGAGCCTGATCCACTGCGCCAGCCACGTGATGGGCAGCCGCCCGCTGCAGCTCATGCAGGTGGGGGTGACGGTCCACGACGACCCGGAGGCGATCCTGCCCCAGGCGCTCAAGCTGGTGAAGCAACTGGACCAGGGGGACGGGGTGCTGGTGCTCTCGGACATCTGCGGCGGAACGCCGTGCAACATCGCCTGCCGTTTGAGGGTGCCAGGGCGCGTGGAAGTGGTGGCCGGGGTGAGCCTGCCCATGCTGATCCGCGCCCTCACCTACCGCAACGAGCCGCTCGCCACGGTGATCGCCAAGGCGCTTTCCGGCGGCATCGAAGGCGTCATGCATCTTGCGGCGAGCGACCCCCAGCGGAATGTTGCGACGGGACGTTGAGATCATCAACAAGCTGGGCCTCCACGCCCGGGCTTCCGCCAAGCTCAGCCAGCTCGCCTCCCAGTACCGGAGCGACGTATGGCTCTCCCGGGACGGGCGGCGGGTCAACGCCAAGAGCATCATGGGGGTCATGATGCTGGCGGCGGGGAAAGGCTCCCGCATCGTGATCGAGACCGAAGGTCCCGACGAGGAAGAAGCGATGCAGGCCCTGATCGCCTTGATCGGCGACTATTTCGGCGAGGGGGAATAGCCCGCCGCCCCAACCGGACCCTTCTGCCATGAGCTTCACCTTGCACGGCACGGGCGCCTCCCCCGGCATCGCCATCGGCCGCGCCCACCTCGCCTCCCAGGCCAGCCTGGAGGTGGCCCATTACGTGCTGCCCGAGTCCCGCATCCCCGACGAGGTGGCCCGCTTCAAGGCGGCGGTGAAGGCGGCCCGCAACGAGATCATCGCCCAGCGGGAAAGCCTGCCGCCCAACGCGCCAGCGGAGCTGGAAGCGTTCCTCAACGTCCATCTCATGATCCTGGAGGACGAGATCCTGTCCCGGGCGCCGATCCAGCGCATCCGCACCGAGCAGTGCAACGCCGAATGGGCCCTACGAATGCAGATGGACGCCCTCGTCGCCCAGTTCGACGAGATGGAGAACGAGTACCTGCGCGAGCGCAAGAACGACGTGGTGCAGGTGGTGGAGCGGATCATAAAGGCCCTGCTAGGGCATCCGCCCGCCGCCGTCCCCGCACCCGCCGCCGGCGAGCCCGTGATCCTGGTGGCGCGGGACCTCTCCCCCGCGGACGTGATGATCTACAAGCACCACCAGTTCGCCGCCTTCGTCACCGACCTGGGCGGCGCGACCTCCCACACCGCCATCGTCGCCCGCAGCCTGGGCATCCCCTCCATCGTGGCCCTGCGCCACGCGCGCCAGCTCGTCCGGGAAAACGACCTGGTGATCGTGGACGGCGGCGCCGGGGTGGTGGTGGTGAACCCGGACCGGAGCATCCTGGCGGAGTACGAGCTGCGGCGCCACCTGTGGGAGCTGGAACGGCAGAAGCTGAAGCGCCTGAAGAGCGCCAAGGCGGTCACCCTGGACGGGGTGCCGGTGGAACTGCAGGCCAACATCGAGCTGCCCGAGGACGTGGAGCAGGTGAAGGAGAGCGGGGCGAGCGGCATCGGGCTGTTCCGCAGCGAGTTCCTGTTCCTGAACCGCAACGACTTGCCCAGCGAGGACGAGCAGTTCGAAGCCTACCGCCGGGTGGTGCGCCAGATGAAGGGGCTGCCGGTCACGATCCGCACTCTAGACCTGGGAGCCGACAAGCAACTGAACGGGGCCCAGCGCTTCAGCGCCAATCCGGCCCTGGGTCTGCGGGCCATCCGGCTGTGCCTCGCCGAGCCGCACATGTTCCGCACCCAGTTGCGGGCGATCCTGCGGGCCTCCCATTACGGGCGGGTGCGCATCCTGCTGCCCATGCTCTCCAGTCTCTCCGAGCTGGTCCAGGCCCTCGCCCTGATCGAGCAGGCCAAGCGGGAGCTGGCCGACGAGCGGGTGAAGTTCGATCCCCAGGTGCCGGTGGGCGGCATGATCGAAGTGCCGGCCGCCGCCCTTATGCTGGAGGCGTTCCTGCGCCGACTTGAGTTCCTGTCCATCGGCACCAACGACCTGATCCAGTACACCCTGGCCATCGACCGTACCGACGAGGCCGTGGCCCACCTCTACGATCCCCTGCACCCGGCGGTGCTGCACCTGGTGGCTCGGGTGATCGGCACCGCCACCCGGGCGGGGGTGCCCGTGGCGGTGTGCGGCGAGATGGCGGGGGACGTGGCGCTTACCCGCCTGCTCTTGGGCTTCGGGTTGCGGGAGTTCTCCATGCACCCGTCCAACATCCTCATGGTCAAGCAGCAGGTGCTGCGCACCGACCTCTCCCGTATCGCCGGGCTCACCCGGAAAATGCTCAAGGCCGAAAGCCACGAAAGGCTGCTCACCCTGCTCGAGCGGCTGAACGCCTAGATGACGCTATAATCGCGCCTCGAATCGAGCGATCGCGCCATCTCCATGTTCGATCCCACTTCGGTCGGCCTGGTCACGCCGCAGAAGGTCCGCTTCGACGAGCCCCTCACCCTCAAGTGCGGGCGCGCGCTGGCGGGCTACGAGCTCGCCTACGAGACCTACGGGGAGCTCAACGCCGAGCGCTCCAACGCGGTGCTGGTGTGCCACGCCCTGTCCGGCAGCCACCACGTGGCGGGTTACCACTCCGACGACCGCAAGAGCGCCGGCTGGTGGGAAAACATGGTGGGCCCGGGCAAGCCCATCGACACCCGCCGCTTCTTCGTCGTGGGCGTCAACAACCTGGGCGGCTGCCACGGCTCCACCGGGCCGGCTAGCATCAACCCGGAGACGGGCAAGCCCTACGGCGCCTCCTTTCCCATCGTCACCGTGGAGGACTGGGTGGCCTCCCAGGCCCGGTTCGCCGATTACCTGGGCATCGAGCAGTGGGCCGCGGTGGTGGGAGGGAGCTTGGGCGGCATGCAGGCGCTGCAGTGGGCCATCGATTTCCCGACCCGGATCCGCCACGCCATCGCCATCGCCGCGGCACCCAAGCTCACCGCCCAGAACATCGCCTTCAACGACGTGGCGCGCCAGGCGATCCTCACCGACCCGGACTTCCATCACGGGGACTTCTATTCCCACGGGGTGGTGCCGCGCTGGGGCCTGCGGCTCGCCCGCATGCTGGGCCACATCACCTACCTCTCCGACGACTCCATGGCGGAGAAATTCGGCCGCGAGCTGCGCGCGGGGGACTACACCTTCGGCTGGGACATCGAGTTCGAGATCGAGTCCTACCTGCGCTACCAGGGCGACAAGTTCGCCAGCCATTTCGACGCCAACACCTACCTGCTGATGACCAAGGCCCTGGACTACTTCGACCCCGCCTATCCCCACGGCGGGGATCTTTCGGCGGCGTTCCGGCCGGCGCGGGCGGCCTTCCTGGTGATCTCCTTCAGCTCCGACTGGCGCTTCGCCCCGGGCCGCTCCCGGGACATCGTCAAGGCGCTGCTGGACAACAAGCTGGACGTGACCTACGCGGAGATCCGCTCGGCCCACGGCCACGATTCCTTCCTCATGGAGGATCCCCACTACCACGCGCTCATGCGGGCGTACATGGAGAACATCGACCTGGGAGGCGGTCGATGAAGGAGCCCAGGCTGCCCGCCGCCATCGATCCCGCCGTCGCCCAGCTCGCCGCGGCGCGGCCGGACTTCCAGGCCATCGCCCGCTGGATCAAGCCCGGCGCCCAGGTGCTGGACCTGGGCTGCGGGGACGGGTCGCTGCTGCGCTACCTGCGGGAGACCCGCAGCGCCCACGGCTACGGGGTGGAGATCAACGACGAAGGCGTGCTCGCCTGCGTGAGGAACCGGGTCAACGTGATCCAGGCGGACCTGGAGTCGGGGCTTTCGGGTTTCGAGTCCGGTTCCTTCGATTATGTGATCCTGTCCCAGACCCTGCAGGCCATGCGCCACACCGAGCGCATCGTGCGCGAAATGGTGCGAGTGGGACGCGAGGCCATCGTCTCGTTTCCCAACTTCGGCTACTGGCGCCACCGGGTGCAGGTGCTGATGGGGCGCATGCCCGTGTCCAAGAGCCTGCCGTACCAGTGGTTCAACACGCCCAACGTGCACCTGTGCACCCTCAAGGATTTCGAATGGTTCTGCGATCAGCACGGGGTGCGGATCCTGGAGCGCATGGTGCTCGGCAACGGGTCCACGGTGACCTGGTTCCCCAACTTGCTCGGCTCCATCGCGGTCTACCGGGTCGAGCAGCTCCGGTGAAGCTTCATGTCACCCGGAATGGCGCCACGAATCGACCCGAGCGCCGGGAACGAAAATGAGAAAGAGGCGCTGGTCTTGCCTTCCCCGACCCGGGCCCATCAAAATGACGAAACGGGCATAATGCCGTTCGTATCCACCCGGCAGCCGGAGAAAAATATGGCTCCAGGCCATCTCAAGGGGCTCTCCCCATGAAAGCATGGAAATTCGTCTTTGGGCTGGCGGCGCTGCTGCTGCCCCTCGGCGGCGTCGCCGAGCTGTCCAAGAAGTTCGGCGACTACGAGATCCATTACAACGCCCTCGTCACCGAAGATCTCGCGCCGGAGGTGGCCCGGGCCTACGGCATTACCCGCAGCCGCAACGCCGGCATGCTGACCGTGGCGGTGCTGAAGCGGGACGCGAGCGGTGCGCTCCAGCCGGTGGCCGCCGAGGTCAAGGCGACCGTGGTCACCCTGACCGCCCGGCTCACCACCCTGGAGCTCAAGGAAGTGCGGGAAGGCGGCGCCATCTACTACATCGGCGAATACCGCCTGTCCCGGCCCGAGACCCTGCGCTTCAGCCTGCAGATCCAGCCCCGGGGCGAGCCGCGCCGCTTCGACCTCCAGTTTCAGCGCACCTTCGACTGAGGAGGGGGAGGGGCGAAGGCCGTCCGACGCCGCTCGCTGCGAGCGGCGAGCCACACCAGCAGCAAGACTGGCAGGCCGATCAGGGCGGTCCCGACGAAGAAGCTTTCGTAGCCGAAGCGGTCCACCGCCAGCCCCGAGAAGCCCGCCAGGACCTTGGGCAGGAGCAGCATGACGGAGCTGAACAGGGCGTACTGGGTGGCGGAGTAGGCCACGTTGGTCAGCCCCGAAAGATAGGCGACGAAAGCGGCGCTGGCGATCCCGGCGCTTAAGTTGTCGGCGGAAATCGCCAGGATCAGCCCCGGCAGGTTGTGCCCCTGGGTGGCGAGCCAGGCGAACAGGAGGTTGGTGGCGGCGGAAAGGGCGGCGCCCAGGAACAGGATGCGCATCACCCCGAGGCGCAGGCTCAGCACCCCGCCGATGGCCGCCCCCACGATGGTCATGACGACCCCGTAGACTTTGGACACGGCGGCCACTTCGTCCTTGGTGTAGCCCATGTCCACGTAGAACGGGTTGGCCATCACCCCCATCACCACGTCCGAGATCCGGTAGGTGGCGATCAAGGCCAGGATCAGCAGGGCCTGCCAGCGGTAGCGCAGCAGGAAATCCAGGAACGGGCTCACCACCGCGCTGTAGCCCCAGGCGAGCAGGTCCGCGAGCCCCTTGGGCAAGAGGCCGCTGCCGTGGAGGCGGGCGCTCACCCGGGCTTCCCGCTCCAGGGTCTCCCGGGACACCGCCACCCGCGGCTCCGCGGAGTAGAGCACCGTGACCATCCCCACCCCCATGAAGCCGGCCATCGCCAAGTAGGCGACGGTCCAGGGCAACGCTTCGTAGGTTGCCTCGCTCGGATCGAAGCGCGCTGCGATCCACAGGGCCCCGGCGGAAGCGAGGATCACGGCCAGCCGGTAGCCCGCCTGGTAGGCGGCGGCCATGGCGCCCTGCAGCTCGGGCGGGGCGGATTCGATGCGGAAGGCGTCGATGGCGATGTCCTGGGTGGCGGAGGCGAAGGCGGTGAGCAGGGCGAAGGCCACCAGCCGCTCCAGGTGGGTGGCCGGATCGGAGAAGGCCATGCCCGTAAGGCCCACGACAACGGCGAGCTGGGCCGCGAGCAGCCAGCTCCGGCGCCGCCCGAGCCGGTGGGTGAGCCAGGGCAACCGCAGGCGATCCACCAGGGGCGCCCAAGCCCACTTGAGCCCATAGGCGAGGGCCACCCAACTCAGGAACCCGATGGTGGTGCGGTCCACCCCCGCTTCCCGCAGCCAGAAAGAAAGGGTCCCCAGGGTGAGCAGCAGGGGCAGCCCCGAGGAGAAGCCCAGGAGCAGCATGCGCGCCACCCGGGGCTCCAGGTACACGCCCAGGGCCGCGAGCCAGGGGTGCGATGAGCGGTCGATGGGCAAGGGAGGCGCGGCGAAGGCCTGAAATCAGCGCCCGGGCAGGGTCAGGTCGTAGTCGATCACCAGGGGCGCGTGGTCGGAGAAGCGCTCGCCCTTGTAAACGAAGGCCCGCCGGGCGAGCTGGGCCACTTTCGGCGTGGCGATCTGGTAGTCGATACGCCATCCCACGTTCTTCTCCCACGCCCGGCCCCGGTTGGACCACCAGGTATAGGCCTCCCCGGTCGCGTCCGGGTAGAGCCGGCGATAGACGTCCACCCATCCCAACTCATCGAAGACCCGGCTCAACCAGGCGCGCTCCTCCGGCAGGAAGCCCGAGTTCTTCTGGTTGGAGCGCCAGTTCTTGAGATCGATCTCCTTGTGGGCGATGTTGATGTCGCCGCAGAGGATGTACTCGCGCCCGCTTTTGGCCAGCTTGGCGAGCACCGGAAAGAAGCGGTCCATGAAGCTGAACTTGGCCGCCTGCCGCTCCGGCCCGGCCGAGCCCGAAGGCACGTACAGGGACACGATGGAAAGGGCACCGTAGCGGGCCTCCAGGTAGCGGCCCTCCGCGTCGATGTCGGGAATGCCCAGGCCTTCTACCACGCGGTCGGGAGGATGCTTGCAGTACATGCCCACGCCGCTGTAGCCCCGCCGCTGGGAGAAGTGGAAGTGTCCCTGCATCCGGTCCGGCCGCACCATCTCCGGAGTGAGATCGTCCGCCAAAGCCTTCAACTCCTGCACGCAGGCCACGTGGGCCCGCTGGGCGGGCAGCCACTGGAAGAATCCCTTGGCCGCCGCCGAGCGGATGCCGTTCAGGTTGAGGGTGATGATCCGCAACACGCCGATACTGGAAAAAAAGCGCCGGGCCGCTTAAATTGTCGGCTGTCCGCTCAAACCGCCGCCCCGAGCCCTTCTCGTTCCCTATGCCCTCGCTTGGCCATCGCCCGGCTCTTTCCCCATGACCGATTTCCGCCGGCAGTTCGTCCAGTTCGCCATCGCCCGCGGCGCGCTGCGCTTCGGCGAGTTCCGGACCAAGGCGGGACGCGTGTCCCCCTACTTCTTCAACGCGGGCCTGTTCAACGACGGCGCTTCCCTCAGGGCGCTGGCGCAATTTTACGCGAAAGCCATCCGCGCGAGCGGGATCGCCTTCGACATGCTGTTCGGGCCCGCCTACAAGGGCATTCCCCTGGTCACCGCCACCGCCGTGGCCCTGGCCGAGGAGGGCTTGAACTGCCCCTTCTGCTTCGACCGCAAGGAGCCCAAGGACCACGGGGAAGGCGGCGCCACCATCGGCGCCCCCCTCCAGGGCCGGGTGCTGATCGTGGACGATGTGATCTCCGCCGGCACCTCGGTGCGGGGGGCGGTGGAACTGATCCGCGCCGCCGGCGCCATCCCCTGCGGCGTGGTGATCGCCCTGGACCGGATGGAACGGGGCCTCGGGTCCCGGTCCGCCGCGGAGGAAGTGCGGCAGGCCTACGGCATCCCGGTGATCAGCATCGCCACGCTGGACGACGTGATCGCCCACCTGGAAACCCAGGAGTCACTGGCACAGCGCTTGCTTGAGATTCGCCGTTACCGGGAAACCTTCGGCGCGCGCCCTTGAGAACGCCCGCGCTGCCCGGATGTGCAACGGCTCACAGGGTTTTGCCCTATGTCTGACCGATCTATACCCACCGGACACCCAGCGGCAACGTCGGCCAGGGGACGGCACGCCCTCTTCTGGCTGTGCGGCCTCGCGGCGCTTACCGCCGCGGCCTTCCCCTCCCCGGCTGACGCCAGGATGTACAAGTGCACCGATCCCCAGGGCCGGGTCTATTACACCGATAGGCTCACCCCGGACTGCGTGCAGCAGGGCCTCCAGGAGATGAACAAGCGCGGCATCGTGGTGCGGGAGTACGAAGCGGGGCAGGTTCCGGGGGGGAAGCCGGTCAAGCGGGAAGAACCGAGAACGAGCCCGGAACAGGAGCGGGAGGCGATGGAGCGGGAGCGCCGGGACCGGGCCCTGCTCGCCACTTACGCCAGCGAGCGGGAAATCGATCTCGCCCGGGACCGCAACCTGAAGCAGGCGGAACTCGCCATCGCGAGCTTGAAGGCCCGGGAAAAGAGCGCCGCCGAGAAAGTCGGCAAGTTGAAAGCGGACGCGGATAAGTTCGCCGGGCGCGGGAAGCCCGTGCCCGAGTGGCTCAGCGAAGAGCTGGCCCACGCCGAGCGGGAACTCAGCGCCCTTAAGGCCCAGGTGGCCGCGAAGGAGGGCGAGATGGACGCCATCCGGGCCCGCTTCGAGGCGGACAAGGCGCGCTACCGGGAGCTGAAGGGCCGCTGAGCCGCCCCGCGGCGGGGGTGGCTCACGAGCCGCCCAGCCTGCGCTTGAGGATCTCGTTGAGCTGAGCCGGGTTGGCCTTGCCCTGGGTGGCCCGCATCGCCTGGCCCACGAAGTAGGCGAAGAGCTTCTCTTTCCCGGCTCGGTAGTCCGCCACCTGCTGGGGATTGGCGGCGATGATCCGGTCCACGATGGCTTCCAGCGCGGCGGCGTCGGAGATCTGCTTGAGCCCCCGGGCCTCGATGATCCGGTCGGCCGCCTCCTCCCCTTCCGCCTCCCCCCGCGCCAGGGCGTCGAACACCTCCTTGGCGATCTTGCCGGAGATGGTACCGTCCACCAGGCGGCCGAGCAGGCGCGCCAGTTGGGCGGGGGAGATGGGGCTCGCGTCGATCTCCAGCCCCCGCCGGTGGAGCCAGCCGGAGAGCTCCCCCATCACCCAGTTGGCGCACAGCTTGGGCTCCCGGGGAAGCCGCTCCACCAGTGCCTCGAAATAGTCCGCCATCTCTTTGCTGGAGGTGAGCACCCCCGCGTCGTAGGCGGTGAGCCCGTATTCCCGCTGGTAGCGGCTGCGCTTCTCCTGGGGCAGCTCGGGAAGGGTCGCCCGCACCTCCTCGATCCACGCCTCGCTCACTTCCAGGGGCAAGAGGTCGGGATCGGGGAAGTAGCGGTAGTCGTGGGCCTCCTCCTTGGTGCGCATGGAGCGGGTCTCCCCCCGGTCCGGGTCGAACAGCCGGGTCTCCTGCACGACGCGGCCCCCGTCCTCCAGGAGCTCGATCTGCCGCTCCACCTCGTAGTCGATGGCCCGCTCCAGGAAGCGGAAGGAGTTGAGGTTCTTGATCTCGCAGCGGGTGCCGAGCCGCATCTCCCCCCGCCGCCGCACCGAGACGTTGGCATCGCAGCGGAACGACCCCTCCTGCATGTTGCCGTCGCATATGCCGATCCAGCGCACCAGGGCGTGGAGCGCCTTGGCGTAGGCCACCGCCTCCTCGGTGGAGCCCATGTCCGGCTCGGAAACGATCTCCAGCAGCGGCGTGCCGGCCCGGTTGAGATCGATGCCGGTCATGCCGTGGAAATCTTCGTGGAGGGATTTTCCGGCGTCCTCCTCCAGGTGGGCGCGGGTCAGCCGCACCGCCTTCTCGACGCCCCCCACCTGGATGGGAACGGCGCCGCCCACGATGATGGGCAGCTCGTACTGGCTGATCTGGTAGCCCTTGGGCAGATCGGGATAGAAGTAGTTCTTGCGGGCAAACACCGACCGGCGGTTGATTTTCCCGTTCACCGCCAGGCCGAACTTGATCGCCCGCTCCACCGCGCCCCGGTTCAACACCGGCAACACCCCGGGCAGGGCGATGTCCACGGCGCAGGCCTGGGTGTTGGGGGCGGCGCCGAAGGCGGTGGACGCTCCCGAGAAGATCTTGGCCCGGGTGGAGAGCTGGGCGTGCACCTCCAGCCCGATCACCACCTCCCAGCCTTCCCGCGGCGCGCTCATGACTCCTCCAGGTCCGGCGGCATACGCCGGTGCCAGTCGGTAACCCTCTGGTACTGGTGGGCCGCGTTCAGCATACGGGCCTCGGCGAAATAGCCGCCGACGATCTGCAATCCCACCGGCAGGCCCTCGCCGTCGAAACCGGCGGGGATGGACAGCCCCGGCAGCCCGGCCAGGTTCACGGCGATGGTGAAGATGTCGGAAAGATACATCTGCACCGGGTCGCTCAAGCGGCTGCCCAGGGGGAAGGCGGTGGTGGGCGAGGTGGGTCCCAGGATCAGATCGCAGCGCTCGAAGGCCCGCTTGAAGTCCTGGGCAATCAGCCGCCGCACCTTTTGCGCCTGGAGATAATAGGCGTCGTAGTAGCCGTGAGAGAGCACATAGGTGCCGATCAGGATGCGGCGCTTGACCTCGGCGCCGAAGCCCTCCGCCCGGGTCTTCGTATACATGTCCAGCAGATCCTGGTACTGCGGCGTCCGGTAACCGTAGCGCACCCCATCGTAGCGGGCCAGGTTGCTGGAGGCCTCCGCCGGCGCCAGGACGTAGTACACCGGCACCGAAAGCTCCATGTTGGGAAGGGAAACCTCCACGGTCTCGCAGCCCAGCTCGCGGAACACCGTGCAGGCCTGCTCCACCGCCCGGGCCACGTCCGGCGCCACCCCTTGCGCGAAGTATTCCCGGGGCAGCCCCAGGCGCAAGCCCTTGAGGGGGCTTTCCAAGTCGCGGGTGTAATCTTCGGGTTCCCGCTCCAGGCTGGTGGAATCCCGGGGATCGAAGCCCGCCATGACGTTGAGGAGCAGCGCCAGGTCCTCGGCCGACCTGGCCATGGGCCCGCCCTGGTCCAAGCTGGAGGCAAAGGCGATCATTCCGTAACGGGACACCAGGCCGTAAGTGGGCTTCAGGCCCGAGATCCCGCACAGGGCCGCCGGCTGCCGGATGGAGCCCCCGGTGTCGGTGCCGGTGGCGGCTGGCGCGAGCCGGGCCGCCACGGCGCAAGCCGAGCCCCCGGAGCTGCCGCCCGGGACCCGGTCCAGAGCCCAGGGGTTACGCACCGGCCCGAAGTAGGAGGTTTCGTTGGACGAACCCATGGCGAACTCGTCCATGTTGGTCTTGCCCAGGCTCACCATGCCGGCAGCGTTCAGCTGCTCCACCACGTGGGCATCGTAGGGAGCAACGAAGTTGGCGAGCATCTTGGAGCCGCAGGTGGTACGCCACCCCTTTGCGCAGAAAATGTCCTTGTGGGCCACCGGGACCCCGGTGAGGGGTCCGGCCTCCCCCCGGGCGAGGCGCTGGTCGGCCGCCTCCGCCTGGGCCAGGCTCGCTTCCGGATCCAGGGTAATGAAGGCGTTCAACCGGGGGTTGAGCCGCTCGATCCGGGCGAGATACGCCCGGGTGAGCTCCACGCTGGAGACCCGGCGCTCTGCCAGCGCGGCCGCCA
This sequence comes from Pelomicrobium sp. P1, assembly GCF_052805615.1. Taxonomy (NCBI): domain Bacteria; kingdom Pseudomonadati; phylum Pseudomonadota; class Hydrogenophilia; genus Pelomicrobium; species Pelomicrobium sp. P1. Next base: position 65,532 of record NZ_JBRBEM010000017.1, read on the forward strand.
GAGCCTTGAGGCTGGAATTCAGCAGATCCACGGGGCTTTGGCCCGTTCCGGGCGTTTCGGCCGGGAGCGGGTTTTCACTCGATGACCTTGGGCACCAGGTACAGGCCGGCCTCCACGCGCGGGGCGATCGATTGGAACAACTCCCGTTGGTCGGCTTCGGTCACCTCGTCGGGCCGCAGCCTCAGCACCACGTCCTGGGCGTGGGCCATGGGCTCGATGTCCCGGGTGTCCACCGCCTGCATCTTCTCGATCAGGGCGAAAATTCCGGTAAGCTGTTGCAGCACCATCTGCGCCTCCTCCTCGGTGATGGCGATGCGGGCGAGGTGGGCGATGCGCCGAACGTCGTCCAGGGAGAGGCTCATGGCGGCCGCTTAAGTGCTTCAATTAACAAAGCTCGTTAGGGTATCATAATTTATTTATCGGGCGCAGCCCGGCCGCGGAAGAAAATCCATGTTCGGTTTCCTAAGCTCTTACTTTTCCAATGACCTCGCCATCGACCTCGGCACGGCCAACACCCTGATCTGGGTCCGCGGCAAGGGCATCGTCCTCAACGAACCCTCCGTCGTGGCAATCCGCCAGGAAGGCGGGCCCAACGGCAAGAAGGTCATCCAGCAGGTGGGGCTGGCGGCCAAGCAGATGCTCGGCCGCACCCCGGGCAACATCACCGCCATCCGGCCGATGAAAGACGGGGTGATCGCCGACTTCACCGTCACCGAGCAGATGCTCAAGCAGTTCATCAAGAAGGTCCACGACTCCAAGCTCTTCTCCCCCAGCCCGCGCATCGTGATCTGCGTGCCCTGCGGCTCCACCCAAGTGGAGCGGCGGGCGATCCGGGAATCCGCCTACGGGGCGGGCGCGCGCAAGGTGGAGCTGATCGAGGAGCCCATGGCGGCGGCCATCGGCGCGGACCTCCCCGTGGAGGAGGCCACCGGCTCCATGGTGGTGGATATCGGCGGCGGCACCACCGAGGTGGGGGTCATCTCCCTGGGCGGGATCGTCTACTCCAACTCGGTGCGGGTGGGGGGCGACAAGTTCGACGAGGCCATCATCAACTACATCCGTCGCAACTATGGCATGCTGATCGGCGAGACCACCGCCGAGGAGATCAAGAAGGAGATCGGCTCCGCCTTCCCGGGCTCAGAGGTGCGGGAAAAGGAGGTCAAGGGACGTAACCTGGCCGAAGGCATCCCCCGCAGCTTCACCATCTCCTCCAACGAGATCCTGGAGGCCCTCACCGAGCCCCTGAACGCCATCGTGAGCGCAGTCAAGCAGGCGCTGGAGCAGACTCCCCCCGAGCTAGGGGCGGACATCGCCGAAAAGGGCATGGTGTTGACCGGGGGCGGGGCGTTGCTGCGGGACATCGACCGGCTCCTCATGGAAGAGACGGGACTGCCGGTGATCGTGGCCGACGATCCGCTGACCTGCGTGGTGCGGGGATCGGGGCGGGCCCTGGAGCGCATGGACAAGCTGGGAGGCAGCATATTCACCAGCGATTGAGGCACGGGAAGGGCCCGGGGAGGGGCGGGGCTTCACGGGGGAGGCCGGGGCCCGCGGGCTCTTTGGTTCCCTGCCTTTTTTCCCCGCCTGCGTGAATGGAATACTCCCCGCCCCCTTTCTTCAAACGCGGACCCAGCCCCTTCGCCCGATTGGCGCTATTCGCCGCCCTGTCGGTGGCCCTGCTGGCGACCGACGCCCGTTACCACTACCTGGACGTGCTGCGGGACGGCGCGTCCATCGCTCTCTATCCCCTGCAGCGCATCGCCACGGCACCCGGCGCCCTCTACCACCGGGTGAAGGACTTCTTCGTCACCCAGAGCCAGCTCGCCCGGGACAACGCCCGGCTGCGCCAGGAACAGCTCTCCATCCTCGCCCGCTTGCAGCGGCTGGAGGCGCTGGAGGCGGAGAACGCCCACCTGCGCAACCTGCTGGAGGCCCGGGAGCAGTACGGGCAGCGGGCGGTGGCGGCCGAGATCCTGTACGCGGAGCGCAACCCCTTCAGCCGCAAGATCCTGGTGGACAAAGGCTCGGCCCACGGGATCCAGGCGGGGGAAGTGGTGATCGACGGGGCGGGGGTGGTGGGCCAGGTCACCCGCGTCTATCCCCTCCTCTCCGAGGTGACCCTGGTCACCGACCGGGACCACGCCGTGCCGGTGCTGGTGGTGCGCACCGGGCTGCGGGCCATCGTCTTCGGCGGCGAGGACGGGACCCTGGAGCTGCGCTATCTGCCCCAGGCGGTAGACGTGGAAACCGGTGACCTGCTGGTCACCTCGGGCATCGACAGCGTCTATCCGCCGGGGTTACCCGTGGCCCGGGTCACCCGAATCGAGCGGGACACGGGCCAATCCTTCGCCCGCATCGTCTGCCAGCCGGTAGCGGGGGCGGAACAGTACCGCCAGGTGCTGATCCTGGCGCGGCAGGGGGCGGTGCCGGCCCGGCCCCACCCGGTCCAGGGCAAGGAACGTTGATGGCGGTAAGTGTCCCCCGGGCGGAAGAGCTGCTGCGGCCGGCCGGCCCTGGCCTCATCGCCCTCACCTTGATCGGCGCCCTGCTGCTCACCCTGCTGCCCTGGTCCGGGATTTGGCTGGCGGCTCGCCCGGACTTCATGGCCGTCGCCCTGCTCTATTGGTGCATCCGGGAACCGCGCCGGGTGGGAATCGGCATCGCCTGGGGCCTGGGTCTGCTCATGGACGTGGGTCATGCCACCCTGTTCGGCCAGAACGCCCTCGCCTATGCGGTGCTCGCCTTCCTCGGGCTCACTTGGCGGCGCCGGGTGTTGATGTTCGGGCCCGGCGGCCAGGTGCTGCACGTCGCCCCGATCCTCCTGGCCCAGCAGCTCGTCTCCCTGCTGGTGGCCCTGGCGGGGGGCGCGTCTTTTCCCGGCTGGAGCGTCTTTCTGTCGGTGCTCACCGGCGCCCTCCTGTGGCCCGTGGTCTCCCTCCTGTTCACCCTTCCGCAGAAGCCCAAGCCGGATCCCGACGCGCTATGAACCGGCGGGTCGAGCTCAAGAACACCGAGCGGGAAGTGCACGCCTTTCGCCTGCGGCTGGCGGCGGCCGGCTTCTTGGTGCTGGCGGCGTTCGCGGTCCTGGCAGCCCGGTTTTTCTACCTGCAGGTGGTGCAGCGGGAGCACTACCAGACCCTGGCCGAGGCGAACCGCATCTCTCTGGTGCCCATCGTGCCCAACCGGGGCCTCATCCTGGACCGCAACGGCGAGGTCCTGGCCAGCAATTTCTCCGCCTACACCCTGGAGATCACGCCGGCCAAGGTGCGCGATCTGGACGCCCTGATCGACGAACTCTCCACCGTGGTGGAAATCGCGCCCAGGGACCGGCGCCGCTTCCAGCGGCTGCTGGAGGAGGCGAAGAGCTTCGAGAGTCTGCCCATCCGTACCCGGCTCTCCGACGAGGAGGCAGCGCGCTTCGCCGCCAACCGTTTCCGCTTCCCCAACGTGGAGCTGCGCGCCCGGCTGTTTCGCCAGTATCCCTGGGGCGAGACCGCCTCCCACGTGGTGGGCTACATCGGCCGCATCAGCGACCGGGACATCGAGACGCTCAAGGAGCAGGGCAGCTACGCCAATTACCGAGGCTCGGACTACATCGGGCGCGTCGGCATCGAACGCAGCTACGAAGAGGAACTGCATGGCGTCACTGGGGTGGAACAGGTGGAGGTGGACGCCTCCGGCCGAGCGCTGCGCACCCTCGCACGCACGCCCCCGGTGGCCGGCAACACCCTCACCCTGGCGCTGGACATCCGACTGCAGGAAGTGGCCGAGCAGGCCTTCGGCGAGCGTCGGGGAGCGCTGGTGGCGATCGAGCCGGCGACCGGGGGAATCCTGGCACTGGTCTCCAAGCCAGGCTTCGATCCCAATCTCTTCGTCGAAGGCATCGATCCCCAGAACTGGAAGGCGCTCAACGAATCCCCCGAGCGCCCCCTCAACAACCGGGCTCTGCGGGGCCAGTACCCCCCAGGTTCCACCTTCAAGCCCTTCATGGCCCTGGCGGGCCTGGAGCTGGGCAAGCGCACCCCCTCCTACACCATCAGCGATCCGGGCTGGTTCTCCCTCCCTGGACACAACCACCGGTACCGGGACTGGAAGCCGGGGGGCCACGGGCTGGTGGACCTGCGCAAGTCCCTGGTGGTCTCCTGCGACACCTACTACTACGGCCTAGCGGTGGACCTGGGCATAGACGCGATCCATGCCTTCATGAGGAAGTTTGGTTTCGGCCAGAAAACCGGGGTGGACATCGAGGGAGAGCTTCCCGGCCTGCTGCCGTCCCAGGAATGGAAGCGGAAGCGGCTGCGGGACAAATGGTACGTGGGGGACACGGTGTCGGTGGGCATCGGCCAGGGCTACATGCTGGCCACCCCGATGCAGCTCGCCCAGGCGACCGCCATCCTGGCCAACGGGGGCACGGCCTTCCGCCCCCACCTGGTGCAATCCATCGAGGACGCCGCCACCGGCGAAGTGCGGCGCATCGCCGCGGAGCCCCTCTACACCCTCAAGCTCGACCCCAACCATTTGCGGCTGGTGCAGGAGGCCCTGGTGGACGTCACCCGTCCCGGGGGCACGGCGGCGCGGGCCGGGGCCGGTGCCCCGTACGAATTCGCCGGCAAGACCGGCACCGCCCAGGTGGTGGCCATGAAACAGGGAGAAAAATACGACGAGAAAAAGCTCCGCGAGGAGCACCGGGACCATGCCCTCTTCGTCGCCTATGCCCCCGCGGAGGCGCCCCGCATCGCCCTGGCGATCCTGGTGGAGAACGGAGGCGCCGGGAGCGCCACCGCCGCCCCCATCGCCCGGGTGGTGTTCGACTACTATCTTCTCGGCAAGCGGCCGAGCCCCGGGCCGCTCCAAGGGGAGCCTACGAATGAGCCCAACGATTAAGCGAGCCCTGCGCTTCGTCGCGAGCCGCATGGACGGCATGCTGCTCACCGCCACGGCCCTGCTCCTCGCCACCGGGTTGATCACCCTGTACAGCGCCTCGGGCGCGAGCCTCGCCCGGGTGATGGGTCAACTGACCAACCTGGGAGTCGCCCTGGCCGCCATGTGGGCGGTGGCGCTGGTGCCGTCCCAGCGGCTGATGCGCGCCGCGGTGCCCCTGTACCTGCTGGGGCTGGCGCTCCTCGTCGCCGTGGCCCTGGTGGGGGAAGTGGTGAATGGGGCCCGGCGCTGGCTGGACCTGGGTTTCGTCCGCATCCAGCCCTCGGAGCTCATGAAGATCGCCGTGCCCATGCTGCTAGCCTGGTTCTTCGCCCGCAAGGAGGAAGCGCCGCGGCTAGCCGATTTCGCCGTCGCCGCCCTGCTGCTCGCCGTCCCCATGGGGCTCATCGTCCGCCAGCCGGACCTGGGCACGGCGCTCCTCATCGGCGCCTCCGGCTTCTACGTCCTGTTCCTGGCGGGGATGTCGTGGCGGCTGATGGCGGGGCTGGCGGCGGCGGCCCTGGCGAGCCTGCCCATCCTGTGGTCGGTGCTCCACGACTACCAGCGCCGCCGGATCCTGACCCTGCTGGACCCGACCCAGGACCCCCTGGGAGCGGGTTACCATACCATCCAGTCCACCATCGCCGTCGGCTCCGGCGCCATCGCCGGCAAGGGCTGGCTCCAGGGTACCCAATCCCACCTGGACTTCCTGCCGGAGCGCACCACCGATTTCATCTTCGCCGTCTACGCCGAGGAGTTCGGTTTCATCGGCAATCTGCTGCTGCTCCTCATGTACCTGCTGGTGATCGGCCGCGGCCTCTACATCGCCGCCCACGCCTCCACCCCGTTCGGTCGGCTGCTGGCGGGCGCCATCACCCTCACCTTCTTTACCTACGCCTTCGTCAACATGGGCATGGTGAGCGGCATCCTGCCGGTGGTGGGCGTGCCCCTGCCCTTGATCTCCTACGGCGGCACTTCCCTGGTGACGCTGCTCCTGGGCTTCGGTATGCTCATGAGCATCCACACCACGAAGAAACTGGTCAGAACCTGACGTCCGGCGAGGGAGGCATGATGCGGGAAGCGGGAAAGGGGGCCGGGATCGAGGGCGAAAACCGGGCCGGGCCTTCGGCCCCAGGGCCTCGGCCATCCGCCGGCGCCCCCCCTTTCTGCGCCGGGTGGCTTCTGCCCCTGGGGCTGGCGGCGGCCCTCCTCCTGGGCGGCTGCGGCACGGCCCCCAAACGAAGCCCCGTAGCGATGGAACCCCCGCCCGGGGGCGTCCCCACTCGGGGCGGCTATTACCTGGACGACGGCCCTGGGGAAAATCCACCGCCCAACCTGGAGGCGATTCCCGACGCCGTGCCCCGGCCGGAGCCCATCCGCGCCGCCAACGCCCGCCCCTATGAGGCCATGGGGCGCACCTACATCCCCATGGCGGAGCCAAGGCCCTTCAAGCAGCGGGGCATGGCTTCCTGGTACGGGCGCCGTTACCATGGCCGCCCGACCGCTTCGGGAGAGCCCTACGACATGTACGCCATGACCGCGGCCCACCCCACGCTGCCGATTCCGAGCTACGCCCGGGTGACCCACCTGGGCAACGGCAGGTCCGTGGTAGTGCGGATCAACGACCGGGGGCCGTTCCTGTCGGAGCGCATCATCGACCTCTCCTACACCGCGGCCTACAAGCTAGGCATGGTGGAGGCGGGGAGCGCCTGGGTGGAAGTGGAGGCCCTGCTGCCGGGGACGCTGCCCGCCGCCCCACCCCTTCAGGCGAGCGCCCCGGTCCCGGGGGCCGAGCCCGGGCCAACAAGCCCGCCCGCCTCCCCAGTCAGCGGCGGCCCCGACGCCGCGCTCTCCGCCGCCCCGGGCTACTACCTGCAATTGGGCGCTTTCGGCTCCCGGGAGAACGCGCAAGCCTTCCTCGGCCGACTGCGGGGCGAGCTCGCCTGGCTAGCGGACGCCCTGGGGCTCGCCTTCCACGAACGCCTGTTCCGGGTGCAGGCGGGGCCCTACCCCGACGCCGCCTCGGCCCGGGAGGCAGCCGAGCGCATCGCCGCCGCCCTCAACCTGAGGCCCCTGATCGTCTCCCGGTAGGCCGCAACGCCGGCCCGCAGAGGCCGGCTTAGAGGATGTAGCGCGACAGGTCGTCGCTCTGGGCTAGGTTCTTGAGCCGGGCGTCCACGTAGGGCGCGTCGATCACCACGCTCTCGCCGGAGCGGCGTCCCGCCTCGAAGGACACCTCTTCTAAAAGCTTCTCCATCACCGTGTACAGCCGCCGCGCACCGATGTTCTCGGTACGCTCGTTCACCTGATAGGCGATCTCCGCCAGCCGCCGGATGCCGTCCGGGCGGAAGTCCAGGATGATCCCCTCGGTCGCAAGCAGCGCCTGGTACTGCCGGGTGAGGCAGGCATCGGTGTTGGTGAGGATCTGCTCGAAGTCGTCCACCGAAAGGGAGTCGAGCTCCACTCGGATGGGGAAGCGCCCCTGCAGCTCAGGGATCAGGTCCGAGGGTTTGGACAGATGAAAGGCGCCGCTGGCGATGAACAGGATGTGGTCGGTGCGGATCATGCCGTACTTGGTGGAGACGGTGGTCCCCTCCACCAGGGGCAGCAGGTCCCGCTGCACCCCCTGGCGGGAGACGTCGGCGCCTACCGTCTCGGCGCGGCTCGCGATCTTGTCGATCTCGTCGAGAAATACGATGCCGTTCTGCTCCACGTTGGCCACCGCCTTGGCCTTGATCTCGTCCTCGTTCAGGAGCTTCCCCGCCTCCTCGTCGGTGAGGAGCCGCATCGCCTCCTTGATCTTCAACTTGCGCAGCCGCTTGCGGGCGGCGCCCAGGCTCTGGAACAGGCCCTGGATCTGGGAGGTGAGCTCCTCCATGCCGGGCGGGGCGAAGATCTCCATGTGGGGCTGCACCGCCGCCACCTCGATCTCGATCTCCCGGTCGTCCAGCTCGCCCTCCCGCAGCTTCTTGCGGAACTTCTGCCGGGCGGCGCTATCGGCCTCCGGCGCCGCCTCGGTGCCGAAGCCCCGCGCCGGGGGGAGCAGCGCGTTCAGGATGCGCTCCTCGGCCAAGTCCTCCGCCCGGTGTCGCACCTTGCGGGCTTCCTGCTCCCGAGTCTGCTTGACCGCCACCTCCGCCAGGTCGCGCACGATGGTGTCCACGTCCCGCCCCACGTAGCCCACCTCGGTGAACTTGGTGACCTCCACCTTGATGAAGGGGGCGTCGGCGAGCCGCGCCAGGCGCCGGGCGATCTCCGTCTTGCCCACCCCGGTGGGGCCGATCATGAGGATGTTCTTCGGCGTGATCTCCTGGCGCAGGGGCTCCGGGACCCGCTGCCGCCGCCAGCGGTTGCGCAACGCGATGGCCACCGCCCGCTTGGCGGCTTCCTGGCCGATGATGTGCTTGTTAAGCTCGTGGACGATTTCCTGGGGGGTCATGGACATGGCGAAATCCCTTGAGCTTCCCGGCGGCTACTCCAGCACCTCGACCACATGCTGCTGGTTGGTGTAGATGCAGATGTCGGCGGCGATGGCGAGCGCTTTGCGCACGATCTCCTCGGCGCCGAGCTCGGTGTTCTCCAGCAGCGCCCGCGCCGCCGCCTGGGCGTAGGGCCCGCCGCTGCCGATGGCGATCACGCCCATCTCCGGCTCCAGCACGTCCCCGTTCCCGGTAATGATAAGGGAGGTCTCCCGGTCCGCCACCGCCAGCATGGCCTCCAGCCGCCGCAGGATGCGGTCGGTGCGCCAGTCCTTCGCCAGCTCCACCGCCGAGCGGGTGAGGTTGCCCTGGTGCTTTTCCAGCTTGGCCTCGAAGCGCTCGAACAGGGTGAAGGCGTCGGCGGTGCCGCCGGCGAACCCGGCCAGTATCCGCTCGTTGTAGAGCCGCCGCACTTTGCGGGCGCCCGCCTTCACCACTACATTGCCCAGCGTGACCTGGCCGTCGCCGCCCAGCGCCACCTGGGCGCCCCGGCGCACGGAAACGATGGTGGTGCCGTGAAATTGGTCCATGGGTCGAAAACCCGAAGAACGGAAAAAAAGAATTATAGCCCGCCTCGGGCGCCGCCGCCGGGACGCGGCCTACTCGCCCAGGCGGTCGGAGGCGTAGATTTTTTCGATTTGCGCCTGGTAGCGCTTCAGGATCTCCCGGCGCTTGAGCTTCATGGTGGGGGTGAGCACGCCGTTCTCGATGGTCCACGGCTCCCGCTCCACGATCACCCGGCGCACCCGGATGTAGCGGGGGAAATCCTTCAACTGTTCGTTGGCCCGCTTGATGAGCTTCTTCTCGTCGGTTTCCTGGGTCACCGCCACCATGACGATGTATGGCCGCCCCTCCCCCACCAGCGCCACCTGCTCGAAAATCGGGTCGTTGAGAATCGCCGCCTCCACGTGCTCGGGCGGGAACTTCTCGCCGTTGGAGAGCACCACGATCTCCTTGGTGCGGCCGATGATGTAGACCCGCCCGTCGCGCATCTCCACCTGGTCCCCCGTGTTGAGCCAGCCGTCCCGATCGATGACGGCGGCGGTGGCCTCCGGATCGCGCCAGTAGCCCAGCATCACGTTGGGGCCCCGCACCAGCAGCTCCTGCTTCTCGTTCACCCGGATCTCCACCCCGTCCAGGGGCTTGCCCGCCGAGGTGGGATCGTTGTCGTCCTCCCGGTTGGCGGTCACTACGGGGGAGGCTTCGGTCAGGCCGTAGCCCTGGAGCAGGAGGAGGCCGAGCCCGACGAAGGTCTTGGCGATGCGCAGCTCCACCGCCGCGCCGCCCACCACGGAGAGGCGCACGCGCCCGCCCAGGCGCGCCATGATCTTCCGGGCCACCAGCCGCTTGAGTAGCGCGTACTGCAGCCGGTCCAGGGCGCCGCCCCGTTTCTGGAAGAGTTTCCAGCCCAGCTCCACTGTGCGGTGGAAAAGCGCCCGCTTGAGCCGCGCGTTCGCCAAGCTCTGCTCGATGCGGGCGAGGAAGCGCTCGTAGACCCGCGGCACCGCCAGCAGAATGGTGGGCCGGACGGTGGCGAGATCCTCCGCCAGTTGCTGGATGCTGCGGGAATAGGCCACGCGGATGCCCCGCTTGAGGGGCAGGTAATAGCCCGCCGTCCGCTCGAACATATGGGACAGGGGGATGATGGACAGCATCACGTCGTCATCGTAGAGGGTGACCACCTTGAGGCAGGCTTCCACGTTGGACATGATGTTGCGATGGGAGAGCATTGCCCCCTTGGGGCGGCCGGTGGTACCGGAGGTGTAGCAAATGGTGGCGAGGGTTTGGGGCTCGAGATCCATTGCCTGGAACGGCTGCTGCGCCCGGGGCAGCCAGGATTCTAGGCTCGCCACTCCCTTCTCCGCGCCCCCCTCCAGGCACACCAGCAGGGGGAGCTTCTGGGACGCGGCGCGCAGGGAGTCCACCAGGCGCTCGTTTTCCAGGAGAAGCAGCCGGGCTTCGGCATGGTTCGCGCACCAGGCGATGTTCTCCGCGTTGTCGTTCACGTAGAGGGGTACCACCACCAGTCCCATTCCCAAGGCCGCCAGGTCCGCCGCCACCCAGTGAACCCCGTTTTTGAGGCACAAGGCCACCCGGTCGCCCGGCACGAAGCCCTGGTCCCGGAAGGCCTGCTGCCAGCGCGCGGCGAGATCCAGCATTTCCGCCGCGGTGTAATCTTTCCAGCGGTCGCCGGTCCATTGGGTGTAGAGCACCCGGTCGCTCCGGGTGCGATACTGGTCAAGATACTGGGCCAGGTTCATGAGGTGGGAGAGATGCGTAACAGGCAGGGGATGGCAGCTTCGGATCGGGACGCGCGGTCGTGCTCCTTCCGTCTTATTCTGCTTTTTTGCATGCCGAAGGGTTGCAAGCGCTTTCAGGTACAAGACGTAGTGTACAGTTGCACCGCCGTTTTGCAACCCGTATAACGCCATGCAATTTGACCTTCATCGGGCGCGCTTGTTCTCCCCCTGCCCCCGGGGCCTGGAGCCCGTCCTTGCCCAGGAGCTGGCGGAACTGGGAGCCCGCGATCCCACGCCCCTGGAGGGCGGGGTCGCTTACGGCGGCGACCTGGCCGTGTGCTACCGGGTCAATCTGGCGAGCCGCATCGCCAGCCGGGTCCTGTGGCAGGTGGCGGAGGGCGCCTACCGGAACGAGCAGGACGTCTATGACGCCGTCTCGAGCCTGCCGTGGCCCGTCTGGTTCGGGTCGGGGAATACCATTCGCGTGAACGTGGCGGCGACCCGTTGCCGGTTGAAAAGCCTGGACTACGTAACCCTGCGCATCAAGGACGCGATCTGCGACCGGTTCCGCGCTGAGCAGGGCGGGCGGCCCGACGTGGACACCCGCTCCCCCGACGTGCGCGTCCACGCCTTTCTCGATGACCGGCGCCTCGTCCTTTACCTGGACACCAGCGGCGAACCCCTGTTCAAGCGGGGCCTGCGCACCGCCAGCGCGGAGGCGCCTATCCGGGAAAACCTGGCCGCGGGCATCCTCCGGCTGACCGGATGGAAGCCCGGCGTGCCTCTCCTCGATCCCATGTGCGGCAGCGGCACCTTCCTGCTAGAAGCGGCCCAGATGGCCCTCCAGATCCCGGCGGGGCTCAAGCGGTCCTTCGCCTTCGAGAAGCTCGCCTTCCACGACCCGCGCCAGTGGCAGGAAGTGCGCCGCGAGGCCGAATCCCGCATCCGCCGGACCTCCCCCGGTCCCATTTACGGCGCGGACGTGGACGCCGGAGCCGTGCGCGCGGCCGCCGCCAACCTCCGGGCGGCCGGGCTGATCGAAGTGGTACAACTGCGCCGAGCCGACGTGCTGGAACTTCCACCGCCCGCGCCCTCGGGCATCCTGGTGGCCAACCCGCCCTACGCGGTGCGCCTGGGGGAACGGGACGCCCTCGGCGCCTTCTACCCCCGCCTGGGCGACGCGCTGAAGGCGCGCTTCGCCGGATGGAGCGTCTACCTGCTGACGGCGGACCTGCGGCTGCCGCGGCTGATCCGCTTGAAGCCCACCCGGCGCGTGCCCCTCTTCAACGGCGCCCTGGAGTGCCGCCTGTTCGAGTTCCGCATGGTGGAAGGCAGGATGGTAAAGAAGCGCGTAGAAGGAAGGAGGGACGAAAGCGAAGGATGAAACGGGCGGTGGGCGTTTCGATCCTTAAGCCTGGGAAACCTCTAAACGACTCGCGCTCTCGCGCGACGGCGCGACCGCCGCCTCAGGTCAGACGGAGGTGGTCCAGGCCCTCCATCAGGTTCTTGTCCTTTGCCTCCTGGCCCCGCAGCTTGATCTCGAGCCGCAGCTCGTTCATGGAGTCCGCGTTGCGCAGCGCGTCCTCGTAGGTGATGACGCCGGCCTCGTGCAGGTCGAACAGGGCCTGGTCGAAGGTCTGCATGCCCAGCTCCCGGGAGCGCTTCATCACGTCCTTGATCTCGTGTACCTGGCCCTTGAAGATCAGGTCGGAGATGAGGGGCGTGTTGAGCATGATCTCGATGGCGGCCACCCGTCCCTTGCCCTCCGCCCGCGGGATCAAGCGCTGGGAAATCATCGCCCGCAGGTTCAGGGAAAGATCCATGAGGAGCTGGGGCCGCCGGTCCTCGGGGAAGAAGTTGATGATGCGGTCCAGGGCCTGGTTGGAGCTGTTGGCGTGGAGGGTGGCCATGCACAGGTGGCCGGTCTCGGCGAAGGCGATGGCGTAGTCCATGGTCTCCCGGTCGCGGATCTCCCCCATCAGGATCACGTCCGGCGCCTGGCGCAGGGTGTTCTTGAGGGCCACGTCCCAGGAATCGGTGTCCACGCCCACCTCCCGCTGGGTGACGATGCACTTCTTATGCTCGTGCACGTACTCGATCGGGTCTTCGATGGTGATGATGTGGCCGTGGCTGTTCTCGTTGCGGTAGCCGATCATGGCCGCCAGGGTGGTGGACTTGCCCGAGCCGGTGGCCCCCACCACGATCACCAGCCCCCGCTTGCTCATCACCACCTCCTTGAGCACTTCCGGCAGGCCCAGGCTCTCCAGCGTCGGGATCTCGGTGTTGATGGTGCGCAGCACCAGCCCTACCCGCGCCTGCTGCACGAAGGCGTTGACCCGGAAGCGGCCGATGCCGGAAGGGCTGATGGCGAAGTTGCACTCCTTGGTGGACTCGAACTCGGCCGCCTGCCGATCGTTCATGATGGCGCGGGCGAGCTCCAGGGTGTGCTGGGGCGTGAGGGGCTGGCTGGAAGCCGGGACGATCTTGCCGTCCACCTTGATGGCGGGCGGGAAGCCGGCGGTCAGGAACAGGTCAGAGCCGTTCTTGCTCACCATCAGGCGCAGAAGATCGTGCACGAGCTTGGTTGCCTGGTCGCGTTCCATGTCGGTCTCCTACTGAGCCCCCGGGAGAGGGGGAAGGGGAGAAGGCGGGAGAGGGTCAAGTGTCGTCAAATGTTTTGAGAATCGCTTCCGGAGCACAGGGCTTCAACCGCCCGAATGCTCACGCACCGGGGAACAGGTCCTTATTGGCGGCCCGGGAGCGAGCCTCGGAAGCCGCTACCACGTTGCGCCGTACCAGGTCCTGCAGGCACTGGTCCAGCGTCTGCATGCCCACCGCCTGCCCCGTCTGGATGGCGGAGTACATCTGGGCGATTTTGTTCTCCCGGATCAGGTTGCGGATGGCGGGCGTGCCGATCATGATCTCGTGGGCCGCCACGCGGCCCGAGCCGTCCTTGGTCTTGAGCAGGGTTTGGGAGATGACCGCCCGCAGGCTTTCCGAAAGCATGGCCCGCACCATCTCCTTCTCCGCCGCTGGAAACACGTCCACGATCCGGTCCACGGTCTTGGCGGCGGAGCTGGTGTGGAGCGTCCCGAACACCAGGTGCCCGGTCTCCGCCGCCGTGAGGGCAAGCCGAATAGTCTCCAGGTCCCGCATCTCCCCCACCAGGATCACGTCCGGGTCTTCCCGCAGGGCGCTGCGCAGCGCATTGGCGAAGGAATGGGTGTGGGGCCCCACCTCCCGCTGGTTGATGAGGCAGCGCTTGCTCTCGTGCACGAACTCGATGGGATCCTCGATGGTGAGGATGTGGCCATGCTCGTTCTCGTTGATGTAGTTGATCATGGCGGCCAAGGTGGTGGACTTGCCCGAGCCGGTGGGGCCGGTCACCAACACGATGCCACGGGGCTGGCTGGAGATGTCCTGGAAGATCTTGGGGGCGTTCAGCTCCTCCAGCGAAAGCACCTTGGACGGAATGGTGCGGAACACCCCGCCGGCGCCACGGTTCTGCACGAAGGCGTTGACCCGGAAGCGCGCGAGGCCGGGAATGGCGAAGGAGAAATCGCATTCCAGGTGCTCCTCGTAGTGCTTGCGCTGGGAATCGTTCATGATGTCGTAGATCATCGCGTGCACGTCTTTGTGCTCCAGGGGAGGCAGGTTGATGCGGCGCACGTCCCCATGCACGCGGATCATGGGAGGCAGGCCCGCCGAAAGGTGCAGGTCGGAGGCCTTGTTCTTGACGGCAAACGCGAGGAGCTCGGCGATGTCCATTATAATTTCCTGCTGCGGCTTCCCGGATACAGAGATAAGATCCTGCGATTAAAGCGATTTCCAGCCAAAAGCCCGGCCGATTATGTCCCCAATTGCAAAGCGCTTGCAAGCCGTGCGGGAGCGCATCCGACGAGCGGCCGAGGCGGCCGGAAGAACGGCGCAGGAAGTGCAGCTCGTGGCGGTGAGCAAAACCTGGCCCCCCGAGGCGATCCGGGAGGCCTATGGGGCCGGCCAGCGGGCCTTCGGCGAGAGCTACGTGCAGGAAGCCCTCGGGAAGATGGACGCCCTGGCGGAGCTGCCGCTGGAATGGCACTTCGTCGGCCCCATCCAGAGCAACAAAACCGGAGCCATCGCGCGCCGCTTCGCCTGGGTCCACGGCGTGGACCGGGAGCGAATCGCCCGACGGCTCGCCGACTCCCGCCCCCTAGAGATGCCGCCCCTCAACGTGTGCATCCAGGTCAACGTGAGCGGCGAAGCTTCGAAAGGCGGCGTCGCGCCGGAGGAGGTCCTCCCCTTGGCGCAAGCCATCGCCGGCCTTCCGCGCCTGAAACTGCGCGGGCTCATGGCGATCCCCCGCCCCACCCGGGACGAAGGGGAACAGCGGCGCCAGTTCCGCCTTTTGCGGGATATGCACCTGGCGCTCCAGGCCCGGGGAATCGACATCGACACCCTGTCCATGGGCATGTCGGACGACCTGGAAGCGGCTATTGCCGAAGGCGCCACGATGGTGCGGGTGGGCACGGCGATCTTCGGCGCCCGCGGGAGAAAGGTGAACCCCAGAGACACGGAGGCACAAAGGAAAGAAAAAGAAGTCCTCAATGCAAAGAGCGCAAAGGGCGCGCAAGAAACTCCTACAAGATCATGTTTTCCTTTGCGCCCTCCGCGCCCTTTGCGTTGAAAGAGGTTTTTCATCTCTTTTTTCTTGGCGCCTCCGGCGCAGGAGAAAACGATGGCTATCACTTTCATCGGCGGCGGCAACATGGCGACCGCCCTGATTGGCGGGCTGCTCCACAAGGGCTGGAGCGCGGGCGAGATCCGCGTGGTGGAGATCGACGCGGCCCAGCGGGAGCGCCTGGCGGGCCGCTTCGGCGTGGCGACGACCGCAGCGCCGGAGGTAGGCGCCGACGACACAGTGCTCCTGGCGGTCAAGCCCCAGCACATGCGCGAGGCGGCCCGGGGCCTGGCCGGGCGCCTTGGCCTACAACTCGTCATCACCATCGCCGCCGGCATCCGGTTGGACGACCTGGCCCGCTGGCTGGGAGGTTATCGGCGCCTGGTGCGCTGCATGCCTAACACCCCCGCCCTGGTTCACTGCGGCATCACCGGCCTCTACGCCCTCCCCGAGGTAGGTCCCGAGGAGCGGCAGCGGGCCGAAGCCATCCTAGGCGCCGTGGGCCGCACCCTGTGGTTCGAGCGGGAGACGCTGCTCGACGCGGTCACGGCGGTCTCGGGCAGCGGGCCGGCGTACGTGTTCTATTTCATGCAGGCGCTGGAGGAGGCGGCGGTGGGCCTGGGACTGGAGCCCCGGCAGGCGCGCCTGCTCACCCTGGAGACGTTTTACGGCGCCGCCACCCTGGCCCGCCAGAGCGAGGTGCCGGTGGCGTCGTTGCGGGCCCAGGTCACCTCCAAGGGCGGCACCACCGAGCGGGCCGTCGCCGTGCTGGAAGCTGTCCGGGTGCGCAGCCACATCGAGGAAGCGGTGCGCGCCGCCCATGCCCGGGCAGCGGAGCTGGGTGACGAATTCGGAAAGCTCGACTGACATGGCAAGCCAAGCCCTCGTTTTTCTGCTGGAGACCTTTTTCGGGTTGTTCATCCTGGCCCTGCTCCTGCGCTTCTACCTTCAGCTCTTCCGCGCGCCGCCCTACAACCCGTTGTCCCAGTTCCTGGCGGCGGTCACCAACTTCGCCGTCCTGCCGGCCCGGCGGGTGATCCCGGGTCTGTGGGGCGCCGACCTGGCGACGCTAGTGCTCGCCTGGCTGGCCGAAGTCCTGCTCCGCCTGCTGGTTCTCTTCATCGCGGGCCATACCCCGGGGGGCTCGGCGATCGGCGCGGGTCTCATCGCCCTGGGCGTCTTCGCCGCGGTGAAGCTCTTGAAGCTCAGCATCTACATCCTGATGGTGGCGGTGATCGTCCAGGCGGTGCTCTCCTGGGTGAATCCCTACAGCCCGGCCACCCCGATCCTGAACAGCCTCACCCGGCCGTTTCTGAGGCCCTTTCAGCGGTGGATCCCGCCCATCGCCAACGTGGACCTGTCGCCTCTCTTCGTCCTGATCGCCTGCCAGTTGGCGCTCATGCTGCCGGTGGCCTGGCTGGAGATGAGCCTCGCCCAGGCCTTCTAACCCGGTGCCGTTTCCGTCATCGTGAAGCCCGCCCCTCCCCATCCCGGCGGACCGCTGGTGCTCAGCGTGTACGTGCAGCCCGGGGCGCGGCGCACCGAGGTGGCCGGCTTCCACGGAGACGCCCTCAAGATCCGCGTGGCCGCCCCGCCCGTGGAGGGCCAGGCCAACGCGGAGCTCATCCGCTTCCTCGCGGAAGCGCTCGACGTGCCCGTGTGCCGGGTGCGGATCGCCTCCGGCGCCGGCGCGCGCCGCAAGCGGGTGGAAGTGACGGCGCCGGCGCAGGCGATCGAAGCGCTGCTTCGCGCCGCCGCGGAAAAGGACAAGCGGTAGCCGGGGGCCCAGCGGCCGCGGAGCTACGGCCGCGAAGTTACATGAGGACTACGTCGTACTGCTCCTGGGTGTAGAGGGTCTCCACCTGCAGGCTCACCGGCTTGCCGATGAAGTCGCCGAGCTGGGCCAGGCTCTGGGACTCCTCGTCCAGGAACATGTCGATGACCGTCTGGGAGGCGAGGATACGGAACTCCCGGGCGTTGAACTGGCGCGCCTCCCGCAAGAGCTCCCGCAGGATCTCGTAGCACACCGTCTGGGCGGTCTTGATCTCGCCCCGGCCCTGGCAGGTGGGGCAGGGCTCGCATAGGACGTGGGCCAGGCTCTCCCGGGTGCGCTTGCGGGTCATCTCCACCAGCCCCAGGGCCGTGAAGCCGTTGACCGTCATCTTGGTGCGGTCCCGGGCGAGGGCCCTCTTGAACTCGGAGAGCACCGCGGCCCGGTGCTCTTCGCTGTCCATGTCGATGAAGTCGATGATGATAATGCCGCCCAGGTTGCGCAGCCGCAACTGCCGGGCGATCACCTGGGCCGCTTCCAGGTTAGTCTTGAAGATGGTCTCGTCGAAGCTGCGGCCAGACACGTAGCCGCCAGTGTTGACGTCGATGGTGGTGAGGGCCTCGGTCTGATCGATGATGAGATAGCCGCCGGACTTGAGGTCCACCCGGCGGGCCAGGGCCTTTTCGATTTCGTCCTCCACCGCGTAGAGGTCGAACAGGGGCCGCTCCCCGGCGTAATGCTCGATTTTCTCCACCACGTTGGCCACGAAATCCGCCGCGAAGGCGAGCATCCTCTGGTACGTTTCCCGGGAGTCCACCAGGATGCGCCCCGTCTCCTCGCCGACGAAATCGCGCAGCACCCGCAGCGCCAGGGTGAGGTCCTGGTAGAGGAGGGCCGGGGGGCCGGAAGCGCGGAACTTCTCCTGGATGTCGGCCCACTGCTTGCGCAGGTAGCCGATGTCGGCCACCAGCTCGGCGTCGGTGGCGCCCTCCGCCACGGTACGGATGATGTAGCCGCCGCCTTCGCCCGGCGGAATGAGCTGCAGCAGCCTCTCTTTCAGCATCTGCCGCTCGGTTTCGTCCTCGATGCGCTGGGAGATGCCGATATGGCTCTCCTGGGGCAAATACACCAGGAACCGGCCGGCGATGCTGATCTGGGTGGAAAGCCGCGCGCCTTTGCCGCCGATCGGGTCCTTGATCACCTGCACCAGTAGGCTCTGGCCTTCGGACAGCAGACGCTCGATGGGAAGCGCACCCTGGCCGTTCTGGCGCGGCGCCCAGATGTCGGCCACGTGGAGGAACGCCGCTCGGTCGAGCCCGATGTCGATGAACGCCGATTGCATGCCCGGGAGCACCCGCGACACCCGCCCCACGTAGACGTTGCCGACCAGGCCCCGGCTACTGGCCCGCTCGATGTGCAGCTCCTGGACCACGCCCTGCTGGATGACGGCGACCCGGGTCTCCTGGGGCGTGACGTTGATCAGGACCTCGTCGCTCATGGCGGCGGATTTCTGCATTTCGGCCACGGGGCGCTCAGAAAATTCCATAGCCGAGCCGCTTGAGGAGCATGCTAGTCTCGTACAGGGGCAGGCCGACCACCCCGGAATAGCTGCCGCGCAGCTCGGTCGCGAAGACGGCGCCGAGGCCCTGGATGCCGTAGGCGCCCGCCTTGTCCATGGGCTCCCCCGTAGCGACGTAGGCGGCGATCTCCTCGTCCGAGAGGGCCCGGAAGGTGACCTGGCTCGCCGAAAGGGCCGATTCCAGCCGGTCCTCGAAGGCCACCGCCACGCCGGTATAGACCTGGTGGGTGCGACCAGAAAGGCGGCGCAGGATCTCCGCCGCGTGGGCGCTGGACTGGGGCTTGCCAATGACGGCTCCGTCCAGCGCCACCACAGTGTCGGCGGCCAGCAGTGGGTAGACGGGATACATCCGGGGCAGCCGCCGTTGCAAGAGGTAGCGCATGCCGGCTTCGGCCTTGGCCCGGGCGATGCGCTCGGCGAAGGCTTCGGGCGTCTCGCCGGCGTGGGGCGTTTCGTCCACGTCCGCCTGGCGGGTCGGGCCTTCCCGCAGGAGCAGAAGCTCGAACTCGATGCCGATCTGTTTCAGGAGCTCCCGCCGCCGGGGGCTGCGGGAGGCGAGATAGACGCGCCTGCGGTTGAGCACCATGGTTTCTTTTTGTTGCGGTTTGCGTTATTCCCGGTGATAGGGATGCCCGTGCAGCAGGGCAAGCGACCGGTACAACTGCTCCGCCAGCACCACCCGCGCGAGGCCGTGGGGCAGGGTCATGGGAGAGAGGGAAAGGAGCAGGTCCGCTTCCCGCTTCACGTCGGGGTGCAGCCCGTCGGCGCCGCCGATCACGAAGGCGAGGCTGCGCCCGCTTCCCAGGCAGCGGGAGAGGAAGCGGGCGAAACCCCGGGTATCCAGCGCCCGGCCGCCCTCGTCCAGCACCACCCGCATGCACCCCGCGGGCAGGGCCGCCAGGATGCGGTCCCGCTCATGCCTCAAGGCCTGTTCCACGCCCCTCCCCGTCCGCCGTTGCGCCCGGATTTCCACCAGCTCCACGCGCGCTTCCCGGGGCATGCGCCGGGCATATTCCTCGAAGCCGGTGATGACCCAAGACGGCATCCTTTCGCCCACCGCCACCACCAGAAGCTTCATGGCGACGCCCGGTGGAAGCCCGAGGTCAGGGCAAGCTCACCGGTTCCGGCTGAATCCGCTGGCGCTCGCGGCGGGGGCGGCTGCCACCCCAGAGCTCCTCCAGGTTGTAATAATCGCGAGCCGCCGGCTGCATCACGTGGACGATGACCGTGCCCAGGTCGATCAGGATCCACTCGGCGGCCGCCTCTCCCTCGACGCCCTGCACCGGGGCGCCGGCTTGCTTCGCTTTTTCCACCACGTGGATCGCCAGGGCCCGCGTCTGCCGCGAGGAGTCGGCACTGGCGATGATCATGCGGTCGAACAGGGTGGTGAGCTTGGTCGTGTTCAACACGACGATATCGCGGGCCTTGATATCTTCGAGCGCCGTAACGGCGATTCTGGCCAGTCTTTCGGGTTTCATCCGCCTCCTGGGACGTACAACCGGTTGATCTCAATATAATCGAGAACCGAATCGGGAAGCAAATAACGGGGGCTGCGGCCGGCGCGCAGCAGGGCCCGCAGGGAGGAGGCGGAGATGGCGAGGGGGGTGGTGGCCACCTGGAGCATGCCCCCCGCCGGGGCGCGGGCGAGCTCCGCCGGGGCGTCGCGGCGGCGCGCCTCCCACTCCCGCAGGAGCGCCGGCGGCCAAGCCGGATCCGGAACCGGGCCGCCGCCCGGCCGGTTAACCAGCACCAGGTGGGCCAGCTCCCCCAATCGCTGCCAGCGAGACCAGGCGGGCAGGCGCGCCGCCGCGTCGCCCCCCAGGATCAGGCAGAGGCCCGTATCGGAGCCCAGCGCCCGCCGCAGGGTCTCCAGGGTGTCCACGGTGTAGCTCACCCCCGGGCGCTGGAGCTCGCAGGGCTCCAGGACGAAGCGAGGATTCCCGGCGATGGCCAGGCGCACCATCTCCGCCCGGTGCTCCGCCGTCGCCACCGGGGCCTCCCGCAAGGGCGGCCGGGCGGCCGGCACGAACCGGACTTCCGCCAAGCCCAGGGCTTCGGCCACCTCCTCGGCGACGCGCAGGTGGCCGTAGTGGATGGGGTCAAAGGTGCCCCCGAGGACGCCGATGAGCCGGAAGGCTTTCAAAGCACCAGCCGTCGGATGTCGGACAGAACTTCCGCCAAGGCGGTGATGAACCGGGCGGCTGCCGCTCCGTCGATCACCCGGTGGTCATAGGACAGGGACAAGGGCAGGAGCAGCCGGGGAACGAACTCCCCATCCCGGTATACCGGCTTCCAGGCGGAGCGAGAGACCCCCAGGATGGCCACCTCGGGGGCATTGATGATGGGGGTGAACGCGGTGCCGCCGATACCCCCCAGGCTGGAGATGGAGAAGGTGCCTCCCTGCATGTCGGCGGGCGAAAGTTTCTTCTCCCGGGCCCGGGCGCTCACCTCCGCTAGCTCCCGGGCGAGGGTCAGTACCCCTTTCCGGTCCACGTCCCGGATCACCGGCACCACTAGGCCCTCGGGCGTGTCCACCGCCACGCCGATGTGGTAGTAGCCCTTGAGCACCAGGGCGTCCCCCTCCGCCGTCAAGGAGCTGTTGAACTCCGGGTATTTCTTGAGGGCCGCCACCGCGGCCTTGAGCAGGAAGGCGAGGAGCGTCAGGCGCACCCCGTCCTTTTGGGCCTCCTCCGCCATCTGCCTGCGAAACGCCTCCAGCTCGGTGATGTCGGCCTCCTCGTGCTGGGTGACGTGGGGAATGGCCACCCAGTTGCGGTGCAGGTTCGCTCCCGAGATCTTCTTGATTCGGCTCAAGGGCCGGGTCTCTACCGGGCCGAACTTGGAAAAATCCACTTGCGGCCACTCGGGCAGGGCGAACCCGAAACCCGGGCCCGTCGCCGGTCGGGCGAGGGCCTGCTTGACGAAGGCCTGCACGTCCTCCTTGAGGATGCGGCCCTTGGGACCCGAACCTTTCACCCGGGTAAGATCGACCCCCAGCTCCCGGGCAAAGCGGCGCACCGCCGGGCTCGCGTGGGCCTTGCGAAACCCCGCCTCGTCGATGGGAGGCGGCGCCCCAGGGGCCGCAAGGGGCGGCTCCCAGGGAGGAGCGACCGGGGCGCTTTCCCGCGGCGGCAGAGCCGCTCCCGGGGCTGGTGCAGGCGGGGCCGAGGCCGCCTGGGCCGCGGCTGCGGGGGGCACTTCGTTTCGGGCGGGGGCTGGCGGCGTGGCCTCAGGTGGTCGGGGAGCTTCCTGGGCAGGGGCGGCCTCCAGGGTCAGCACCAGGGTTCCCTCGGAAACCTTGTCCCCCACTTTCACCTTGACCTCTTTCACCGTCCCGGCCGCCGGCGAGGGCACGTCCATGGTGGCCTTGTCCGACTCCAAGGTGATGAGGGGATCCTCCGCCTTCACCAGGTCGCCCGGTTTGACCAGCACCTCGATAACGGGCACGTCTTTGAAGTCGCCGATGTCCGGTACCCTTACTTCTTGCAGTGTTGTCATGGGTTGCGTGTTCCGGCTGCCGGATGCTGTCGTTGCACGGGACTCATACTTTCCACGGGTCGGCCCGCTCGGGATCGAGGCCGTACTTCTTGATGGCCTCCGTAACCCTGGAGGCCGGCACCGCGCCCTCGTCGGCCAGGGCCTTGAGGGCCGCCACCGCTACCTGGTGGCGGTCTACCTCGAAGAAGCGGCGCAGCTTCTCGCGCGTGTCAGAACGGCCGAAACCGTCCGTGCCGAGGGCGATGAAGCGCTTGGGCAGATAGGGCCGGATCTGGTCGGCGAAGAGCCGCATGTAGTCGGTGGCCGCAACCACCGGGCCGGGCCGCTGCGCCAGGCGCTGCTCCACGTAGCTCTTGCGCGGCGGCGACTCCGGATGGAGCAGGTTCCAGCGCTCGACGCTCATGCCCTCCCGCCGCAGCTCGTTGAAGCTGGTCACGCTCCACACGTCGGAGATCACGCCGAAGTCGTTCGCCAGGAGCTCTGAGGCGGCGATCACCTCCCGTAGGATGGTGCCGCTGCCCAGAAGCTGGACCCGCGGCGCCTTCGTGCCCTTGCCCGCTTCTGCCTCGGAGAAGAGGTACATCCCTTTGAGAATGCCCTCCCGCGCGCCTTCGGGCATGGGCGGGTGAGCGTAGTTCTCGTTCATGACGGTGATGTAGTAGTACACGTCCTCCTGGTCATGCATCATGCGCCGCAGGCCGTCCTGGATGATGACGGCTAGCTCGTAGGCAAAGGCGGGGTCGTAGGCGATGCAGTTGGGCACGGTGGAAGCGAGGATGTGGCTGTGGCCGTCCTCGTGCTGCAGCCCTTCACCGTTCAGGGTAGTGCGGCCGGCAGTGCCGCCTATGAGAAAGCCGCGGCAGCGCATGTCCCCCGCCGCCCATAGGAGGTCGCCCACCCGCTGGAACCCGAACATGGAGTAGAAGATGTAGAACGGGATCATGATCTGGTTGTGGACGCTGTAGGAACTCGCCGCCGCCATCCAGGAGCAGGTGGCGCCGGCCTCGTTGATCCCCTCCTGCAGGATTTGGCCGTGCTTGTCCTCCTTGTAGAACATGAGCTGGTCGGCGTCCTCGGGCACGTAGAGCTGGCCTACCGACGACCAGATCCCCAACTGGCGGAACATCCCCTCCATGCCGAAGGTGCGGGACTCGTCCGGCACGATGGGCACCACGTACTTCCCGATGTTCTTGTCCCTCACCAGCACGTTCAGGATGCGCACGAAGGCCATGGTGGTGGACATTTCCCGGCCGTCCGAACCCTTGAGCAGGGCCTCGAAGGCGGACAGCTCCGGGACGTCGAGGGACTTGTCGGCCTTCTGCCGCCGCGAGGGAAGGTAGCCCCCCAGGGCCATGCGCCGCTCGCGCATGTAGTTGAGCTCGGGCGAGCCTTCCTCGAACTTGAGGTAAGGGATCTCTTCCAGCTTTTCGTCGGGAATGGGCAGCTTGAAGCGGTCGCGGAAAGCCTTGAGGGAGGTAGTGCCCATCTTTTTTTGCTGATGGGTGATGTTCTGGCCCTCGCCCGCCTCACCCATGCCGTAGCCCTTGACCGTCTTGGCCAGGATCACCGTGGGCTGGCCCTTGTGGCTCACCGCCGCGTGGTAGGCGGCATAGATCTTGTGGGGATCGTGGCCGCCCCGGTTCAGGCGCCAGATGTCGTCGTCGGTCATATGAGCGACCATCTGGGCGAGCTCCGGGTACTTGCCGAAGAAGTGCTTGCGCACGTAGGCGCCGTCGCGCGCCTTGAAGGTCTGGTACTCCCCGTCTACGCACTCCTCCATGCGCTTGAGCAGCAACCCGTTCTTGTCCTGGGCGAGCAGCGGATCCCAATAAGAGCCCCAGATCAGCTTGATCACGTTCCAGCCGGCGCCGCGGAAGTCCCCTTCCAGCTCCTGGATGATCTTGCCGTTGCCGCGCACCGGGCCGTCCAGCCGCTGCAGGTTGCAATTGACCACGAAGATCAGGTTGTCCAGCTTCTCGCGCCCCGCCACGGAGATGCAGCCCAGGGACTCCGGCTCGTCCATCTCCCCGTCGCCGCAGAAACACCACACCTTGCGCCCGGAGGTGTCGACGATGCCGCGGTCGTGCAAGTACTTCATGAAGCGGGCCTGGTAGATGGCCTGGATGGGTCCGAGCCCCATGGACACGGTGGGAAACTTCCAGAACGTGGGCATGAGCCAGGGGTGGGGATAGGACGAAAGCCCCCGGCCGTCCACCTCCTGGCGGAAGTTGTCGAGCTGCTCCTCGGTCAGCCGCCCCAGGAGGAAGGCGCGGGCGTAGATGCCCGGGGCCGAGTGCCCCTGCACGAACACCAGGTCGCCCCCATGGTTTTCGCTCTCGGCGTGCCAGAAATGGTTGTAGCCCACGTCGTAGAGGGTGGCGGCGGAGGCGAAGCTGGCGATGTGGCCGCCCACGTTGGTGTGGCGGTTGGCCCGCAGGACCATGGCCACCGCGTTCCAGCGCACGTAGGAGCGGATGCGGTGCTCCAGCTCGTGGTCGCCGGGCGAGGGCACCTGCTTGTCTGGTGGAATGGTGTTGATGTAGGGCGTGGTGAGGTCACGGGGCACGTAAGTGCCGGTGCGGCGCGCCCGGTCGATCAAGGCGTCGAGCAGGTAATTGGCCCGTTCGGCGCCTTCGAACTCGAGCACCGCCTCGAAGGCCTCCATCCACTCTTTGGTTTCCTGGGGATCGTGGTCGGAAAGAGCAGCCATTTTCTCCACCTTGTCTGTTGGACTTTATGGGGGCGGCGCGGGCGGTGACCCGCGCCTGAAGAACCCCTGAAGGCACCCCGCGCAGGGCGCGTTTTCAGAGGTTCCTTGCACTCAAGCGACCGGCTCGTGGCCTTGCGCTTGGAGGGCCGAAAAATCATGATACCGGGCGCGGGCGCATTTTTCCACGCGCCCTGGCGCTCTTCAGGCGGTGTCGACGGGGTCGGCTAAGGGTGTGGGAAAGCTCGCGCGCGTCTGGCGCTCGGCCGCGGTCACCGTGTTCTCCAGAAGCATGGCCACGGTCATGGGCCCGACGCCGCCCGGCACCGGCGTGATGCAGGAAGCGCGCTGGGCAACGGTGTCGAAGTCCACGTCGCCTGTGAGCCTCCCGTCCGGGAGGCGGTTGATGCCCACGTCGATCACTACCGCGCCAGGCTTCACCATGTCCGCGGTGACGAGGCCGGGCTTGCCCACGGCGACGACGAGAAGGTCGGCAAGCCGCGTGTACCGGGCGAGGTCGCGGGTCTTGGAGTTGCACACGGTCACGGTGGCCCCTTCCTGCAGGAGCATCAAGGCCATGGGCTTGCCCACCAGGTTACTCGCCCCCACCACCACGGCGTGCTGGCCCCGGCAGGAGATCCCCTCGTGGGCCAGCAGCCGCAGGATGCCCGCCGGGGTGCAGGGCGCCAGCCCCCACCGGCCGATGGACAGCAGCCCCACGTTGTGCAGGTGGAAGCCGTCCACGTCCTTCTCCGCCGCCACCGCTTCGAACACCCGATGGACGTCCATGGCGGGAGGCAGGGGCAGTTGCACCAGGATGCCGTGCACCGCCGAGTCCTGGTTCAAGCCTTCGATGGTGCGGATCAATTCCGCCTCGGCGGTCTGGGCGGGGAGCTCGATTCGGCGGGAGAGAATTCCCGCCTCCCGGCAGGCCCGCACCTTGGTGCCCACGTACACCCGGGACGCCGCATCGTCTCCCACCAGGATGACCGCCAGCCCCGGGACGACGCCCGCCCGCCGCAGCCGAGCCACCCGCTCCTTGACCCGGGCCCGCACCTGGGCGGCCACCGCCTTACCGTCAATGATCTTCGCCGTCATGAGAAGAAGAAGGCCGTAACGCGTCATTATAATGCAATGCAACAGCCTTCCCCTCCGGCGCCGGCATGAGGAGAGGGGTGGAAGATGGTCGAGCGGGGTAAAACCTTTCCAGGGACCCGCTAAGACACGCTGCGCCGGTCTTCGATCACCTTGCCGTCGTTGGGTAGCTCTCCCGCGCGGCACAGAAGCGCTCCGCCCCGCAAGCCGGTCACGTCCCGGATGGCGCGGATCAAGGCTTCGAGCAGGCCAGCCCCATCCGTCCCCGACTCCAGTTCGCAGTGGAGGGTCATGCGGTCGTTGCCGGCTTCGTCCCGGTCCACCACCAGGCGCCCGCGGCTTACCTGGGGATGGCGCCGTAGAATCTCCGCCACCTGGGCGGGATGCACGAACATCCCCCGGACCTTGACGGTCTGGTCGGCCCGCCCCATCCAGCCCCGGATGCGCTGGTTGGTGCGGCCGCAGGGGCTTCGCCCCGGAAGCACGGCGGACAGATCCCCAGTGGCGAAGCGGATCAGGGGATAGTCCGGGTTGAGGGTGGTCACCACCACCTCGCCCACCTCCCCGTCCGGGACCGGATCGCCGGTCCCGGGCCGCACGATCTCCACGATCACCCCTTCGTCCACGATGAGGCCCTCCATGGCCTCCGACTCGTAGGCGATCAGCCCCAGGTCGGCGGAGGCGTAGCACTGGAGCACCCGGATTCCTCGGCGGCCCATTTCCTCCCGCAGGCTCGCCGGAAGGGCTTCCGCGGAGACCAACGCCTTGGTGAGCGAAGAGACGTCCGCGCCCAGCTCGTCGGCCCGCTGGCACAGGATCTTGAGAAAGGAAGGCGTCCCGGCGTAGCCCTGGGGCTTGAGCCGGACGATGGCCTGCACCTGAAGCTCGGTCTGGCCCACGCCAGCCGGGAACACGGTGCAGCCCAGGGCCCGGGCGCCGCTGTCCACCATGAACCCGGCCGGGGTGAAATGGTAGGAGAAGGCGTTGTGCACCCAGTCGCCCCGGCGAAAGCCCGCCGCGTAGAGGGCCCGGGCGAAGCGCCACCAGTCGGCACCCGCGCCTTCGGGATCGAAGATGGGACCCGGAGAGGAGAAGACGCGCACCACCGCTCCGGGCAGCGTGGAGGCGAGGCCCCCGAACGGGGGCTCGGCCCGCTGCAGCTCGGGAAGCTCCGACTTGCGGATGAGGGGCAGGCGGGCCAGATCCGCGCGGCTCTTGACGTCGGCGCCGTTGACCCCGGCGAGAAGCCGCGCGAAGGCCGGGGCGACCCGCTTCGCGTGCTCGATCTGGGCCGCGAGCGCTTGCACGAGGGCCCGCTCCCGAAGCTGCGGGTCGCGGGTTTCCAGGGCGTCGTAATAGTCCATGGGAAACGAACTCTGTCACGCCAGCCAGCGTTTCCGGCGCCGGTAGTGCTTGACGTCCCGGAAGCTCAGCCGCCCGCCCTTGGAGATGCCTAGGTAGAACTCCTTGACGTCCTCGTTGTTCGCCAGCGCCTGGGCTTCGCCCTCCATCACCACCCGGCCGTTTTCCAGGATGTAGCCGTGGTGGGCGTAGCGCAGGGCCAGGCTCGCGTTCTGCTCCGCCAGCAGGAAGCTCACCCCCTCATTGCGGTTCAGGCTTTGCACGATCTCGTAGATCTCCTCCACGATCTGGGGCGCGAGCCCCATGGACGGCTCGTCCAGCAGGATCATGCTCGGGCGGGCCATCAAGGCCCTCCCCACCGCGGTCATCTGCTGCTCGCCCCCGGAAGTGAAGCCTGCCAGGGCGTTGCGCCGCTCCTTGAGGCGCGGGAAATAGCCGTAGACCCGCTCCAGGTCCTGGCGGATCTCGGCCCGGCTCGCCCGCCGGGTGTAGGCGCCGGTGAGCAGGTTCTCCTCCACCGTGAGATGGCCGAAGATGCGCCGGCCCTCCATCACCTGGATCACCCCCAGCCTCACCAGCTCGGGGGCGGAGAGGGCGTCCACCCGCCGGCCTTTATAGACGATGCTGCCCTTGGTCACCTCACCCCGCTCTGCCCGCAGCAGGTTGGAGACGGCCTTGAGGGTGGTGGTCTTGCCCGCCCCGTTAGCGCCCAGAAGCGCCACGATCCTGCCTTCCGGCACGTCCAGGGACACCCCTTTTAGCACCAGGATGACGTGGTCGTAGATGACCTCGATGTTGTTGACCGCGAGGAGATAGAGGCTCGCCTCCATCCCGCTCGCGGCGCCAACCGAGCTTCCGCTAGATGGCTGGCCAACCATTTAGCGCCGCCCTTTTCCCCTCTCCCCGGGGGAGAGGGCATGCAGAGAAATGCGAGCGTCCTCCGGCATGCCCGTTCTCTTCAACCACCCGAGACGATCTTCTTCAGGTGCTCGGGATAATTGCCGCAGTCGGAGCCGAGGGACGTGCCCTCCCGGGGCTTGATCCCCTTCTCCTTGGCGTACCTGGCCGCCGACTCCTCGATCATGGGGCGCACGATGGATTGATCCGAGGGAATCCAGTCCGAGATCACCTTCCAGCGCTCCCCGTCCCACTGCTGGAACTTGACCGCGCCGCCGCCCTCGTGGTCCTGACACGAGACCTTCAAGGGCTGCAGCAGCCCGAAGGCCCCGAGCTGACGGATGCGCTTCTCGTCGATGTTGAGATTCTCGATGCCCCAGCGGACCTGCTCCGGCGTGAGGGATTTGCCCCTGCCGAACTTCTCCTGGGCAGTGCGAATCGCCTCCACGGTGAGGATGCCCTGGATCACGCCGCGGTTGAAGTACTGCTGGCCGATGCGGCTCTGATCGGTCATGTTGCCCCGGTTGCCGCCGCCGTAGACGTGCTTCAAGATATCCTGGATTACCGGGAAGTCGCGCCCTGACGGGTGGAAGGCGGCTGAGATGAAGCCCTTGGCGGCGTCACCCGCAGGAATCACGTCCTCCTCCGCGCCGCTCCACCACACGCCCACGATCCGGTCGGCCGGGAAGCCTACCTTCTGCGCAGTCTTGAGGGCCGTCGGGTTCATGACCCCCCAGCCCCGCAGGATCACCCAGTCGGGCTTGTAGCGACGGATCTCCAGCCACTGGGACTGCTGCTCGTTGCCCGGGTGCGGCACTTCGATGTGCTTCACCTCGAAGCCGTACTTCTTCGCCTGGATATCGAGGACCGGGATGGTTTCCTTGCCGTAGGCCGAGCCGTGATAGAGATTAGCAATCTTCTTCCCCTTGAGCTTGTCCATCCCCCCTTCGCGCATGCCGATGAACTTGATCTTGGCAGTGTTCTGGCTCCAGTAGTTGGTGACCAGCGGAAAGATGTAGGGGAAAATGCGGCCGTCGGAAGCGTCAGTACGTCCGTAACCCATGGAGATCACCGGGATCTTGTCGGCGGTCGCGCGCTCGATCAGGGAATAGGTGATGCCGGTGGAAAGCGGCGTGAACACGGTCCCGCCGGTCGGGCCCTTGCCCTTGAGCCGCTCGTAGCACTCCACGCCCCGGTCGTTCTTGTACTCGGTCTCGCACTCCTCCCAGGTGAGCTTGACCCCGTTCACCCCGCCGTCGCGCTTGTTGATCATGTCCAGGTAGTCGATGTAGCCGCCGAAGAACCCGGAACCGCCCGGCGCGTAGGGCCCGACCCGGTAGGACAGCATGGGAATGAACTGCTCTGCGGCCTGGGTCGGCACGAAAGCTCCCGCCAGCGCAACGGCGGCCACCAGGGCCAGGCCGATGCGGCACGACTTGAATGACTCGCGTTTCATCCTCTTTCCTCCTTCCAATGCTGATCGATCGGATTCACGGCCCGGTCGGGCCGGGCCTTGTTAAACCTTGCGCCTTGATCCCATGATACGCCTCCTCGTCAGTGGGGAAAGGGCCAGAGCCGCAGCTTCTCCTTGGCGATCTGCCACAGCCGGGCGAGCCCGTGGGGCTCCACCGCCAAGAAGAAAATGATGAGGCCACCGAAGATTACCAGCTCCAGGTTTGACAGCACCGCCATGCGCACCGCCCCGCCGAACCAGGCGTGGGCCACCACGTTGAGCAGGATGGGGAGCAAGGTGATGAAGGCCGCTCCCAGGAACGAGCCCAGAATGCTCCCCATGCCGCCAATGATGATCATGAACAGCACCTGAAACGAGCGGGTCAGATCGAACGCCTGAGGTTCCACCGTACCCAGATAAGCATAGGCGTACAAGGCCCCCGCGATCCCGCAGTAGAAGGAGCTGATGGCGAAGGCGAGCAGCTTGGTCTTGAGCATGGGGATGCCGATCACCTCGGCCGCCACGTCCATGTCCCTGATGGCCATGAAGGCGCGGCCCGTCTCGCAGCGCATCAGGTTCTTGGCCGCCAGCGCCAGCACGGACACGATGGACAGGGTCAACAGGTATTTCTCCAGGGGGCTGTCCAGGGCGATGCCGAACAGGATCATGGTCTGGGCGTCGATCACCCCCGAAGGGCTGTAGTTGGTGAACCAGCCGAACTTGATGAGGGCCCACTCGATGAAGAACTGGGCGGCGAGGGTGGCCACCGCGAGATAAAACCCTTTGATGCGCAGGCTGGGCAACCCGAACAGGATGCCCACCAGGGCGGCGGCGAGGCCCGCGAGCACGAAGGCCACCAGGAAGGGCATGTCGGGCACGCGCAGGATGAAGTTGTAAGCGGCGAAGGCCCCCACCGCCATGAAGCCCGCCGTGCCCAGGGAGAGCTGCCCCGCGTAGCCGGTCAGGATGTTGAGGCCCAGGGCCGCCAGGGACAGGATCAGGAAGGGAATGAGGATGGCGGTGAACCAATAGTCGTTGCCGATCACGGGCACCACGATGTAAGCGAACGCCAGGATGAGGGCCATGCCGAGGCGATCCTGGCGGATCGGGAAGATCTGCTGGTCGGCGACGTAGCTGGTCTTGAACTGGCCGGCTTCGCGGTAGATCATGGCTTCGGTCCCGTTCCTGCGCGTGCTCCCCCTGCGCCCGGCTCACACCCGCTCGATGCGCTTCTCGCCGAACAGCCCCTCGGGCCGAATCAGCAAAAAGACCATCGCCAGCACGTAGGGGAACCAGTTTTCGATGCCACCGCCGATGAAGGGCCCGACGTAGATTTCGGCCAGCTTTTCGGTGGCGCCGACGATCAGGCCGCCCACGATCGCCCCGGCGATGGATTCGAAGCCGCCCAGGATCAACACCGGCAGCGCCTTGAGGGCGGTGAAGGTGAGGGCGAACTGGACCCCGGTGCGAGCGCCCCACAAGAGCCCCGCCACCAGGGCCACCACCCCCGCCACCGCCCACACGATGGCCCAGATGTGCTGCAGCGGAATGCCCACCGAAAGGGCCGCCTGGTGGTCGTCCGCCACCGCCCGCAGGGCGCGCCCCACCTTGGTGCGGCTAAAGAATATCCCCAGCGCCGTCACCAGCACCGCGGCGGTGCCGGCGGCGAAGAGATCGAGTTGGCTGATGAGCACGCCTTGCACCTCCAGCGGCACGTCGCGGATGCCGATGTCGAGCCCGTGGGGCTGGGAGCCCCACAGGAGCTGGGCCACGCCTTCCAGCAGGAAGGTGAGGCCGATGGTGGCCATGAAAAGCGCAATGGGCGGCTGGTTCACCAGGGGCCGCAGCATGAAGCGCTCCGTCAGGACCCCAAGCAGCACCATCGTGGCGAGGGTCGCCCCCACCGCCAACCAGAAGTTCCAGCCGTGCTCGATCAGGCTCACGCAGGTGAGGGCGGCGAAAAACACCATCGCCCCTTGCGCGAAGTTGAACACCCCGGAGGCCTTGTAGATGAGGACAAAGCCGAGGGCCACCAGGGAATACATGATGCCGGCAAGCAAGCCCCCGATCAGCACTTCGATGAAAAAAGCCATGTCATCCTCTTCAATGGGCCACGCCCAGGTAGGCGTCGATCACCGCTTGGTTGTTGCGCACCTCATCGGGCGCTGCGTCCGCGATTTTGCGCCCATAGTCGAGCACCACCACCCGGTCCGAGATGTCCATGACCACGCCCATGTCGTGCTCGATCAGCACGATAGTGGTGCCGAACTCGTCGTTCACGTCCAGCACGAAGCGGCACATGTCCTGCTTCTCCTCCAGGTTCATGCCCGCCATCGGCTCGTCCAGCAGGAGCAGCTTAGGCTCCGCGGCGAGGGCCCGTGCCAGCTCCACCCGCTTCTGCAGCCCGTAGGGAAGCCTTCCCACCGGAGTCTTGCGGATGTGCTCGATCTCCAGGAAGTCGATGATCTCCTCCACCCTCTTGCGGTGCTCGATTTCCTCCCGCTGGGCCCAGCCCCAGTAGAGGGCCTGGGCGAGAAAGCCCGTCTTCATCTTGAGGTTGCGCCCGGTCATGATGTTGTCCAGCACGCTCATGCCTTTGAACAGGGCGATGTTCTGGAAGGTGCGGGCGATGCCCTGGGCGGCGGCCTCGTGGGGGCGCACCCGGTGGCGCTTCCTGCCCAGGAAGGTCACGGTCCCTTCCTGGGGATGGTAGACCCCGTTGATCACGTTGAGCAGGGAGCTTTTCCCCGCGCCGTTAGGGCCGATGATGGCCAGGATCTCCCGCTCCCGCACTTCGAAGGACACCCGGTCCAGGGCCTTCACGCCCCCGAAGGAGAGGGAGATGTTTTCGACGGTGAGGATCGGAGGGCCGAACCGGCGCTCGCCGTTCATCAGGAGGCCGCTCTTGCCAGGT
Organism: Pelomicrobium sp. P1; assembly: GCF_052805615.1. NCBI lineage: Bacteria > Pseudomonadati > Pseudomonadota > Hydrogenophilia > Pelomicrobium > Pelomicrobium sp. P1. The sequence continues at coordinate 98,107 of NZ_JBRBEM010000017.1, forward strand.
CCACGCTGTAGGTGCGGGCGTCGGCGATGCGCGCCGTGGCCTTGAGCACGCCGGTGCGCCCGTCCTCGAAGCGCACCTGGGTCTCCACGTAGCACTCTTCCCTGCCCGCGTAGAGCGCCTCCACCAGGGGGGCGTACCTCTCGGCGATGAAGCGCCGCCGCACCTTGCGGGTGCGGGTGATCTCCCCGTCGTCCGGGTCCAGCTCCTTGTGCAGGATGAGGAAGCGGTGGATCTGGGAGCCGGCGAGCTTGGGATCGAGGGATAGGTCCCGGTTCACCTTTTCCACGCACTCCCGGATCAGGTCGTAGACCTGGGGCTGGGCGGCGAGATCGGTGTAGCCGGAGTAGGGCAGCCCCCGGCGCTCCGCCCAGTTGCCCACCGCCTCCATGTCGATGTTGATGAAGGCGCACACCCGGTCGCGCCCGTGGCCGAAAGCCACCGCTTCCTTGATGTAGGGGAAGAACTTGAGCTTGTTCTCGATATATTTGGGGGCGAACAGGGTGCCGTCGGCCAGCCGCCCCACGTCCTTGGCGCGATCGATGATCTTCAGGTGCCCGTCCTCGTCGAAGTAGCCGGCGTCCCCGGTGTGGAACCATCCTTCCCGATCCTTGGCCTGGGCGGTCGCCTCCGGGTTGTTGTAATAGCCCTGGAACAGCCCGGGGGAGCGCACCAGGATCTCCCCGTTGTCAGCGATCCGCACTTCCACCCCCTTCACCGGCGGGCCCACCGTGTCGGGTTTCACCTGCCCGTTCGGCTGCACGCACACGAAGACCGAGGTTTCGGTGGAGCCGTAGAGCTGCTTCAAGTTGATGCCGATGGAGCGATAGAACTGGAACAGGTCCTCGCCGATGGCTTCCCCGGCGGTATAAGCCACTTTGATGCGGCTCAAGCCCAGCACGTTGCGCAAGGGCCCGTAGACCAGGAGGTCGCCGGCCAGGTACAGCAGGCGGTCGAGGAGGGAGACCCGCTCCCGGCGCCCGAGGATCTTTCCCCCCACCCGGCGGGCGATTTCCATAAAGCGGTCGAACATCCGGCGCTTGAGCCAGCCGGCGTCATCCATGCGGATGGTCACCTGGGTGAGCAGCGCCTCCAACACCCGGGGCGGCGCGAAGTAATAGGTCGGCCCGATCTCCCGCATATCGTTGAGCACCGTGTCGGCCGACTCGGGGCAGCTCACGCAGAAGCCCGCCACGTAGGCCTGGGCGTAGGAGAACATGTTCTGCCCGATCCAGGCCATGGGCAGATAGGCGAGCACCTCTTCCTCGGGGGTGAGCCCCTCCATCTCGGTGCCGATGCGGGCGGCGCTGATCAGGTTGTCGTGGGTGAGCACCACCCCCTTGGGGTTGCCGGTGGTGCCCGAGGTGTAGAACAGGGCCGCGGTGTCGCTCGCGCGGCCCAGGGCGATTTCCCGCAGGAAGAAATCCGGGTGCTCCCGGTCGAAGGTACGCCCCCGGGCCTCGAGGGCGTCCAGGCTCTGGAGCTGCGGCTGGGGGTAGTGGCGCAGCCCCCGGGGGTCGTCGTAGCAGATACGCTTGAGAAAAGGGCAGTCGGGCAGGATTTCCAGGAGCTTGTCCACCTGCTCCTGGTCCTCCACGATGGCGAAGCCGATTTCGGCGTCCCGGAATACGTAGCCCATCTCCTGGGCCACGGCGTCCTGGTACAAGGGCACCGGGATGCCGCCCAGGGCCTGGGCCGCCGCCATGGCCCAGTAGAGCCGAGGGCGGTTTTCCCCGATGATGGCCAGGCGCTGGCCGCGCTGGAAGCCCTCGGCCGCCAACCCGCAAGCGATCGCCCGCACTTCGTCCAGCACCTGGCGCCAGGTCCAGGTCTGCCAGATGCCGTAGTCCTTCTCCCGGATGGCGGGACGCTCGCCCCGCACTGCCACGTGGTGCAGCAGCAGCCGGGGAAAAGTGTCCGGAGCCTCCCCCGGCACTCCCAAGGTCTGCATTTCCTCCTGCGCGTCCTGGGACGGGACCAGCCGGCGCCTGCCCGCCATGGCCCACGGACGCTCCCGCACCTTCATGGACTCGCTCCTGCTCTTACGCCACGGCCGGCGCTGATAGGATCGATTCTAGCGGAACGCCTGGCTTCCGGACCCCCATCCTGCGCCAGCGATGAACCCCCTGCCTCCTTTATGCCTGGATCCCGAGGTCATACTGCGTCGCAGCATGCGCCCGTGCCGAAATTGTGTGCTCAGACAAAGCTTAGGGCGGATCTTCCCCGTACACTGTCACTTCATTGACAATTGAGCACGTGCGGTCTCTCGATGAGATGTTGGCCCTGAGCCCCTGGACCCGGGAACTCACGGCCGAGCAGCTCGCCCGGGTCAAAGCCTCCACGGTCGTGCGGGACTACGGGCCGGGGGCTTTGATTTGCCCCCGGGGCGAGCCCTCCCGGGCCTGGCTGGGGGTGGTAGAGGGGCTTGTCAAGCTCCAGTGCACCGCCGATTCCGGCAAGTCGTTCACCCTGGCGGGCATTCCCGGGGGAAGCTGGTTCGGGGAAGGTTCTGTGCTGAAAGGGGAGCCGCGCCGCTACGACGTGGTGGCGCTGCGCGCCTCCCGCATGGCCTTCATGCCCGAGGCCACCTTCCACTGGCTGCTGGACACGAGCTTCGCCTTCAACCGCTTCCTCCTCACCCAGTTGAACGAGCGGCTCGCCCACTTCATCGGCATGCTGGAGCACGAGCGGCTGCTCGACCTGGACGCGCGAGTAGCGAGGTCCCTGGCGCTCCTGTTCAATCCCCTGCTGCACCCGGCGGCCCAGCCCCAGATCCAGATTTCCCAGGAAGAGCTGGGCTACCTGGTGGGCGCCTCCCGCCAGCGAGTCAACCAAGCGCTGCAAGTGCTGGAAAAGGCCGGTTTGATCGTCGCCGACTACGGAGTGGTGACGGTGCTGGATCCGGAGGGGCTCGCTCGGTTCGGGGGCATGACCAACCGTCGCCCGTGACCCCTCCTCCCGCGCGCCGGTCTACTGCCAGTTCGCCGCGATCACCGGTTCGAGCGCCTGCTGGTACTGCGGCGGCAGCGTTCCCTGGCCCATGGAGGGCGGGGCGAAGGCGGCCATCGCCTGCACGAGCTGCTCCACCTGGGCCTCCC
>NZ_JBRBEM010000018.1:0-71522 GCF_052805615.1 Pelomicrobium sp. P1
AGGGCCGTGAAACGGCGCCGCGCCGATGATAGTGGGGGGCTATCCCCCGCGAAAGTAGGTCACCGCCAGGCACCCCCACAAAGCGCCGAAGGCCCCTCACGGGGCCTTCGGCATTTTGAGCCGGGGCTGCGGCTTTACACGTCTTGCCCTCCCTCCCTAAGCTTAAGCCCGGATATTTCACGAAGACGCCCTGAGATGATGCCGAAGTGCCGGGGGAGCAACGGTTGGGGATCATGAAGCCCCTGAGCTTGCCCGTGTTGCGCCTGATGGCGGACGGGCGCTTTCATTCCGGTGAAGCCATCGCCCGCGAGCTGGGCGTCTCCCGCGGCACGGTGTGGAACGCCCTGCGGGACATGGACGTACTGGGGATCCAGGTCCATCGAGTGCCGGGGCACGGATATCAGTTGGCCGAGCCGATCCAATGGCTCGACGAGGAGATCATCGAACGCCTGCTGGCTGAGGCCGGCGTGCCGCTTACGCTGCAGGTGCTCGATTGCGTGGCTTCCACCAACACCGAGCTGCTTGCCCGGGCGGCTCTGGGAGCGCCCCACGGCTTGACCCTTGCCGCCGAGGTGCAGACGGCTGGACGGGGACGGGCGGGGCGCCCCTGGTACGGGGTGCTGGGGGGCTCTCTCGCTTTCTCCTTGCTGTGGCGGTTCGAGCGCGGCGCCGGTGCGCTCGGAGGCTTGAGTCTGGCGGTGGGGCTGGCCATCGCCCTGGCCTTGGAGGGACAGGGCGCCCGGGGGATCGAGCTCAAGTGGCCGAACGACCTCTTGCATCGCGGCAGGAAGCTGGCCGGCATCCTGATCGAAGTGCAGGGGGACGCTCTGGGGCCGACCGCGGCGGTCATCGGCGTCGGCCTCAACCTGCAAGTGCCCGCCGACCTGGCGGTGCGGGCCGGGCAGCCGGTGGCCGGCCTGGCGTCGGTCCTGGGCTTCAGGCCTGATCGCAACCGGCTGCTGGCGGCCCTGCTGATCGAGCTCAACTCGACCCTCGAGCGATTCGCGGCGGAAGGGTTCGCGCCCCGGCGCCGCGAATGGGAGGCCCTGCACGCGTATCACCGCCGGCCGGTACGGGTGACGATGCCGGACGGCCGGGCCGAAGAGGGGATCGTCTGGGGCGTGGGAGAGGGGGGCGAGCTCATCCTGGACACGGGCCGAGGGCGCCGGCGGCTTGCCGCCGGGGAGGTGAGCTTGCGGCCCGCGGTCGATGGGGAGGGACGCCCTTGATTCTCGCCATCGACGCGGGCAACACCCGCATCAAATGGGGGCTGCACGATGGCAGGCGCTGGGCAGCCTTGGGGTCCGGAGCTACGACGGATGCGGCGGCGGTGCTCGGCGAGCTGCCGGGACGGTTCACGCGCCCGGAGCGGGTGGCCATTTGCAACGTCGCCGGGCCCGAGACCGGAACGGCGGCGAGCCGGCTCGCCGACCACTGGGGCGCGGCGCTGATCGAGATCCTCCCGCGGCCGTTCCAGTGCGGGGTGAGCAACGGCTATGCCGATCCGGGACAACTGGGGGCGGACCGCTGGGCCGCGGTGATCGCCGCCTGGCGGCGGCGGGGACGTGCCTGCCTGGTGGTGAACGCCGGCACCGCGATGACGGTGGACATGCTGGACGACGAGGGCCATTTTCGCGGCGGGATGATCGTTCCGGGGCACGCCCTCATGCGCCAAGCCCTGGCGGAGCGCTCCGCCGCCCTCGACCGGGGGCCGGGCCGATTCGATTGGTATCCGAAGAATACGGCCAACGCGGTCTACAGCGGGGCGCTGGTTGCCCTGGTGGGGGCGGTGGAACACGTGGCGGCCCGATTCGAGGAGGACCTGGGGGCACCGCCTTCGATCCTGCTGGCCGGCGGAGACGGGGAGCTGGTTCGCGCCCATTTGAGGCTGCCCGTGGAGATCGTCGAGCACCTGGTCCTGGAAGGCGTGGTGTGCATCGCCCAGGAGGAGGCCGGCCCATGAGGTCCTTGTTCTGGTGGCTCCTCGCCGCCAACTTGGCGCTGGCCGGCTATCTGGTGCTGGGGCCGTCCGGCGGGGGAGGGGAGCCGGAACTGCTCCAGCAACAGCTCCACCCGGAGAGAATCCGCATTCTTCCTGTGTCGTGAAACTCGCCCGGGCCCCTGGGGATTTACCCGGTTCGGGGTAAAGGGCGCGGGCGGTCAGGAAGGCGCCGGTCGCCTTGCGGCCCGTCAGCGCCGGCCGCGGATGCGGTCGATGATGGCGGTGGTTGAGCGGTGGAAGTGGAACGGGATGGAGACCACTCGCCCGCCCCAGCCCAAAACTTCCCGTGCCCCCACGATGCCTTCCACCGGCCAGTCGCCCCCTTTCACCAGGACCTCGGGGCGGAGCCGCAGGATCAGGGCAAGGGGCGTGTCCTCGTCGAACCAGGTCACCAGGTCCACGCAACCCAGGGCGGCGATCACCGCCATACGGTCTTCCAGCGGGTTGATGGGACGCTCGTCCCCCTTGCCCAGGCGTCGCACCGACTCGTCCGTATTCAAGGCGACCAGCAGGCTCGCGCCCAAGGACTTGGCCTCGGCCAGGTAGGTGACGTGGCCCCGGTGCAGCAGGTCGAAGCACCCGTTGGTGAACACCAGCGGGCGGGGCATGGCGGCAAGCCGGGAAGGGAGCTCGTCTGGCCGGCAGATCTTGGCCTCGAAGCCGGGCGGGGCGGCGGACATGGGGGGGCCTGCGGCCGCTTTCTCGGGTCAGTCCAGGTATTCGAACACCTTGACCACCTTCCGCACTCCCCCGGTGGTGCGGGCGATTTCCACCGCCTTTTCCGCCTCTTTCCGGGTGACCAGCCCCATGAGATAGACCACCCCGTTTTCGGTGGTGACGTTCACATGCAGGGGATTGAACACGCCGTTGTCCACGAAGCGGGCCTTGACCTTGGAGGTGATGTAGGTGTCGTTGGAGCGGGAGGCGAAAGAGCTCGGGTTGGCGATGGCAATCTCGTTGGTGATCGCGCGCACGTTCTCCACTCCGCGCACGATGTTCTCGATTTCCTGGCGCAGCTCTTCCGTCGGCGCCTCCCCCGTGAGCAGGACGTGGCGGTTGAAGCTAGTCACGCTGACGTGCACCCGGTTGCCGAGCTTCTGGCTAATGCGGTTGGCGGCCTTGAGCTCGATGGCCTGGTCTTCGACCTGCACGCCGGTGGTGCGCCGGTCCACGGCCGAGTAGGCGGCGACCCCCGCGCCGGTGGCGATCACCGCCGGCGCGCAGGCCGAGACCAGGGGCAGGACAAGGGCGACGAGGATGAGGTTTTTATGCATCGGTTACTCCACTCCCAGTAAAAGACAGTCGATGGCGTCGCACAGGCAATGCAGCGCCAGGATGTGAACCTCCTGGATGCGGGCGGTGCTCTGGCTCGGGACGCAAAGGTGGATGTCGGAAGGGCGCAGAAGTTCCGCCATCTTGCCCCCGGAGCGCCCGGTGAGGGCCACCACGGCCATGTTCCGCTCGTGGGCGGCCTTGATCGCTTCGATCACGTTGGGCGAGTTGCCGCTGGTGGAGATGGCGAGCAGGATGTCGCCCGCACGCCCGAGGGCGCGCACCTGCTTCGAGAACACCTCGACGAAAGCGTAATCGTTGGCGATCGAGGTGAGGGTGGAAGAATCGGTGGTGAGGGCCACCGCGGCCAGCGCCGGCCGCTCCATCTCGAAGCGGTTGAGCAGCTCCGCGGAGAAGTGCTGGGCGTCGGCCGCCGAGCCGCCGTTGCCGCAGGCGAGGATCTTGCCGTCTCGGGTCAGGCACTGGGCCATGCGCTCGGCGGCGGCGGCGATGGGCGCCGCCAGCGCGTGCACCGCTTCCAGCTTGAGCCGGGCGCTCTCGGTGAAGTGACCGTTGATGCGCTTGATCAGGTCCATGGGGGCAAAGTCATAGAAAGGGAAGGGAATGTCGTCCGGAGGCGGGGCGGCGGCTCGAGGCGCACTCCTTTACTCGCCGTCGAACGCCGCCCGTATCCACTGGGGCTCTCCTTCGCCGTCCATCAGCACCGCGTCGAAGCGGCACGCCGGCGCTTGCGGGAGGCGCGACAGGTAATGGCGCGCCGCCCGCACGAGCTTCTCGCGCTTGCGCCGGTCGATGCTGGCCGCCGCTCCGCCATAGCCCGGCCGGGCGCGCATGCGCACCTCCACGAAGATGAGCTGCGCGCCCTCGCGCATGATGAGGTCGATCTCGCCGAAGCGGCAACGGTAATTGGATTCCACCAGGGCGAGCCCTTGGCCCTCGAGCCAGCGCGCGGCGCGGCGCTCGGCGTCCCGGCCGCGGCCCAGGGTCATGGCAGCCTCCGCAGCACCCGCACCTGGCCGCCGTCGAACTGGGCGGGCAGGAGCAGGCGTTCGAACTGGCGCTCCTCGTTGAGCCGCAGCTCGCCGCAGACCCCGGTGAGGCGGAGGGTGCCGGGCTCGGGCAGGCGAGCGATTTCCAGCGACAGCCGGTAGGCGTCTATCCCCAAGGCGTAGAGGCGCTCCAGGTCCACGCTCACCGCGGGATTGGGCCGGGGATAGGCCATAACCCCAGGATGCCCGGGGGTGAGCAGCCAGGGCATGTCCACGAACTGCACGCCGTTCAAGTCGAAATTCCCCACCGGGTCGTTGGCGCGGGCGTAGACCAGGGACGTGGCGAAAACCGGCATGGCCGGGTCCAGATAGGGGCGGATCAGCCGGGCTTTGTCGTGCTCCAGGGCGAGGAAGACGATGCCGTCGGGGGCGGCTGCGTGGCGGCGCAGCGCAGCCCAGGCCTCGGGGCCGCCGGAAAGCGGGAAGAACTCGCCCGCCACCGAGCCGCCTGCGGCAAGCCAGGCCCGCACGAAGGCCTCGTGCACGCGCCGGGCGAGCCCCGTGTCGGCGCTGATCACGAAAGCCCTGGAGCGCTGCGGCGTGAAGGCGAGCTGCACCACCTGCCGGGCCTCGCTCTCCACGTTGAGCCCGAAGAAATAAAGCTCCCGAGGCAGGGAGACGCCGGGCGCGTCGATGGTGTTGAGCGCCAGGGTGGGCACGCTTACTAGGCCGCTCGCCGCGAGGGTCCCGACCCCGTCCCGGGTGAGGGGGCCCACCACCGTCGCCGCGCCGTTGCGGACCGCGTCTTCGTAGGCGGTGAGGATGCTGCCGGTGTCCGCTCGGGTGGGATACACGCGCACGGGAAAGGCCGCCTTCTTGTCACTTTCCGCCGCCACCAGGAAGCCCAGGCGCACCATTTCCGCCGCCGGGGCGAAGTCGGCGGACTTGAGGGGCAGCAGCAGCGCCACGTGGGCGACCGTGCCCCAAGCGCCTGCCTGTCCACCGCCGTCGGTGCCCGCCGTGGCCTGGAGGATGCGGGGGGCGTTCCAGGGCGTTTCGAAGAAGGGGCGATGTTCGTTGGCGGGGGCGGCGGGGTTGCCGTATAGTCCGAGGACGAGCGCAGCAAGGAGCAGGAACAGACGTTGCATTCGAAGGACGCCGAGCCCGCGAAAGGCACATTATATGTGGTGGCCACCCCCGTGGGAAATCTTCGCGACCTGAGCTTTCGAGCGCTCGACGTGCTGACCGCGGTGGAGGCGGTGGCCGCCGAGGACACGCGGGTGACCGCCCGGTTGCTTGCGCATTACGGCCTGTCGAAGCGCTTGCTCGCGCTTCACGAGCACAACGAGCGGCGGGCCGCGCAAACGGTCTTGAGCCTGCTCGAAGCCGGCCATTCGGTGGCGCTGGTGAGCGACGCGGGCACGCCCGCCGTGAGCGATCCCGGTGCGCACCTGGTGGCGCAGGCGCGCCGCAGCGGTTACCCGGTCGTTCCGGTGCCGGGGGCGAACGCCGCGGTGTGCGCCCTTTCCGCCGCCGGCCTCTCGGATGGGCCGTTCCTCTTTTACGGGTTTCTTCCCGCCCGGCCCAAGGCGCGCCGGGAAGCCCTGGCCGCCCTGGCCCCGCTTCCTTTTGCCATCGTGTTCTACGAGGCGCCCCACCGCATCGTGGCGAGCCTTCGGGCCATCGGGGAAGTCCTGGGCCAGGAGCGCCCCATCACCCTGGCCAAGGAGCTGACCAAGGTCCATGAGGCGTTTCGCGAGGGCGCCGCGGGGGAGCTCGCGGCCTGGCTCGAGGCCGATCCGGCTCGTGTGCGCGGGGAGTTCGTCCTCATCGTCCACGGACGCGGGCCTCGGGAGGAGCCTTCGGTTCCCCTGGACGCCGCGCGCCTTCTCGCGGCCCTGGTGGAAGAGCTGCCCTTGAGTCGGGCCGCCGCGGTGGCGGCCAAATTGACGGGGAGTGACCGGCAGGCCCTGTACGTCCAGGCGAGGGCCATGAAGCGGGGGCGGGAGGCGTAGCTGCACCAGCCGCTGTGGCCGGCCGGCGCTCGACCGCCCGCCGTATAATGGCGCCGTCCTGTCCTTCAGAATGCCCGTGGATCGCCTGACCCTCACCCGCCCGGACGACTGGCACCTGCATCTGCGGGACGGGCCGTCGCTCGCGGCGGTGCTGCCCCATACCGTGCGCCGCTTCGCCCGCGCCATCGTGATGCCCAACCTGCAGCCCCCTGTTACCACGGCGGCCCAGGCCCTCGCCTACCGGGCGCGGATCCTGGCGGCGTGCCCCCCGGGGGTCGATTTCACTCCCCTCATGACGCTTTATCTCACCGAGGCCACCCGCGCCTCGGACATCCGGGAGGCCCGGGAGAGCGCAGCGGTGTACGCAGTGAAGCTCTATCCCGCCGGCGCCACCACCCACTCGGAAGCGGGGGTGAGCGATGTGCGCCGCTGCGAGGAAGCGCTGGAGGAGATGGCTCGCCTCAACATGCCGCTGCTGGTGCACGGGGAAGTGACGGACCCGGCGGTGGACGTGTTCGACCGGGAGGCGGTCTTCATCGACCGGGTGCTGGCGCCCCTGGTGGAACGCCATCCTCGGCTCAAGGTGGTGCTGGAGCACATCACCACGGAGGAGGCGGTGCGCTTCGTGCGCCAGGCGCCCCCCCGGGTGGCGGCCACCATCACGGCCCATCACCTGCTCATGAACCGCAACCGGCTGTTCGAAGGAGGATTGAGGCCCCACCACTATTGCTTGCCGGTGCTCAAGCGCGAACGCCACCGGCAGGCGCTCATCGCCGCGGCCGTGAGCGGGGAGCCCAAGTTCTTTCTCGGCACGGACAGCGCCCCCCATTCCCGCCGGGCCAAGGAGGCGGCGTGCGGCTGCGCCGGGATCTACACGGCCCACGCCGCCCTGGAGCTTTACGCGGAGGCGTTCGAGGCGGCGGGGGCGCTGGAGAGGCTAGAAGCCTTCGCCAGTTTCCACGGGCCCGCGTTCTATGGGCTGCCCAGAAACCCGAGCACCCTCACCCTGGTGCGGGAGCCCTGGAGCGTGCCCGAGGCTTACCCCCTGGGCGATGATGCGGTCATTCCCTTGCGGGCCGGCGAGCGGATCGCCTGGCGCATCGCCGATTGAGCCGGCTTCGGGCCTGCCAATGGGCAGGCCCGGGTTTCTTCGAATTACGGGAAGGCGGGGAAGGTGGGCTCGACTCCGTGGTCGCTCGCCTCGGGATGGGTGCGATGGACCAGCTCCATGATCTCGTGGGTGCGGCGGAAGGGCACGTCCACGATCATCAGGACCTTGCCCGCTTCGATGTCCTTTTCGAAGGGCTTCAAGCGGGAGTTGGGCACCGCCGAGGCGGCCAGGCTCGCCACCCAGGCGCCGAAAAGGGCGCCGAGCAGGGCCGTCACCAGGATGGTCACGAGCTGCAGGGACACGCCTTCGGGCGGGAAGAAGACCACCACTAGGCCCCCGAGCACCCCCGCCACGCCACCGATGGCCATGCCAAGCTCGGCGCCGTGCACCAGGTCGGTTTTCTGGAATACCGTCGCCTCGGGCAAATCGGGCGGAAGGGTGCCCCGCTTGGCAAGGAAACGGATATGGCGCTCTTCGATCCTGGCAAGGAGCAGATCGTCCAGCATCTTGCGGGCGGATGCCACGTCCGGCAGCACGAAATAGAGCCGTCGTCTCATCGGTTGCCTCCTTGGACCGTGTTCCAACGATCGGGGCGCGCCCAACGGGCGCGCCGTTCCTACTTCTTGGCTAGTTAAGCCTACTCAATTAGTCAAGAATTCGGTGGTATCATTTCATGGGAAGCTGGCCAGGCAGCCGCTGCCTGGGGGTTCCATCCCCGGGGAGAGGAAAGTCCGGGCTCCATAGGGCAGGATGCCGGCTAATGGCCGGAGGCCGTGAGGCCATGGAAAGTGTCGCGACCCTCGCGATACTTCGGCGCAGACGAGCCTGTGGGTGGACGTGGGGAAAAGGCTGGAGCAGCCCTTTGACCCCGAAGGTCGGTGGAGGAGGCGCCTTGAAGCGCCTTCGGGCCGGCAGGCTTCGTTCAGGCCGGAGTGCAACAGAGAACAAACCGCCCAAGCGTGAACCGATCCACGCCGGCAAGGGTGAAACGGTGCGCGTCGTCTCGACGAGGCGCGGCGGCCGGCGCGAGCCGGCCGCGGGTAAGAGCCCACCGCGTCCGTGGTAACACGGACGGCACGGCAAACCCCATCCGGAGCAAGGCCAAATAGGGGGACTCGAGCGTGGCCCGCGCTGTCGTTCCCGGGTAGGCCGCTAGAGCGTCGGGGCAACCCGGCGCCTAGAGGAATGGCTGCCCAGGGAGGAATCCCTCCCTGACAGAACCCGGCTTATCGGCCAGCTTCTCCTTTCCTTTCTTTCGCCCGCGATGCCCTAAGCATCGGCCGCCCCCCCGGATCCTTTCTATCCGCTTCAAATGGCAAGGAAATCCCCGTCGTGCGGGCATCCCCGGCGCAGCTTTAAGTGTTTGTCGAAAAAACAGAAACCCAGGGTCTTGCGCTTGACCGGGTATCTTTTTTCTCCTATAGTGCGGAGAAGTGGGAGAAAGTGGCGGAATCTGGGAAAAAGTGGGAGATTTCGCCATGGCGCAAAGGGGATGTCATGTTCCGCGGGGTTGCCCAGCTCAGCCTGGACGGCAAAGGGAGGCTCGCCATGCCCGCCCGTTACCGGGAGAGCCTGCTCGCCCAGTGCGACGGCAAGCTGGTCATCACCGCGGATCCGAGCCGCTGTCTTCTGATCTATCCCCTTCCCGAGTGGGAGCCCATCGAGCGCAAGCTGAACGGCCTGTCCAGCTTCAACCCCAAGACGCGCACGCTGCAGCGCCTGCTCGTGGGTAACGCCAACGACGCCGAGTTGGACTCGGCTGGCCGTTTCCTCGTACCACCGCCGCTGCGCCAATTCGCCGGTCTGGACAAGAACGTGGTGCTAGTGGGCCAGGGGAACAAATTCGAGCTGTGGGACGCCCAGCAGTGGGATCGGTTGATGGAGGAGGCGCTGGCTTTCAAGGACGGCGGGATTCCGCCGGAGCTGGATGGATTCTCCCTGTGAGCGAGGCCCCGGTCCATCGCCCCGTCCTGGTGGACGAGGCGATGGAGGCGTTACGCATCCGGCCGGCGGGCGTCTACGTGGACGCCACCTTCGGCCGCGGGGGGCACAGCAGGGCCATCCTCGCCCGCCTGGGATCCGAAGGGCGCCTGATCGCCCTGGACCGGGACCCCGAGGCGGTGCGGGCCGCGAAGGCCTTCCCGGATCCCCGGCTGGAAGCGGTCCACAGCCGGTTCTCGCGCCTCGCGGAAGCGGCGCGGGCGCTGGGGGTGGAGCGGGTGGATGGGGTGCTCTTCGACTTGGGGGTCTCTTCGCCCCAGCTGGAAGACGCGGCCCGGGGATTCAGCTTCCGGCTGGAGGGACCCCTGGACATGCGCATGGATCCAGGGGAAGGCATGAGCGCGGGGCAGTGGCTCGCCCGGGCAACGGAACGAGAAATCGGGGAGGTGGTGAAGCGCTATGGCGAAGAACGGTTTGCTAAACAGATTGCAAGAGCGATTGTTGCGGCTCGAGCACGCAGGCCCATCGCGACGACCCGGGAGCTCGCGGCCATCGTGGCCCAGGCTGTCCGGACGCGGGAGCCCGGTCAGGACCCCGCGACGCGGACTTTTCAGGCTTTACGGATTTTCATCAATCAGGAGCTTGAGGAGCTGCCGTTAGCACTGGAGCAGGCCCTCGAGCTCCTCAATCCCGGAGGACGGTTGGTGGTGATCAGCTTCCATTCCCTCGAAGACCGGATCGTCAAGCGCTTCCTGCAGACCGTCGCGCGCCCCGGCGGGATCCCGGCGCGGCTGCCCCTGCGCGCCGACGAGCTGCCCGCCCCCCGGGCGCGCATCGTCGGTCGGCCAGTGCGACCGAGCCCGGCGGAAGTGGCGGCCAACCCCCGCGCCCGCAGCGCGATCCTGCGGACCGCCGAGCGCCTGGGATGACCCTCCTGCCTTCGAATTCCATGCCGCGAAGGATCTCCAACATGGGAACGACGCGCCCTACGAGCCCAGCTTCGTTCGAGTCGGCCGGGGGCTCGCCTTGACCCGCTTGAATCTCATCCTGTTCGCGGTTCTCTTGGCCTGCGCGCTGGGTGTTGTGACCGGGCAACACAAGGCGCGCAAGCTGTTTGCGGAGCTGGAGAAGGAACGGCGGGAAGCTAAGCGCCTGGACGAGGAATGGGGCCAGCTCCAGCTCGAGCAGAGCACTTGGGCGACCCATGCCCGCATCGAGCGGCTGGCCGCCAAGAGCCTGGGCATGCAGCCGCCGCCGCCTTCCCGGGTGCGGGTCCTGCGCCTTGCCCCCGGGGCGGCCGAGGAGAGGCGATGACCCCGGAGAACCTGACCGGGTACGGGCTGCGGCTGCCGCGCTGGCGGGCCAGCCTGGTGCTCATGCTGTTTCTCGCCGCCTTCGCCGGGCTCGCCGGGCGGGCCGCCTACCTCCAGGCGGTGAAGACGGACTTCCTGCAGCAAAAGGGGGAGGCGCGCTTCCTGCGGGTGGTGGAGGTGAGCGCCCACCGGGGCCGGATCCTGGATCGCCACGGGGAGCCCCTGGCGGTGAGCACGCCGGTGGAATCGGTCTGGGCAAGCCCGGAGGATGTGCCCCAGGAGGGGAGCGTCCTGGGCAAGCTGGCCGCCATCCTGGAGATGGATCCCCGGGCGCTGCTCGCCCGGATCCGGGAAAACCCGGACCGGGGGTTCGTGTACTTGAAGCGACATCTCTCTCCGGAGGCCGCCGCTCGGGTGGCCGCGCTCCAGATCGAAGGGGTTTTCCTGCAGCGGGAGTACCGCCGCTACTACCCGTCCGGGGAGGCCGCGGCCCATCTGATCGGCTTCACCAACGTGGACGACGACGGCCAGGAGGGGATCGAGCTGGCCTACCAGGATCTGCTCAAGGGCGTGCCCGGCAGCCGGCGGGTGATCAAGGACCGGCTGGGCCGGGTGGTGGAGGACGTGCGGAGCCTGCGGGAGCCAAAGCCGGGGCAGGATCTCACCCTCTCGGTGGACCGGCGTATCCAGTACCTGGCGTACCGGGAGCTCAAGCAGGCGGTGGAGAAGCATCGGGCCCGGGCCGGCGGGATCGTGGTGCTGGACGGTGTGACCGGCGAGGTGCTGGCCCTGGCCAACGTGCCCAGCTACAACCCCAACGACCGGGCCCAGGCCAAGCCTTCCCGGGTGCGCAACCGGGCGGTGACTGACGCCTTCGAGCCGGGCTCGACGCTCAAGCCCTTCACCGTGGCGGCGGCCCTCGCCTCCGGCCGCTACCGGAGTGCGACCCCCATCGATACCCGGCCCGGATCCCTCACCATCGGCCCGGCCACGGTGCGGGACGCCCACCCCCACGGCATTCTCACCGTCGCCGAGGTGGTGCAGAAGTCGAGCAACGTGGGCGCGGCCAAGATGGCGCTGGCGTTGCCGGCCAAGGAATTGTGGAGCACCCTGGAACGGGTGGGTTTCGGCACCCCTTCGGGATCGGGTTTCCCGGGAGAAGTGAGCGGCCGGCTGCGCCCTTACCAGAGCTGGCGCCCCATCGAGCAGGCCACCCTATCCTACGGCCACGGCATCTCGGTGAGCCTCCTGCAGCTCGCCCGCGCCTATACGGTGTTTGCCACCGACGGCAGGCTCCTGCCCGTCTCCTTCCTCAAGGCGGAGGCGCCGGCGGCCGGGGAGCGGGTGTTTTCGCCCCAGGTGGCCCGGGCCGTGCGGGACATGCTGGAGCTGGCGGTCCAGCCCGGCGGCACGGCGCCGTCCGCCCGGGTGCTGGGCTACCGGGTGGCGGGGAAAACCGGCACCGCCCACAAGCTGGTGGACGGCCGCTACGCTCCCGACCTCTACGTGTCCTCGTTCGTGGGTTTCGCCCCGGCGAGCCGCCCCCGGCTGGTGGTGGCGGTGATGGTGGACGAGCCCCGGGCGGGGGGATATTACGGCGGGGTGGTGGCCGCCCCGATCTTCGCCCGGGTGGTGGAGGGGGCCCTGCGGATGCTGGACGTGCCGCCCGACGCCCCCATGGATCCAGGGCTGCTCGCCCCGGAGGAGCTGGTCCTCGTGCGGGAGGAAGTGTGAACTGCGCCCGGCTCAGCGCCGATGATCGCGGTCTCGCGGGGCTTCCGGCGCCCGTGCAGGAAGCCCTGCAGGGTCTCGGCGTGGAAGTGAAGAGCGTGTGCATCGACAGCCGGGCTCTCGAGCCGGGGGACACGTTTCTCGCCTATCCCGGCGAGCGCCAGGACGGTCGCCATTACATCCCCCAGGCGATCGCCCGGGGCGCGGCGGCGGTGTTGTGGGAAAGGGAGGGTTTCCGCTGGGACCCGGCGTGGCGGGTTCCCAACCGGGGTGTGCACGGCTTGCGGGGCATGGCGGGTTGGCTCGCGGCCCACGTCTACGGTCATCCGTCCCGGGTGCTCTCGGTGATCGGGGTGACCGGGACCAACGGCAAGACGTCCTGCACCCACTGGATCGCCCAGGCGTTGGCGGCGGCCGGGCGCCCGGCGGCGGTCATCGGCACCCTGGGCAGCGGTTTTCCCGGGGCGCTGGAGCCGGCGGCCACCACCACCCCCGATCCCGTCGCCGTGCAGCGGCTCCTGGCCCGGTTCCGGGACTCGGGCGCCCAGGCCGTGGCCATGGAGGTCTCCTCCCACGCCCTGGTCCAGGAACGGGTGAACGGGGTCGAGTTCTCCGTCGCCCTGTTCACTAACCTGTCCCGGGACCACCTGGACTACCACGGCACCATGGAGGCCTACGCCCGGGCGAAGCTGCGCCTGTTCCAATGGCCGGGCTTGAAGCGGGCCGTGCTCAACCTGGACGACCCCTTCGGCGGCCACATCGCCGAAGAGCTGCGGGGCGGGGAGGTTCCGGTGCTGGGCTACGGCTTGACCGACGATGGCGCCTGGAGCGCCGATCGCCTGGGGGTGCCCATGGTGCGAGGCCATCTGCTGGAACTTTCTGAGCGAGGGATCCGGCTCGAGGTGCGCCTGCCTAGCAGGCAGACAGGCGCCCCTTCCGGTGCCGGCGTGCTGGAGAGCCCTCTGCTCGGGCGCTTCAACGCGGAAAACCTTCTGGCGGTGGCCGCCACCCTCATCACCAGTGGGATAGCGCTTCCTCAAGCCTTGTCCGCCCTCGGGACGGTGCGCCCGGCCCCCGGGCGGCTGCAGCAGTTGGGAGGAGGCGATCGGCCCCTGGTGGTGATCGACTACGCCCACACCCCCGACGCCCTGGCCAAGGTGCTCGCCGCGTTGCGGGACATGATGGCCCGGCCCGCCGGGCGGCTCATCTGCGTGTTCGGCTGCGGCGGCGAGCGAGACCGGGGCAAGCGGCCCCTGATGGGCGCCGTGGCCACTCGCTACGCCGACGAGGTCATCGTGACCAGCGACAACCCCCGGGGCGAACCTCCGAGCCAGATCATCGCCGACATCGTGGGCGGGGCCGGGGCGAACCATCGGGTGATCGAGGACCGGGCCGGCGCCATCTTCGAGGCGGTCGGGCGGGCCCGTCCCGGGGACGTGGTGCTGATCGCCGGCAAGGGCCACGAGCAGTACCAGGAGGTGGGAGGCGAGCGGCGGCCGTTCAGCGACGCGGAAGTGGCGGGGCGGGCCCTGGCGGCATGGAGAGGCGGGAAGCCATGATGGATCTCCAGCAGGCGGCTCGGGCTGTCGACGGCGCCCTCAAAGGGGCCGACGTGCCCTTCACCGGCGTTTCCGCCGACAGCCGCACCGTGGCTCCGGGTGAGCTTTTCGTCGCCCTGCGGGGGCCGCGCTTCGACGGCCACGCCTTCGTTGTCGCCGCCGCCGAGCGGGGCGCCGCGGCGGCCCTGGTGGAGCAGGCCTGGACGGAGGGCGCCGGGGCGGCGCCCCTGCCGCTCCTGGTGGTGCAGGATACTCGCCTCGCCCTGGGACGGCTGGCCCGCGCCTGGCGGAAGCGGTTTTCCATTCCCCTGGTGGCCCTGACCGGCAGCAACGGCAAGACCACGGTCAAGGAGATGCTGGCCGCGGTGCTGGCCGAGGCGGCTTCGTCCGCCGAGGCGGTGCTGGCCACCCGGGGCAACCTGAACAACGACGTGGGCGTCCCCCTCACCCTGCTGCGGCTGCGGGAAGGGCACCGCTACGGGGTGGTGGAGATGGGCATGAACCATCCCGGGGAGATCGCCTACCTCACCCAGCTCGCCGAGCCCACGGTCGCCTTGGTGAACAACGCCGGGCGCGCCCACCTGGAAGGATTGGGGTCGGTGGAGGCGGTGGCCCGGGCGAAAGGGGAAATCTTCCAGGGCTTGCGGGCCGGGGGCGTCGCCGTGATCAACGCCGACGATCCCCATGCAGAGCTGTGGCGGGCGCTGGCCGGCCGGCACCGGATCATCGATTTTGGGCTGGACCATCCCGCGGCGGTGAGCGCCGAAGTGGCGCTGCAACCGGAGGCGATCGAACTGAAGCTCAGGCTCCCGAGCGGGCGCGTCCGGACCCGGCTGGCGGTGCCGGGCTTGCACAACGCGCGCAACGCCTTGGCTGCCGCCGCCGCGGCGGTCGCCCTGGAGGTGCCCCCCGAGGTCATCGGGCGGGGCCTCGCCCGCTTCCACGGCATCCCGGGGAGGCTCAAGCGCCTTCCCGCCATCCACGGGGCCACCTTGATCGACGACACCTACAACGCCAACCCGGATTCGGTGAAGGCGGCCCTGGCGGTGCTTTCGGCCGCCCCCGGCACCCGGCTCCTGGTGCTGGGGGACATGGGGGAGCTGGGCCAGAGCGCGGTGCCGCTGCACGAGGAGATCGGCCGTGCCGCCCGGAAGGCCCGCATCGAAGGGCTGTATGCCTTGGGAGAGCTCACCCGGCATGCGGTGCAGGCCTACGGCCCCGGCGCCCGGCACTTCGAGCGCATCGAAGAGCTGCTCGCGGAAGTGGAGAACCGGCTCGCCCCCGGCGTCACGGTGCTGGTCAAGGGGTCGCGCTTCATGCGCATGGAGCGGGTGGTGCAGGGCTTAAGCGCCGACGCCGGGACGGGCGGGAGGTAGACATGCTCCTCCTCCTCACTCAGTGGCTCGCCCAGGAGGTCCGGGCGTTCAACGTGTTCAGCTACATCACCCTGCGCACGGTGCTGGCGGCCCTCACCGCCCTCATCATCTCCTTCATCGTCGGCCCGGCCATGATCCGTAAGCTCACCGCCTACAAGATCGGCCAGGCGGTGCGGGACGACGGCCCCCAGACCCACCTCGCCAAGGCCGGCACGCCCACCATGGGGGGCGCGCTGATCCTGGTGTCCATCGCGGTCACCACCCTGCTGTGGGCGGACCTCACCAACCGCTACGTCTGGGCGGTGCTCCTCGCCACCCTGGGCTTCGGCCTGATCGGCTGGGTGGACGACTACCGCAAGGTAGTGCACCGCAACCCCAAGGGCCTTTCGGCCCGGGCGAAATATTTCTGGCAGTCCACGGTCGCCCTGGCGGTGGCGCTCTATCTCGCCTATTCGGCCACCCTGCCGGCTCAGACCGAGCTGATCGTCCCCTTCTTCAAGGAGGTGGCGATTCCCCTGGGCACGGTGGGGTTCGTGATCCTCGCCTATTTCGTGATCGTCGGCACGAGCAACGCGGTGAACCTGACCGACGGCCTGGACGGGCTGGCCATCATGCCCACGGTGATGATCGGCGGGGCGCTGGCCATCTTCGCCTACGTGGCCGGCCACTCGGTGTTCTCCCGTTACCTGGGCGTCCCCTACATTCCGGGGGCCGGGGAACTGGCGGTGTTCTGCGGGGCGCTGGGGGGCGCGGGGCTCGCGTTCCTGTGGTTCAACGCCTACCCGGCCGAGGTGTTCATGGGCGACGTGGGGGCGCTCGCCCTGGGCGCGGCGCTGGGGGTGATCGCGGTGATCGTGCGCCAGGAAATCGTGCTGTTCATCATGGGCGGGGTGTTCGTGGTGGAGACCCTGTCGGTGATGCTGCAGGTGGCCTCCTACAAGCTCACCGGAAAACGCATCTTCCGCATGGCGCCCCTGCACCACCACTACGAGCTCAAGGGTTGGAAGGAGAACCAGGTGGTCGTGCGCTTCTGGATCATCACGATGATGCTAGTGCTCTTTGGGTTGTCCACCTTGAAGCTGAGGTGAACGTGGGAGAAGCGCACGAGCGGGCAGGTTCGGGGGAGGCTCACGTGAGGGGAGCCGAACGTGAAGCGCGCGGGCGCGGCCGACACCAGAACCCGCCCGTGCGCTTCTGGATCATCACGATGATGCTAGTGCTCTTTGGGTTGTCCACCTTGAAGCTGAGGTGAACGTGGGAGAAGCGCACGAGCGGGCAGGTTCGGGGGAGGCTCACGTGAGGGGAGCCGAGCGTGAAGCGCGCGGGCGCGGCCGACACCAGAACCCGCCCGTGCGCTTCTGGATCATCACGATGATGCTAGTGCTCTTTGGGTTGTCCACCTTGAAGCTGCGATGAATGAAGCGGCCATGGAGCTTGCCGGCAGGCGGGTGCTGGTGGTGGGCGCGGGCCTTACCGGGCGCTCGGCGGTGCGCTATCTCCACCGCTTGGGCGCTCGCCTTCGCGTCGCCGACACCCGACCCGAGCCGCCCCTGGCGAGGGAGATCGCTCAGTGGGTCCCAGGGGCGGAGCTCAGGTTCGGCCCGTTCGAGGAACGGACTTTCAGCGGAGTCGATCTGGTGGTGGTGAGCCCGGGCGTACCGTTGAGCGAGCCCCACCTGCGGCGGGTGCGGGAAGCCGGGGTGCCGGTGGTGGGCGACGTGGAGCTCTTCGCCCGGGCCCTCGCTGCGCTGCCTCCCCCCAGGCCCAAGGTGCTCGCGATCACCGGCTCCAACGGCAAAAGCACGGTGACCGCCATGGCCGGCGCCATGGGGGAGGGCGCGGGCCTCGCGACGGTGGTGGCGGGCAACATCGGCCTGCCGGTGCTGGACGCCCTGCCGGAGGTTTCCGGCGCGGGACACCCCGACTTGTACGTGCTGGAGCTTTCCAGCTTTCAACTGGAAACCACCGAAAGCCTGCGGCCCGACGCCGCGGCGGTGCTCAACCTGAGCGAGGATCACCTGGACCGGTATCGCGACCTGGAGGAGTACGCCGTCGCCAAGGCGCGCATCTTCGCGGGCGAAGGCGTGCAGGTCCTGAACCGCCAGGATCCCCGGACCCTAGCCATGGCCCTTCCCGGGCGCACGGTGGTGACCTTCGGGCTCGACGCGCCGCCTGCGGACGAGGCCTACGGACTCATGGCCGTGGACGGCCGCCGTTTCCTCGCCCGGGGCGCAAAGCGGCTGTTGCCCATGGACGAGCTGCCCCTCAAGGGCGCCCACAACGCCGCCAACGGGCTCGCCGCCTGGGCCCTGGCGGCGGCCATCGGGCTGCCGGACGCGCCCCTGGCCCAGGCGCTCACCCGTTTCCGGGGGCTGCCCCACCGCATGCAGCCGGTGGCGGAGATCGGCGGCGTGGTCTTCTACGACGACTCCAAGGGGACCAACGTGGGAGCCACGGTGGCGGCCCTCTCCGGCATGGACCGGCCGGCGGTCCTGATCGCCGGCGGGGATGGGAAGGGCCAGGACTTCGCGCCCCTGGCGGCACCGGTGGCCCGGCACGCCCGAGCGGTGGTGTTGCTCGGGCGGGACAAGGAGCGGCTCGCCCAGGCCCTGGCGGGCTGCACGGTGCCCCTGCTGCGGGTGGAAACGATGGAGGAGGCGGTGCGCACCGCCTACCGGGAAGCCCGCCCAGGGGATGCCGTGCTGCTCTCCCCCGCCTGCGCGAGCCTGGACATGTTCCGCAACTACGAGCACCGGGCGGAAGTCTTTGCCGCCGCAGTGCGGGCGCTGGAGGGGCGTCCATGAGGCTCTACGCCGAAAGCCAGCTCGTGCGGCCGAGCCCCGAGTACGACGCCTCCCTCCTCTGGAGCGCGCTGCTGCTGGCGGGAATGGGGCTGGTGATGGTCTATTCCGCGTCCATCGCCACCGCGGAAGCCTCCCGGGCGACCGGCCATCAGGCCCACTATTACCTAGTGCGCCACGCCCTCTATCTGGCGGTTGGGCTCACGGCCGGCGCCGTCGCCTTCCAGATTCCCCTGAAGCTGTGGCAGCGCTCGGCCCCTTACCTGTTCCTGGCGGGCCTGGCCCTCCTCGTCCTGGTGCTGTTGCCCGGCGTGGGGCGCGAGGTGAACGGCAGTCGGCGCTGGCTCGCGATCCCCTTTTTCAGCGTGCAGCCCTCGGAGTTCATGAAGCTGTTCGTGGTGCTCTACGCCGCCGACTATACGGTGCGCAGAGCGCGCCATCTCGGCAGCCTCGCCCGCGGCTTCCTGCCCATGTTCGCCGTGATGCTGGCGACCGGGGCGTTGCTCCTGGCCGAGCCGGACTTCGGCGCCTTCGCCGTGATCACCGTCATCGCCATGGCGATCCTGTTCCTGGGGGGTGTGAGCACGCGCCTGTTCGCGGGGCTGGCGGCGCTGCTCGCCGCCGGCTTCCTGCTGCTCATTTGGAGCTCTCCCTATCGCATGCAGCGCATCGTGGGCTTCATGGACCCCTGGTCCGACCCCTTCGGCAAGGGCTATCAGCTCTCCCACGCCCTCATCGCCTTCGGACGGGGCGAGTGGTTCGGCGTGGGGCTGGGGGCGAGCGTGGAGAAGCTCCTGTATCTGCCCGAGGCCCACACCGACTTCCTTCTGGCGGTGATCGCCGAGGAACTGGGCTTCGTGGGGGTAGCCTTGGTGATCGCCCTGTTCGCCTGGCTCACCCTGCGGGCCTTCGCCGTGGGGCGCGCCGCGGCCCTGGAGGAGCGGCCCTTCGCCGCCTTGGTGGCCCAGGGCATCGGGGTGTGGCTGGCGGCCCAGGCCCTTATCAACCTGGGCGTGAACATGGGGGTGCTCCCCACCAAGGGGCTGACCCTCCCTCTCATGAGCTACGGGGGCAGCAGCCTAGTGGCCACTTGTGTGGCCCTCGCCCTCCTGCTGCGGGTGGACTGGGAGGTCCGTCGAATCGCGAGGGGAAGCCGGGCATGAGCCGGACCATTCTCATCATGGCCGGTGGAACGGGAGGGCATATCTTCCCGGGACTGGCGGTGGCCGACCGGCTCCGGACCCAGGGCTGGAACGTGGTCTGGCTGGGCACCCGGGGCGGAATGGAGGGCGAGATCGTCCCCAAGCGGGGCTATCCCATGGAGTGGATCCGCTTCTCCGGCGTGCGCCGCAAGGGCCCGCTGCGGTGGGCGGGGCTACCCCTGTTCCTGGTCCTCGCCTGCCTGCAGAGCGCCCGGGTGCTGGCCCGGCGGCGCCCCGACGTGGTCCTGGGCATGGGGGGCTTCGCCACGTTTCCCGGCGGCCTCATGGCCGCCCTGCTCAACCGGCCCCTGGTGATCCACGAGCAGAACGCCATCGCGGGGCTTGCCAACCGGGTGCTGGCGGCCGTGGCCGATCGGGTTCTCGTGGGATTCCCCGACGCCTTCGACGCCACTCCCGGGCGCGCCAACGCCCTCGCTCGGCTGTTCAAGCCAGCGAGGAAGCCCGAGTGGACCGGCAACCCAGTGCGGGAGGAGATCGCGGCCCTGCCGCCGCCGGGCGAGCGCTACGGCCGCCGCCAGGGGCCGCTGCGCCTGCTGGTGCTGGGCGGAAGCCGGGGCGCGCGGGCCTTCAACGAAACGCTGCCCCGGGCGATCGCCGCCATTGCGCCCTCGGAACGGCCCAGGATCGTGCATCAGGCCGGGGCCGGGGACGCGGAAGCGGTGGCGCGGGCCTACCGGGAGGCGGGGGTGGAGGCGGAGGTGCATCCCTTCATCGACGACATGGCGCGCCGCTACGCGGAAGCCGACCTGGTGATCTGCCGCGCCGGGGCGCTGACCATCGGGGAGCTCGCCGCGGCCGGGGTGGCGAGCCTGCTGGTGCCCTACCCCTACGCGGTGGATGACCACCAGACCGCCAACGCCCGTTTCTTGAGCGAGCGCCACGCGGCGGTACTCCTGCCCCAGCGGGAGTTGAGCCCCGAGGGCCTGGCCGAGCGGCTGCGCGCCCTCACCCGGGAGGCGCTGCTCGCCATGGCGGAGCGGGCCCGGGCGCTGGCCCAGCCGGAGGCGACGCGCCGGGTGGCCGAAGCCTGCATGGAGGCCGCGGGATGAGACACAAAGTGCGGCACATCCATTTTGTCGGCATCGGCGGCGCCGGCATGAGCGGTATCGCGGAGGTGCTGCTCAACCTGGGCTACCAGGTGAGCGGCTCCGACCTCCACGGGAGCCCCGTCACCGAGCGCTTGGCGGCCCTGGGCGCCCGGGTGGCACTCGGCCACGCGGCAGAGAACGTGGCGTCGGCGGACGTGGTGGTGGTGTCCTCGGCCGTGAAGAACGGCAATCCGGAGACGGAAGCCGCGCGGGCGGCCCGCATCCCCGTGGTGCCCCGGGCCCTTATGCTGGCGGAGTTGATGCGGCTCAAACAGGGCATCGCCGTCGCCGGCACCCACGGCAAGACCACCACCACCAGCCTGGTGGCGAGCGTGCTGGCGGAAGCCGGCATGGATCCCACCTTCGTCATCGGCGGTCGGCTGGAGGCGGCGGGGGCCCACGCGCGCCTGGGGGCGGGGGAGTTCATCGTGGTGGAGGCGGACGAATCGGACGCCTCCTTCCTGCTCCTGCAGCCGGTGCTGGCGGTGGTGACCAACATCGACGCGGACCACATGGAAACCTACGGTCACGACTTCGAGCGGCTCAGGCAGGCTTTCGTCGATTTCCTCCAGCACCTGCCCTTCTACGGCATGGCCATCCTGTGCGCCGACGACCCCCAGGTGCGCGCCATCATGCCGCGGGTGTCCAAGCCCATCACCACCTACGGCACGCTGGACGGCGCCAACGTCCAGGCGGTGGACATCCGCGTCGAGGGGCGGCGCATGCGCTTCACCGTGAAGCGGCACCCCGAGCCGCGGCGCCACCAGTGGCCGGCGAGGGACCTGGAGATCACCCTCAATCTCCCGGGCCGGCACAACGTGTTGAACGCCCTGGCGGCGGTGGCGGTCGGGCTCGAGGTGGGCGCCACCGACCAGGCGATCGCCAAGGCTTTGTCCGAGTTCCGCGGCGTGGGGCGGCGCTTCCAGAGCTATGGCGAGCTCTCCCTCCCTTCCGGTGGCACGTTCGCTTTGGTGGACGACTACGGCCACCACCCGGCGGAAATCGCCGCCACCTTGGCGGCGGCGCGCAGCGCTTACCCGGGGCAGCGGCTGGTGCTGGCCTTCCAGCCCCACCGCTACACTCGCACCCGGGATCTGTTCGAGGACTTCGCGAAAGTGCTGCGCTCCGCCGACGTGCTGCTCCTCACCGAGGTCTATCCCGCGGGAGAGGCGCCCATCGTGGCGGCGGACGGGCGCTCCCTCGCCCGGGCGGTTCGGGTGCAGGGGGGCGTGGAGCCCATCTTCGTCGAAACAGTGGCGGAGCTTCCCCGGGCGATCCTGGCAGTGGCGCGGGACGGAGACGTGGTGCTCACCATGGGGGCGGGTTCCATCGGGACCGTGCCGGCGGCCCTGGTGAAACAACTCGCTTCCGACGCTTGATGGGTCGGTGCGGATGAACATGGCGGATCTGGAACCGGGAACGAGGGAGGGACTCCAGGGCGAGCTGCGGCTCGCCGAGCCCATGCACCGGCATACAAGCTGGAAGGTGGGCGGTATCGCCGATCGGGTCTACGTCCCGGCCGATCTCCAAGACCTGGGGGCTTTTCTGCGCTCGCTGCCGCCGGAAGAGCCGGTGCTGGCGGTGGGGCTGGGCAGCAACCTGCTGGTGCGGGACGGGGGCTTTCGGGGCACGGTGATCCTCCTGCACCGGGCGTTGAACGCCCTGGCCCTGGAGGCCCGGGACCCGCAGCAGGGCTTGGTGTACGCGGAGGCCGGCGTGGCGAGCCCCAAGGTGGCACGCTTCGCCGCCCTGCACGACCTGGAAGGAGCCGAGTTCCTGGCCGGGATTCCAGGTACGGTGGGCGGGGCGCTGGCCATGAACGCCGGCTGCTACGGGGCGGAGACCTGGGAGGTGGTGGAGCGGGTGACCACCATCGACCGGGCCGGCCGGGTGCGGCAGCGCCGGCCCGCGGACTACCAGATCGGCTACCGCCATGTGGCGCTGAAAGCTAGGGACGAGGGAGCGGGAGAGGAGTGGTTCGTCTCCGCCTGCCTGCGGCTCAACCGCGGGGACGGGGAGCGCTCGCGCCAGACCATCAAGCGGCTGCTGGCGCGGCGGGTGGCTACCCAGCCCCTCAACCTCCCCAACGCGGGCTCGGTGTTCCGCAATCCCCCCGGGGACCACGCGGCGCGGCTGATCGAGGGCTGCGGGCTCAAGGGTTACCGGATCGGCAACGCCATGGTCTCCGACAAGCACGCCAACTTCATTGTCAACCTGGGCGGGGCGAAGGCGCGGGATATCGAGACCATCATCGAGACCGTGGAGCGCACGGTGGCGCAGCAGACCGGAGTGGGCCTGGTGCGGGAGGTCCGCGTGGTCGGCGAGCCCGCTTGAGCCTAGAGGTATTGAAGATGAATCCGCGCGATTTCGGGAAGGTGGCGGTCCTCATGGGGGGGCGCTCCGCCGAGCGGGAGATCTCTCTCATGTCGGGAAAAAACGTGCTGGAAGGGCTGCTGCGGGCGGGCGTGGACGCCCACCCGTTCGATCCGGCGGAGAAAAGCGTGTTCGCGCTGAAGGAGCAGGGCTTCGACCGGGTCTTCATCGCCCTGCACGGCCGTTACGGCGAGGACGGCACGGTGCAAGGGGCGCTGGAGCTCATGGACATCCCCTACACCGGCAGCGGCGTCATGGCCTCGGCCCTGTGCATGGACAAGCTGCGCACCAAGTACGTATGGGCGGGCTGCGGCCTGCCGACCCCCCGCTGGGAAGTGCTCCATGCGGCGGCCGACTGGCAGGGGGTGACAGCGCGCCTGGGCCTGCCCCTCATCGTGAAGCCGGCCCACGAGGGATCCACCCTGGGGCTCACCAAGGTGGCGAGGCTGGAGCGGTTGCCGGAAGCGTACGCGGTGGCTGCGCGCTACGACTCCCTGGTGCTGGCCGAGGAGTTCGTCGAGGGGGAGGAGCTGACCGCCGGCTTCGTGGGCGAGGAGCCCCTGCCCCTTATCCGCATCGAGGCGCCCGGCGGCAATTACGACTACCAGAGCAAGTATTTCAGCGACGAGACCCGCTACCACTGCCCGTGCGGGCTGCCGCGGGAGGAAGAGCAGGCTATCCAGGCCCTCGTCATGCGGGCGGTGGAGGTGCTGGGCTGCCGCGGCTGGGGGCGCGCGGACCTGATCCGCCGCGCCGACGGCGCGGTGAGCCTTCTGGAGATGAACACCGCTCCCGGCATGACCGGCCACAGCCTGGTGCCCATGGCGGCCAAGGCGGCCGGCATGAGCTTCGAAACGCTGGTGGTGAGAATTCTGGAGCTCGCCCGTGTGGGATAGCCCGAGGGCGCTCAATGCGTTGGCCAACCTGCTTTTCACGCTGGGGCTCGCCGGATTGCTGGCGGCCGCCGCGCTGGCGGCCGCGGGAAGCAGCGCGTTCGCCCTGCGGGCCGTGGAGCTGGCGGCGCCGCCCCAGCGGGTGACGGTGGAACAAGTGCAAGCGGTGGTGGCGCGGGAGCTGCGGGGCACCTTTTTCACCGCGAATCTGGAGCGGGTGCGCGACGCCTTCGAGAAGCTGCCGTGGGTGCGCAAGGCGAGCCTCGCGCGCCGCTGGCCCGCCACCCTGGTGGTGACGCTGGAGGAGCACGAGGCGCTCGCTCGCTGGGGCGAGGACGCCCTGATCGACCGCTACGGGGAGCGCTTCGATGCGGCGTTCGATGGCCCGCTTCCCCTGCTCTCCGGCCCTGACGGAGCCGAGCGGGAGGTGGCCGAGCGCTACCTGCGCTTCCGGGATCTGCTGGCGCAGGCCGGGCTCGGGTTGCAGGCCCTGCGGCTCTCGGCGCGGGGCGCCTGGGAGCTCGAGCTCGACCAGGGAACGGTGGTGAAGCTGGGCCGCAGCCACATGGAGGAGCGGCTCGCCCGGTTCGTCGCCGCCTACGGCGAGAGCCTGGCGCGGCTCGGCGTGCCCGTCGATTACGTGGATCTGCGCTACCCCCACGGCTTCGCCCTGCGCTTGCCCCGGGAGGCGCGGGCGCCCCGGGGGACGTGAATGGACCAAGCTTAGTTCCAGGAGGAAAGCATGGACAGGATCCTGCCGTCCGGTCTACAGCCGCCCGTGGAAGGGGAGCGTTCGTGGACGCGTAAGCTGAAGCCCAAGGAATCGAAGAACCTGATCGTCGGGCTGGACATCGGCACGTCCAAGATCGTGGTGCTAGTGGCGGAGGTGCTGCCCGACGGCGGGTTCGACCTGATCGGCATGGGCAGCCAGCCCTCGCGTGGCCTCAAAAAGGGCGTGGTGGTCAACATCGAGTCCACCGTGAACGCGATCCAGCGGGCGGTGGAGGAGGCCGAGCTCATGGCCGACTGCAAGATCCGGGAGGTGTACACGGGCATCGCCGGAGGCCACATCAAGAGCTTCAACTCCCACGGTATGGTGGCGGTGAAGGACAAGGAGGTGACCCAGGCCGACGTGGACCGGGTGATCGAGACGGCCAAGGCGGTCAACATTCCGACCGATCAGCAGATCCTCCACATCCTGAACCAGGAGTTCATCATCGACGGCCAAGAGGATGTACGCGAGCCCCTGGGCATGAGCGGGCTGCGCCTGGAGGTGAAGGTTCACATCGTCACGGGGGCGGTATCGGCGGCGCAGAACATCGTCAAGTGCGTGCGCCGCTGCGGGCTGGAAGTGCGCGACCTGGTGCTGCAGCCTCTCGCCTCCGCCCTGGCGGTGGTCTCCGAGGACGAAAAGGAGCTGGGCGTGTGCCTGGCCGACATCGGCGGCGGCACCACCGACATCACGGTTTTCACCCAGGGCGCCATCCGCCACACGGCGGTGATCCCCATCGCCGGCGACCAGATCACCAACGACATCGCCATGGCGCTGCGTACCCCCACCAAGGAGGCGGAAAATCTCAAAGTGCGCTACGGCTGCGCCCTGCGCCAGCTCGCCGACGCCCAGGAAATGGTGGAGGTGCCGGGCATCGGCGACCGGGGGCTGCGGCAGCTGTCGCGCCAGACCTTGGCGGAGGTGATCGAGCCCCGTGTGGAGGAGCTCTATTCACTGGTCCAGGCGGAACTGCGGCGCAGCGGCTTCGAGGACCTGCTCTCCTCCGGCATCGTCATCACCGGTGGCAGCAGCGCCATGCAGGGCATGGTGGAGCTGGGCGAGGAAGTGTTCCACATGCCGGTCCGGGTGGGGGTGCCCCACTACCGGGGAAGCCTGGCCGAGGTGGTGCGCAGCCCCCGCTACGCCACCGGCATCGGACTGCTCATGGCGGGCCTCGAGCAGCAGCAGCGCCAGCAGATGCAGCGCCTGCAGGGCGGCTCGTTGCGGCAGATCTTCGAGCGCATGAAAAGCTGGTTCCAGGGGAACTTCTGATCGAGGACAAGAGGCCCGGCCGCGTCCGTCGGGCGGGCCGAAGAAGCGGGTGATCGTCGACGAGGCATCTTTTCAAGGAGGTTGACATGTTCGAAGTGATGGATACCCAGACACCGGAGGCCGTGATCAAGGTGATCGGCATCGGCGGCTGCGGCGGCAACGCCGTGGACCACATGATCGAGCAGGGCGTGCAGGGGGTGGAGTTCATCTGCGCCAACACCGACGCCCAGGCGCTCAAGCGCAACCAGGCCAAGACCCTGCTGCAGCTCGGCGCCGGCGTCACCAAGGGCCTCGGGGCCGGCGCCAACCCGGAGGTGGGCCGGGAGGCGGCGCTGGAGGACCGGGAACGGCTGGCCGAGCTGATCCAGGGAGCCGACATGCTGTTCATCACCGCCGGCATGGGCGGCGGCACCGGCACCGGCGCCGCGCCGGTGGTGGCCCAGATCGCCAAGGAGCTGGGCATCCTCACCGTGGCGGTGGTCACCAAGCCGTTCAGCTTCGAGGGCAAGCGGCTCAAGGTGGCCCAGGCGGGCATCGAGGCCCTGTCCCAGTACGTGGACTCGGTCATCGTGATCCCCAACGACAAACTGATGAGCGTGCTGGGAGAGGAGGTGAGCATGCTGGACGCCTTCAAGGCGGCCAACAGCGTGCTGCATGGGGCCGTGGCGGGCATCGCCGAGGTCATCAACTGCCCCGGCCTGGTGAACGTGGACTTCGCCGATGTGCGCACGGTGATGTCGGAAATGGGCATGGCGATGATGGGCTCGGCCTACGCCTCCGGGGTGGACCGGGCGCGGCTGGCCGCGGAGCAGGCGGTGGCGAGCCCCCTGCTGGAGGACGTGAACCTGTCCGGGGCCCGGGGCGTGCTGGTCAACATCACCGCCAGCATGGGCCTCAAGATGAAGGAAGTGCACGACGTGATGAACACCATCCGCGACTTCACCGCCGAGGACGCCACCGTCATCGTCGGCACGGTGATCGACGAATCCATGGAGGACAACCTGCGGGTGACCATCGTCGCCACCGGCCTGGGGTTGCCCGCCCGGGCGCAGCCGAAGCCCCTGTCGGTGGTGAAGACCGGCACCGACGCCGCGCCCTTCGACACGGTGAACTACGAGGCCCTGGACACCCCCACCGTGATGCGCACCGGGCGCCGGCGGGAGACCACGGTGGAGGCCATGCGGCAGTCGGGGATCGACCTCCTGGACATCCCGGCGTTCCTGCGCAAGCAGGCCGACTGACGGGATGCCGGGCGGGGCGGCGCCCGGGGGAAGGCCGTCGCGTGTGATATACTGCCCCGTTTTTTAAGGACTTGGCTCGGCGAAAGGACCTGGATGGTCAAGCAGAGAACCCTCAAGAACGTCATCGGCGCCACGGGCGTCGGGCTGCACACCGGCGAGAAGGTCTACATGACCCTGCGGCCGGCTGCGCCCAACACCGGCATCGTGTTCCGCCGCGTCGACCTGCCCCGGCCCGTGGAGATCAAGGCGGACGCCTACAGCGTGCGGGACACGCGGCTCTGCTCCTGCCTGGAGCGGGACGGGGTGCGCGTTTCCACCGTCGAGCATCTCATGTCCGCCTTCGCCGGGCTGGGCGTGGACAACGCTTACGTGGACCTCTCCGGGGGCGAGGTCCCCATCATGGACGGATCGGCCTCCCCGTTCGTGTTCCTGCTGCAGTCGGCCGGGCTGGAAGAACAGCCGGCGCCGAAGAAGTTCATCCGCATCCGCCGCCGCGTGGAGGTCGAGGACGGGGACAAGTGGGTCCGCTTCGAGCCCTACGACGGGTTCAAGGTGGAGTTCAGCATCGCCTTCGACCATCCCATCTTCGACAAGACCCGCCAGCGGGTATGCATCGATTTCGGCAAGACCTCCTTCGTCAAGGAGGTGAGCCGGGCGCGCACCTTCGGCTTCGTCCAGGACGTGGAG
Organism: Pelomicrobium sp. P1; assembly: GCF_052805615.1. Lineage (NCBI taxonomy): Bacteria > Pseudomonadati > Pseudomonadota > Hydrogenophilia > Pelomicrobium > Pelomicrobium sp. P1. The sequence goes on from NZ_JBRBEM010000018.1 coordinate 27,681, forward strand.
AACATGCGGGCCCAGGGACTGGCCCTGGGAGGCAGTTTGGACAATGCCATCGTGATGGACGAGTTCCGGGTGCTCAACAGCGACGGCTTGCGCTACGAGGACGAGTTCGTCAAGCACAAGGTGCTGGACGCCATCGGCGACCTGTACCTGCTGGGGCACCCGATCATCGGCGCTTTCCTGGCCTACAAGTCGGGCCATGCCCTCAACAACGCCCTAGCCCGGGCCTTGCTCGCCGACGCCCGGGCCTGGGAATTCGTCACCTTCGATGACCCCGAGGAGGCGCCGGCCTTCCTGCGTTTCCAGATGCAGAGCGCCTGAGGGTTCCGCGGCGCCGAGATCCGCTAGGCGAGGCGCGGCGTGGTCCTGATCCGCCTGGCGGGCTTTCTCCTGCTCCTCGTCCTCGGCGCCTGCCTGGGGCTCTATCTCTATACCCGGGACCGCCGCTACCTGCGCTATGCGGGGGCCACCCTCAAGTTCGGCCTGGTGCTGGCAGCGGTCTTCGCCGCGCTGTACTTGCTCGAGCGGTTGATCCTAGTGATTTGACCGGGAGCCCGGCCCGGAGTCCCGCGTGGGCAATGATCTAGCGGGTCCGCCGCCCTCCCCGGGCGATCAGTGCTCGCAACGCTGCGCGCAACGGCGAGGGCGGCAGGCGTCCCGCCAGCGCCTCCAGGCTCTCCACCGCCTTCGGGCTCAAGCGCCGAGGGGGTGTCCCGGGGCCTGGGGGGCTCGGCTGGGACGCTTGAACCAGGGCCTGGATTGAAGTAACCTCGAAACCCCGCTCCCGCAACGCCTGAATCAGGCGGGGGCTCATGTGCCTGAGCTTGGCCGCCGCTGCGCCGCTGGTGGCACGGATCTTGATCGTACCGTCCCGGTAGGAGACGATCCCGCTCAGGGGGCGAAGCTCGCGCGGTGCCACCTCTCGGTAGGTCCGGTCGAGCTCGGCGAGCAGCCGGGCCTCGGCAAGAGGGCTTCTAGTCCCTTCTAAGCTTCTGAAATAGAAGCTGATCGGTCGGGCAGGCACCGCCATCGCAAGAACGGTGGAGACATGAACATCATCGTTGTATCCGGCAAGCTTGCCCAGGCCCGCACCATCACCCTGACCCGGACACAAATCGTCACTTTGTTCGCGCTTTTGGTCATCCTGGGGATGGCGGCCGCGTCAGCCATCGCCTATTTCGCAGTGCGCCACGCCTCGGCACTGGCTCCCCTCCTGGGGATGCAGGCAACCGACCAGGGCACCTCTGGGGGCCAGGAGGCCCAGGCCTATATGCAGGAGACGATCCACGCGCTAGCGGTGCGCATGGGTCAGATGCAAGCCCAGCTTCTGCGGCTGGACGGCTTGGGCGAGCGCCTGGCCCAGCTGGCGGGGATCAAGCCCCAGGAATTCTCCTTCGACCAGCCCCCTGGGCGGGGCGGAGCCATCACCCATCTTCCCCAGCATACCCTCAGCGTCGGTCAGCTTGCTGACCAGCTCAACGAATTGACCCGCCTGCTCAGCCACCGCTCGGACCAGCTCCACATTCTCGAATCGGTGCTACTGGAGAGCCAGCTCGTGCGCCAACTGGTCCCCTCCATGAGGCCCGTGGACGGGGGCTGGCTCTCGTCGGGGTTCGGCTGGCGCATCGATCCCTTCACGGGCCAGCGGGCGATTCACGAAGGGGTGGATTTCGTGGCGCCCGTGGGCACGCCGATACTGGCCGCCGCCGGTGGGGTGGTGGTGACCTCGGAGCACCATCCCGAGTATGGTAATATGATCGAAATCGACCACGGCAACAACCTAGTCACCCGCTACGCCCATGCCTCCAAGCGGCTGGTGGAAGTCGGGGCCATCGTGTTGCGTGGCCAGAAAATCGGCGAGGTGGGCAATACCGGCCGGTCCACGGGACCTCACCTGCACTTCGAAGTGCGTCGTAACGGGGTCGCGCTCAATCCCGCTCGCTTCCTGAAGGCCCAAGGATAGCTTGCCGTTTCGAGGTGTCTGATGGGGGGTGAGGCCGGAAAGCCTCACTCCCATTTCGTTTGGTGAACCGATCCTTACGACTCATCCGCGGCCCTGACCGCGCTCGATCCGGATGATTGCCAACTTTCTCACCAAGATTTTCGGCAGCCGCAACGAGCGGTTGCTCAAGCGCTACAAGGAGACGGTGCGCGCGATCAACGCGCTCGAGCCCGAGGTAGCCCGTTTGCCCGACGAGGCGTTGAAGGCGAAGACCGCCGAGTTCAAGGCGCGCATCGCGGAGCGCCTGGAGGGCGCCGCGCCGGACAAGGTGCCGGCGCTGGAGGCCGCCGTCCTGGACGAGCTCCTGCCGGAAGCCTTCGCCGTGGTGCGCGAGGCGGCCAAGCGCACCCTGGAGATGCGCCACTTCGACGTCCAACTGATCGGGGGCATCGTGCTCCACCAGGGGAAGATCGCCGAGATGCGCACCGGCGAGGGCAAGACCTTGGTGGCGACGCTTCCCGCCTACCTGAACGCCCTCACCGGCCGGGGGGTGCACGTGGTCACGGTGAACGACTACCTGGCCAAGCGGGACGCCGAGTGGATGGGCAGGATCTACAACTTCCTCGGGCTGTCGGTCGGGGTGATCCTCACCCAGATGAACCATGCCGACAAGCAGGCTGCCTACGCCGCCGACATCACCTACGGCACCAACAACGAGTTCGGCTTCGACTACCTGCGCGACAACATGGCCACCCACCCCTCGGAGCGCTACCAGCGGCCTCTGAACTACGCTATCGTGGACGAGGTGGACTCGATCCTGATCGACGAGGCGCGCACGCCCCTCATCATCTCGGGCCAGGCCGAGGACACCACCGAGCTGTACGTCAAGGTGAACGCCCTGGTGCCCCATCTCAAGCGCCAGGAGCGGGAGGGCGGTCCGGGAGACTATACCGTGGACGAGAAGGCCCACCAGGTCCTGCTCACGGAGGAAGGCCACGAGCACGCCGAGGAGCTGATGGCCAAGGCGGGGCTTCTGCCCGAGGGCACCAGCCTCTATGATCCCCAGAACATCCTGCTGATCCACCACCTCAACGCCGCGCTGCGAGCCCATGCCCTGTTCCACCGGGACCAGCATTACGTGGTGCAGAACAACGAGGTGATCATCGTCGACGAATTCACCGGGCGGCTCATGCCCGGCCGGCGCTGGTCGGAGGGGCTGCACCAGGCGGTGGAGGCGAAGGAAGGGGTGCCGATCCAGAAGGAGAACCAGACCCTCGCCTCCATCACCTTCCAGAACTATTTCCGCCTGTACCGCAAGCTCGCCGGCATGACCGGCACGGCGGACACCGAGGCCTATGAGTTCCAGCAGATCTACGGCCTGGAGGTGGTGGTGATTCCCACCCACAAGCCGATGATTCGCCAGGACCTGCACGATCAGGTGTTCCGCACGGCGCGGGAGAAATACCAGGCGGTCATCAACGACATCAAGGACTGCTACGCCCGAGGGCAGCCGGTGCTGGTGGGTACCACCTCCATCGAGAACAACGAGTTCCTCTCGGCTTTGCTCAAGAAGGAGGGCGTGCCCCACCAGGTGCTCAACGCCAAGCAGCACGCCCGGGAGGCGGAGATCGTGGCCCAGGCGGGGCGGCCCAAGATGGTCACCATCGCCACCAACATGGCGGGCCGCGGCACCGATATTGTGCTGGGGGGCAACCCGAACCCGGAGATCAACCGCATCCTGGCCGACGAGACCCTGGACGAGGCGGCCAAGCAGAAGCGCATCGCCGCAGTGAAGGCCGAGTGGCAGAAGCTCCACGACCAAGTGGTTTCCCTGGGCGGCTTGCACATCGTCGGCACCGAGCGCCACGAGTCCCGGCGCATCGACAATCAGCTCCGGGGCCGCGCCGGACGCCAGGGCGATCCCGGTTCGAGCCGCTTCTATCTCTCCCTGGAGGACCCCCTGCTTCGCATCTTTGCCTCGGAGCGGGTCGCCGCCATCATGGAGCGGCTCAAGCTCCCCGAGGGGGAACCCATCGAGCATCCCTGGGTGTCCCGGGCCATCGAGAACGCCCAGCGCAAGGTGGAGGCGCGCAACTTCGACATCCGCAAGCAGCTTCTCGAGTACGATGACGTGGCCAACGAGCAGCGGCAGAAGATCTACCACGACCGTAACGCCCTGCTCGACGCGGCGGACGTCTCGGACGAGATCCGCGCCTACCGGGAGGAGGTGATCGGGGCGCTTGTCGAGGAGTACGTGCCCCCGGGAAGCGTGGAGGAACAGTGGGACGCGGCTGGGCTGGAGCGGGCCCTCGCCGCCGAGTACCAGTTGAAGCTCCCCATCCGCCAGTGGCTGGAGGCGGAGCCCGAGCTGCACGAGGAGCGGCTGCGCGAGCGCATCCTGGAGGCGGCAGCCGAGCACTACCAGGCCAAGGTGGATCTGGTGGGGGAGGAGGTGATGAAGCACTACGAGCGGGCCGTCATGCTGCACGCCCTGGACACCCACTGGCGCGAGCACCTGGCGGCCCTGGATCACCTGCGCCAGGGCATCCACCTGCGGGGTTACGCCCAGAAAAACCCCAAGCAGGAATACAAGCGCGAGGCCTTTCAGCTCTTCGCCGACATGCTCTCCCGCATCAAGCGGGACGTGGTGCAGCTTCTGATGACGGTGCAGATCCGCAGCGAAGAGCAGGTACAGGCGGTGGAGACAGCCGCCGCGGCGCCCACCAACGTGCGCTATCACCACGCCGACTACGACCAGGCCCTGGCGGAAGCGAACGCCCCCCAGCCGACCCAGCCCTTCGTACGCCAGGGCCAGAAGATAGGCCGCAACGACCCTTGTCCCTGCGGCTCCGGCAAGAAGTACAAGCATTGCCACGGCAAGCTGGCATGAAGCGCGTCGTGCTCGAGGGCGGTGCCGCCGGGGCGCCCGGGGTTGCGACCCGTGGCGGTTAATCTTTCCCGGCCCGAGGCGGGAAGCCTCTGGCCTGTCGCCGGTGTGCGCTTGGGTGCCGCCCAGGCAGGCATCAAGAAGCCGGGGCGCTACGACCTGCTGCTGATCGAGCTGGCTCCGGGGAGCGAAGTGGCCGCCGTGTTCACCCGTAATCGCTTCTGCGCAGCCCCGGTCACCGTGGCTCGGGAACACCTGGCCAGCGGGAGCATCCGGGCGCTGGTGGTGAACACCGGCAACGCCAACGCTGGCACCGGCGGGGAAGGCATCCGCCGGGCGCGGGAGACTTGTGCCGCTGCGGCGCGTCTGCTCGGCTGCGCGCCCGAGCAGGTGCTTCCCTTCTCCACCGGCGTGATCATGGAGCCGCTTCCCCTGGAACGGCTTGTCGAGGGGCTCCCCCGGTGCGCCGCCTCCCTGACGCCGGACGGCTGGCTCCTCGCCGCCGAGGCCATCATGACCACGGACACCGTGCCCAAGGCCTGCTCCGAGCGCTTGGACATCGCGGGAACGCCGGTGACGGTCACCGGCATCGCCAAGGGCGCCGGCATGATCCATCCCGACATGGCGACCCTGCTGGGTTTCGTCGCCACCGACGCGGCCATCGCCCCGCCGCTCCTCGCCCGCCTCGTGCGCCGGGTGGCGGACGCTTCCTTCCACTGCATCACGGTGGACGGGGACACCTCCACCAACGACGCCCTGGCCCTCATGGCGACAGGGGCCGCCGGCGTTCGCTTCGCAACGGAGGGCGAGCCCGGCTTCGCTGCCCTGGAAGAGGCCTTGACCCGGGTCGCTCGCAGCCTCGCCCAGGCCGTCGTGCGCGACGGCGAAGGGGCGACCAAGTTCATCACCGTGACCGTGGAGGAAGGGCGCGACCAGGAGGAGTGCCGCCGGGTGGCCTACGCCATCGCCCGCTCGCCCTTGGTGAAGACCGCCTTCTTCGCCTCCGACCCTAACCTGGGGCGCATCCTGGCGGCCATCGGCGCCGCCGGGATCGGGGACCTGGACGTGGAGCGGGTGCGCCTCTACCTGGGAGATCTGCGGGTGGCGGAGAACGGAGGTCGGGCGGCGGGCTACCAGGAAGCGGAAGCGCTGCGGATCATGCGCGAGCCGGAGATCACGGTGCGTGTCATCCTGGGCCGGGGGAGCGCCGCCGCCACCGTCTGGACCTGCGATTTCTCGTACGATTACGTGCGCATCAACGCCGAATACCGTACTTGAAGGGAACCATGGCCCGGGAGTTGGACCACCTCGTCGATCGCGCCCATGCCCTGCTCGCGCGGCTGGAGGCGATCGTGCCGGCCCCGCCGCCGGCGGTGGACTGGCGGGCCTCGATCGCCTTCCGCTGGCGCAAGCGGAACACCCAGGGTTACCCGCAGCCAGTCACCCACGTCCATCGTATCGCGCTCGAGGACCTGCAAGGCATCGAGCGCCAGAAGGCCCTGGTGGAGCAGAACACCAGGCAGTTCGTGAACCGGGTGCCGGCGAACAACGTGCTGCTCACCGGCGCCCGGGGCACGGGCAAGTCTTCCCTGGTGAAAGCGGTGCTCAACAAGTACGCCCCTAAGGGCTTGCGGCTGATCGAAGTGGAAAAGCAGGACCTCATGGACCTGCCGGAGATCGTGGACCTGGTGAGCGGGCGCCCCGAGCGTTTCATCCTGTTCTGCGACGATCTGTCCTTCGAGGCGGAGGAGTCGGGCTACAAGGCGCTCAAGGCGGTGCTGGACGGCTCGGTGGCGGCCCCCTCGGAGAACATCCTGGTCTACGCCACCTCGAACCGGCGCCACCTCATGCCCGAGTTCATGCAGGAGAACCTGGAAGCGCGGCGGGTCGGCGACGAGATCCACCCGGGAGAGACGGTGGAGGAGAAAGTCTCCCTATCCGAGCGCTTCGGCCTGTGGGTTTCCTTCTACCCCTTTGACCAGGAGGAGTACTTGAACATCGTTTTTTACTGGCTCGGCTATTTCCAGGCCCCCGTCCCCGACCGGGAGCGGGCGCGCCAGGAGGCGTTGCAATGGGCGCTCCAGCGGGGCTCCCGCAGCGGCCGGGTCGCCTGGCAGTTCGCCCGGGACTGGGCCGGACGGCAGCGGCTCAAGCGGGTGAAGGGCTAGGGTCAGGCTGGCGCCAGGCGGCGCGCATGCAAGCGATGCCGTGGGCGCCGTGTTCCCAGGCGGTCTCCAGATGGGCGGGCTCCATTCCGCCCAGGGCATAGACGGGCAGGGGATAGTCCCGGATCAGCTCGGCGAAACGCCGCCATCCGAGGGTTTCCCCACCGGGATGGCTCAGGGTAGGCAGCACCGGGCCCAGGACCACGAAGTCCACCCCCAGCTCGGCCGCCCGGGCGAGCTCCCCTTCGTCGTGGCACGACGCGCCGCACCAGGCCACGGGGGGCCGAGACGGGAGGGCCATTAGGGCGCGGGCGCTGAGATGGACGCCGTCGGCGCCGAGCGCCTCCGCCGTCGCTGCGTCTCCGTTTACCAGCACCCGGGCGCCCCAGGCCCGGGCGCGGGCGAGCACTTCCCGCGCGAAGGCGCGCAGCTCCCCCGGCGGCATGGACTTTTCCCGGATCTGGACGAGGCGCATGCCCCGCTCGAGAGCCGCTTCCAGCCGATCGAGAAACGGGCCTAGCCCCAGCCCTTCAGCATGGGTGATGGCGTATTCGGAGGGAAGCTCCAAGGACTTGAGCACCGGTCCGTTGGCCGGCAGCATGGGGGCGAGGGCGGCCTCGCCCGGGCGGTGCCAGGCGAGGGCTTCGTGCTCCCGGTCTTTAAGCGTCCCGCGCCAGCGGACCACGCGGAAGAAACGCAGCCGCACCGTCCCGTGGGGATAGGCGAAAGTGCGGGTGATCCAGGGATAGGCCCGCTCCAGGGTGAGCGCCAGCTCCTCGTGAAGCTCCCGCGCCAGGGCCTCCAGGGTGGACTCGCCGGGCTCTACCTTGCCGCCGGGAAACTCCCAGTAGCCAGCGTACACCTTGCCGGCGGGCCGGCGCCCCAGGAGGAACCGTCCGTCGGCACGCTGGATCACCGCCACGGCGACTTCCTGCGTCTTGCGGGAAGCGGCCAGTGGAGAGAGGACAGGCAGTGGACCGGCCATGGCGGGGGTAGGAAGGCGGGTCACTGCTGGGGCGGCTCGCCGCCATCCAAGGGCGCCGTTTCTCCAGGCACGCGGTAGCCCTCGTTCGCCCACTGGCCCAGATCGATCAGCTTGCAGCGCTCGGAGCAGAAGGGCCGGAAGCGGTTCTCCGGCGTCCATTCCACGAGCTTTCCGCACTGGGGGCAGCGGACGAGACGGCGTCCTCGGGACGGGGAGCGCTCCATGAATGTATGTCCCGGTTAGAGGTTGTAGAAGGTGAGTTCGAATTCCACGTCGCCCTCGAAGGTCTTTGGACGCTCGTCCACCGCGGGGGTGATGAAGCGGATGTTGAGGGCGTACTTGTTGGCGCTGATTTCGGGGCTGCAGGGTACGTCACCGTTCAGCTTCAAGCTCAACATCTGGACCACCCGCCCGGCCAGCATCTGCTGGAATACCCCCTGCTGGGCCACCTGGCGGCTGCTGCGGCCGGTTTCCCGCAACAGCCGCAGCACCACGGCCAGAGCGTCGCGAATGGGCAGCAGCGGCCACAGCCATTCCGCCAGGTGCCGGCGCCGTGCGTCGGCCTCCAAGTGCAGCCAGTAGTGATAGGAAGGCAGGTCGAACTCGCACACGCCGCCGGGGATGGAAGTGCGCTGCTTGATGCTCATGAGCCATTCGTTGTCCCGCAGGTGCTGGCCGGCCTTGCTGCTCATGCGGGTGAGACCCTGGCTCGCCGCTTCCAACTGACCGACCACTTCGTCCAGTTTGTCGGCGGCCACGTTGGGGTTGCCCCGCAGCGCCTCCAGGGTGGCCCGCTGGCGCTCGAGCTCCTGGTAGAGGTCGGATTTCAAGTCCTGCCGGCTCGCGACGTCCAGGATTTCGAACAGGGTTACCAGGGCGACGTGATGGTCGTAGCCGTCGTGGCGGGCGGAGAAATGGAGGGCGCGATCGAACAGATCTTCCAGTCGCAGGAGGGTGCGGATGCGCTCGCTTAAGGGGTACTCGTACTGGATCACTGGGGAGCCATGGGCGTTGCGCTCCTAATTTTGAAGGATCGTGCTCGAGATTACAAATCGCCCCCCCGCCCCGCTTTGCCCGACAGGGCCAGGTATTTGCGGTGCAGCGCCTCGACTTGGGGCCCCAGGGCCTTCTCGGGACCGCTGTTGTCGATCACATCGTCGGCCCGGGCCAGGCGCTCGGCCCGGGAGACCTGGGCCGCCAGAATCGCCTTCACCGCGGCCTCGTCCAGCCCGCTGCGCAGCATGGTGCGGCGGATCTGCTGCTCTTCGGGGCAATCCACCACCAGGATGCGATCCACCCGGCTGGCATAGGCTCCCGTCTCCAGCAACAGGGGCACCACCAGCACCACGTACGGGCCGGTCGCCCGGACGATGGCCTCTTCGGCCCGGGCCCGGATCCGGGGATGGAGGACGGCCTCCAGCCGTTCTTTAGCCAGAGGGTCGGCGAAGACCAGGGAGCGCATCCGGGCCCGGTCGAGGGCGCCTGCGGGGGTGATATAAGCGTCCCCGAAGGCTTCCCGCAAGGCGGGAATCGCCTCCCCTCCCGTCCCCGTGAGGGCGTGGGCGATGGCATCGGTGTCCACGATGGATGCTCCCAGGGCCTCGAAGTGCCGGGCGACCGTGGATTTGCCGCTGCCGATCCCGCCTGTGAGGCCCACCACGAGGGTCATAGCCACTCGAGGTAGGCCTGGGTGAGGCTGCGTCCCCAGAACAGGGCAATGAGTCCCCCGCCGGCCAGGTAGGGGCCGAAGGGAATGGGGAGATTGCGGTCGCGCCCCAGGACGACGATCAGGCAGAGGCCCACCACGGCGCCCACCGCTGACGCGAGGAGAATCACCGCGGGAAGCTGCTGCCAGCCCAGCCAGGCGCCGATGGCGGCGAGGAGCTTGAAGTCCCCGTGGCCCATTCCCTCCTTGCCGGTAACGAGCTTGAACAACCAGAATACCGACCAGAGGGCGAGGTAGCCGGCGACCGCCCCGATTACCGCCGAATTCAGGTCCGTATAGAGGCTGGCGCTGTTGGCGAGCAGCCCGAGCCACAGCAGGGGCAGGGTGATGTCGTCGGGCAGGAGCTGGGTCTCGAGGTCGATGAAAGCGGCCGCAATCAGCGCCCAGCAGAAGACGAGGGCTCCGATCCCGGCCGGGCTCAGCCCGAAGCGCCACGCCACGTAGCCGGAGACGAGGCCGGAGAGGGCCTCCACCACCGGGTAGCGGGCGCTGATGCTGGCGCCGCAGCAGCTTGCCCGCCCCCGCAGGGAGAACCAGCTCACGAGGGGGATGTTGTAAAGCGCGCCGATCGGGCTCCCGCAGGCGGGGCAACGGGAGCGGGGAAAGAAGAGATTGAAGCGCTCCTCCCCGGGGAGCGCCTCGCCCCGAAGCTCGGCGCACTGGCGCCGCCATTCCCGCTCCAGCATGAGGGGCAGGCGGTGGATCACCACGTTCAAAAAGCTGCCCACTAGCAGGCCGAGCACCGTGGCGAGCGACACCAGAAGCACGGGAGAGGCCGTGAGGGCCGAGATCATGGGCTCAGCGGGTCGCCGCCACAGGCACGGCGAGCGGACGCCGTCTCGGCGGGGAAAGACGCTCTTTCAGACCACCGCCCCCAACTTGAAGATGGGGAGGTACATGGAGATCACCAGTCCGCCGATCAGCACCCCCAGCACCACCATGATCATGGGCTCCATGAGGCTGGAGAGGGCCTCGACAGCGTTGTCCACCTCCTCCTCGAAGAAGTCCGCCACTTTGCCGAGCATGGCGTCGAGGGAGCCCGATTCCTCGCCGATCGCCGTCATCTGGATCACCATGCTGGGGAAGACGTTGGTGTTCTGCATGGCCACGGTAAGGCTGGTTCCGGTGGAGACCTCCGCCTGGATCTGCTTGGTCGCTTCCCAGTAGACGTAGTTGCCGGAGGCGCCGCCCACCGAGTCCAGCGCCTCCACCAGCGGCACCCCGGCGGCGAACATGGTGGAAAGGGTGCGGGCCCACCGGGCGATGGTGGCTTTGCGAATCACCTCCCCGAACACCGGCAGCCGCAGGAAAAGGCGGTCCAGCGCCTGCTGCATCTTGAGGGAGCGCTTCCAGGTGAAGAAAAAGAACCATATCGTGAAGCCGATGCCGCCGAAAATGGCCCACCACCAGTCGACGAAGAAATTGGAGATGGCAATGACCACCAGCGTGGGGGTCGGTAGGTCGGCGCCGAAACTGGTGAACAGCTCCTTGAACGCCGGGATCACGAAGATCATGATCACCGCGGTGATGATGAAGGCCACCACGATGATGGAAAGGGGATAGAACAGGGCCGACTTGATCTTGCCTTTGACCGCGAGGATCTTTTCCTTGTAGGTCGCCAGCCGATCCAGCAGGTTGTCCAGGATACCCGCCGCTTCGCCCGCCTCCACCAGATTGCAGAACAGCTGGTCGAAATAGACCGGATGCTTGCGGAAAGCCTGGTGCAGCGCGCTTCCCGTTTCCACCTCGGTGCGGATCTCGTTGAGCAGCTTGGTGACCGCGGGATTGGCGTGGCCTCGGGCCACGATATCGAACGCTTGGAGCAACGGCACGCCCGCCTTCATCATGGTAGCGAGCTGCCGGGTGAACAGGGCGATGTCCTTCTCGGTGATTTTCTTGCCGATGCGGGAGCGCTGCCGGCGGACCTTGATGACGTTGATGCCCTGGCGGCGCAGGGTGGCCGACACCAACGCCTCTCCGGAAGCCCGCATCTCGCCTTTGATCAACTTGCCGCTTTTGTCGCGGCCTTCCCAGGCATAGACGTATTCCTTGACTCGCTTGTCGGCGCTTGCAGCGATGGTGGCCATGACACCCTCTCCCTGTTGAGCCTCAATCCCGACCCCGCGCCAGCGGGCACCCACTGCCCGGGCGGCGGGCCGGAAGGCCGGGTTCGTAACCCCATCGTATCATAATATTGAACTTTCAATAACAGATATAGCTTTTTGATTCGAAAAGAACTCAATTGACGGACCTCACGGCCCTGAGCTCCCGGCGAGGGGTTTCGGTATGTTGCGGCGCACGAACCGGGGGGAAAAGTCTCACCCGTTTGATGGCCCGGTCCTGGACCTGGACGATTTCCATCGGCTGGCCGGCGATCTTCAAGCTCGTCCCGGCCTCTGGAATATCTTGAAAATGCTCAAGAATCAGCCCATTCAAGGTGCGCGGGCCGTCGGTGGGGAAACGATAGCCCAGCTTGCGGTTGAGTTCCCGCAGGGGAGTGCCTCCCTCCACCAGATAGCTGCCGTCCTCCTGGGGAACGTAGCCGGTGGGTTCCAGGGGGGAGTGGGTGGTGAACTCGCCCACGATCTCCTCTAGGATGTCCTCCACGGTCACCAGGCCCAGGAGCTCGCCGTACTCGTCCACCACCAGCCCCAGCCGCTGGTGGTTCTCCTGGAACTGGTGAAGCTGGGTGAGTAGGGGAGTTCCGCTCGGCACGAAATAGGGCGGTTGAATCAGCGGCTTCAGGTCTTCGATGCTCACCCCGGGATCGCTTACGAAGTTGAGCACGCGCCGCGCGTGCAGGATGCCGACCACGTTGTCCAGATCGCCGCTGTAGACTACCAGCCGGGTGTGGTAGGCGGTCGCCAACTGGTTCTTGAGGGTCTCCAGGGGGGCTTCCAAGTCCACGGCCTCGATCTGACTGCGGGGCACCATCACGTCGTCCACCCGGATGTCCTGGAGCTCGAACAGGTTGAGCAGGATGGTGTGATGCTTGGGCGGAATGTAGTGCCCGGCTTCCAGCACCAGGGTGCGCAGCTCCTCCATGGACAGGCGCACCGGCCCCTCCGCGGCGGGGCGGATCCGCAGCAGCTTCAGGAGCGCGCCCACGAACAGGTTCACGAACCACACCACCGGGTACATGAGCCTCAGGACCGGGGTGAGGGCGTAGCTCGCGGTGAAGGCGATGGGCTCCGGATGGGCGGCGGCGATCACCTTGGGCGTGATCTCGCAGAACACCAGCACGACGAAGGTGAGCAGCAGGGTGGCGGCGCTCAGGGCCAGCTCCCCGTCGCCGAAGAGCCGGATGGTGATCACCGTCACCAGGGCGGCGGCCGCCATGTTGACTAGGTTATTGCCGAGCAGGATCACGCCCAGCAGCTTGTCCGTGTTGGCGAGCAACCGTGCGGCGAGCCGGGCGCCCCGATGCCCTTTCTGCGCCAGATGCCTCAACCGGTAACGGTTGAGCGCCATCATGGCGGTTTCCGAGATGGAGAAGAGCGCCGAGAGGACCAGGAGTACCGCAAGGGCACCGAACAGGGCGCCGGTGGGGATGCGATCCAACGCGTGTTACCTAGGGGCTGCCGCCGGTAGAAATCCAGTATCCGGTCGCCGCCTTCGCGTTGTCAAGGCGGGGAGCCTGGCGGAGGTGGCAAGCGTTCAACGCCCGAGGATCACTTCCAGCACGAACTTGCTTCCCACGTAGGCGAGCAGCAGGGCGATGAAACCCGCCAGCGTCCAGCGCACCGCCACCCGCCCGCGCCAGCCGTATAGCCGGCGCCCGCCCAGCAGCGCGCCGTAGATGGCCCAGGAGACGATCCCGAACAGGGTCTTGTGGGTGAATTGCAGGGGCGTGCCGAATACCTCCTCCGAGAACACGATCCCAGAGGCGAGGGTGAGGGTGAGCAGCACAAAGCCCGCGCCGATGATGCGAAACAGCAGTCGCTCCATGGTGAGCAGGGGCGGGAAGTCGGAGAACAGGGCGGAACGGGCCGCCTGGTGCAGCCGCCTTTCCATGAAGGCCATGAGCACCGCGTGCAGCGCGGCGATGGTGAACAGGCTGTAGGCGAGCAGGGCCAATAGCAGATGGAACTTGAAGGCCGGGGCGTCGGTGTTGGGAAGGGGATGGGAGGCCGGGAGGACGGCGGGCAGGAGGGAGGCCACCGCGGCCACCGGCGCGAGCAGGGTGTGCAGGGCGGCCATGCTGTAGAGGCGGCTGCCGGCCCAGTACACCAGGATGGCGAGGAACACGATGGCGGAGACGGCGCCCCCCACGCCCAGATACAAGCCGTCGGCGCCGAACAAGCTCCCCGCCAGGGAAACCCCGTGCACGGTGAGGGGCAGCAGGATCGCATGGGGCCGCCAGGCGGGGACCGGCGGGGGAACAGCGGGCGCCGAGACAGGGGTGGGAACGGCACGGGTGCTCCAGTAATAGGCGGCGACCCCCGCGTAGAGCAGCGCCGATAGGAGATAGGCTAGAATTCCATCCATGGGTTGTCCGACGCCGGCGGCTTGCCGGTCAGCGGACAAGTTTACCCGACTTCCCTCCACTTCCGAGGTTTCCGCACCTTCCATGTTCGAAAACCTGACCGAGCGCCTGTCCCGGGTGGTAAAGACCCTGCGCGGCGAGGCGCGGCTTACCGAAGCCAATATTCAGGAGGCGCTGCGGGAGGTGCGCATCGCCCTGCTGGAAGCCGATGTGGCGCTGCCCGTGGTGAAGGAGTTCGTCGCCCAGGTCAAAGAAAAGGCCCTGGGGCAGGAGGTGCAGGGCAGCCTCACCCCTGGCCAGACCCTGGTGGGAGTGGTGCACCGGGAGCTGGCGCGCTTGATGGGCGCTCACCACGAGTCCCTGAACCTTGCCACCACGCCACCCGCCGTCGTGCTGTTAGCCGGCCTCCAGGGAACCGGCAAGACCACCACCGCAGGGAAGTTGGCGCGCCTGCTTAAAGAGAGCAAAAAGAAGGTGCTGCTCGTCTCCTGCGACGTGTACCGACCCGCCGCCATCGAGCAACTGCGCACCCTGGCGCAGCAGGTGGGTTGCGACTTCTTCGCCCCCGATCCGGGAGAAGCGCCGGAAGCGATCGCTCGCCGGGCCTTGGATCACGCCCGGCGCCATTTCTTCGACGTGGTGCTGGTGGACACGGCTGGACGGCTCACCATCGACCAGGAAATGATGGCGGAGGTGCGCCGCCTGCACGAAGTGTTGAGGCCCGTCGAGACCCTGCTGGTGGTGGACGCGATGCAGGGCCAGGACGCGGTCAACACGGCCCGGGCCTTCGGCGAGGCGCTGCCCTTGACCGGCCTGATTCTCACCAAGCTCGACGGGGACGCCCGGGGCGGGGCGGCCCTGTCGGTGCGGCAGGTGACGGGCAAGCCGATCAAATTCGTCGGCGTGAGCGAAAAGCTCGCCGGGCTGGAGCCCTTTCACCCGGAGCGGATGGCCTCTCGCATCCTGGGCATGGGCGACGTGCTCTCCCTGGTGGAGGAGGTGCAGCGCAGCGTGGATCGGGCGGAGGCGGAAAAGCTTGCCCGCAAGGTCAAATCGGGCAAGGGCTTCGACCTGGAGGATTTCAAGGCCCAGATCCAGCAGATGCGCAAAATGGGGGGGCTCTCCGCCCTGCTAGACAAGCTCCCGGCGCAGTTTTCCCAGGCGGTGCAGGGGGCGCCGGTGGACGACCGAGCGTTCCGGCGCATCGAGGGCATCATCAACGCCATGACGCCCCTCGAGCGGGCCAGGCCCGAGCTCATCAAGGCTTCCCGCAAGCGCCGCATCGCCGCCGGCGCGGGGGTGAGCGTCCAGGAAGTGAACCGGCTGCTGACCCAGTTCGAGCAGACGCAGAAGATGATGAAAATGGTTTCCAAGGGGGGCATGCAGAAGTTTCTCCGGGGGATGCGCGGGGTGTTCCCGGGGGGACGCTAGAAGCGCCGCGCCGCAGGCTTCGCCTTGCGACCAAGCCAAAAAATGCTTTAGAATCCCTGCCTTTTTGTGACAGGCAAGGTCAGAGACCCATGGTAGTGATACGGCTTGCCCGAGGGGGCGCCAAGAAGCGGCCCTTCTACAACATGGTGGTCACCGATTCGCGCAATCCCCGCGACGGGCGCTTCATCGAGCGCATTGGCTTCTACAATCCCATGGCGGCCGAAAGCGAAGAGGCGCTGCGGGTGCGGCTGGATCGGCTGGCCTACTGGCAGGACCGGGGGGCGAAGCTCTCCGATACGGTTGCGCGGCTGGTCAAGCAATTCCGTGGCGCCGGGGCCCGGGTCTGAGCTCGGGGAGTCCTGGGTCGTCCTGGGGCTGATCAGCGCCCCCTACGGCGTGCGGGGCTGGGTGCGGGTCAAGTCCTATACCCAGGACCCGGAGGGACTGGCGCAGTACGCCACCTGGTGGGTGGAAGCCCAGGGCCAATGGCGTCCGGTGCGGATCGAAGAGTACCGGCTCCACGGGCGGGGGAGCATCGCCAAGTTGGAAGGATGCGCTGACCGTACCAGCGCCGAAACCTACGCCGGGTGCCGGGTGGCGGTGCCCCGCAGTGCCCTGCCGGAACCGGGCGACGGGGAGTTTTACTGGATAGACCTGATCGGGCTTCGGGTGGAGAACCTGGAGGGCGTCCAGCTCGGCGAAGTCAGCGCAATCCTGGAGACGGGCGCCCACCCGGTCCTCCAGGTGGCGGCCGAACGGGAGCGGCTGATCCCCCTGGTCGATCCGATCGTGAGGGACGTGGACCTAGAACGGCGGGTGGTACGGGTCGATTGGGGCCCGGATTACTGACGAGGCTCGTGGGCGGCGCAGGGACGCCGTTTCCCGGAGCGAGGAGCGGGCCGTGCGCTTCGACGTGATCACCCTGTTCCCCGATATGTTCGACGCCGTGCTGCGCTTCGGCGTGACGGGGCGGGCGCGGGAGCGGGGCTTCTTCCGGGTCCGGCTCTGGAATCCCCGGGATTTCACCCGGGATGTCCACCGGACGGTGGACGACCGTCCCTACGGGGGCGGGCCGGGGATGGTGATGCTGGCCGAGCCCCTGGATAAGGCGATCGCGGCGGTGGAGGAGGACCAGGCGGCGGCGGGGCTTGCCCGCGGGCCGGTGATTTACCTCTCGCCCCAGGGCCGGCCGCTGGACCACCGTCGGGTGGTGGCGCTGGCGGCGCTTCCGGCGCTGACCTTGCTCGCCGGGCGCTACGAGGGGATCGACGAGCGGCTGCTCAAGCGTCGGGTGGACGAGGAACTCTCCATCGGCGATTACGTGCTCTCGGGCGGGGAGCTGGCGGCCATGGTGGTGATGGATTGCGTAGTGCGCCAGCTTCCGGGCGTGCTGGGGGATGAACAGTCGGCCAGCCAGGATTCTTTTGCCGAAGACCTGCTGGATTGCCCCCACTACACCCGGCCCGAGGTCTATCGGGGCGATGGGGTGCCCGCCGTGCTGCTCTCCGGCCACCATGCCGAGATCCAGCGCTGGCGGCTCAAGCAGGCTCTCGGGCGGACCTGGCTGCGCCGCCCGGATCTACTCCGGCGCCGGGGCTTGAGCGCCGCGGAGCAAAAGCTCCTGGAGGAGTTCCTGGCGGAGCAGGCAATGGACAAAGAAGTTGGGAAGGAGCGCTGAAAGTGGACCTGATCAGACAATTGGAAAACGAGGAAATCGCCCGCTTGGGCAAGCAGATCCCCGATTTCGCCCCGGGCGACACGGTGGTGGTGCAGGTCAAGGTGAAGGAGGGCAACCGGGAGCGCCTGCAGGCCTACGAGGGCGTGGTGATCGCCAAGCGCAACCGGGGCCTCAATTCCTCTTTCATCGTGCGCAAGATTTCCTCTGGGGAGGGGGTGGAGCGGACCTTCCAGACCTATTCCCCCCTGGTCGCCCACATCGAGGTGAAGCGCCGGGGACGGGTGCGGCGCGCCAAGCTCTATTACTTGCGCGGCCGCACGGGCAAGTCGGCCCGCATCCGGGAAAAGCTCGCCTCGACGGGGGATAAGCAGGCCGAGTCCTGATCCCGCCCGATCCCGGCGCGGATTTCTCCGCGATCTTTTCTTGAGCCGGGGGGCGGTACCCCCGGCGTGACCCCTTCCTTTTGCCCGGCTTGCCGGGAACGATGCCCTTGCCTCAGCGGGCGAGGCCCTTTCCCAGATCGTTCAGGTAGTCGTGGTGCTCGGTGTTGACCCTGGACAGGCGCACTTCCACCGGCACGTCGTTGTAGGTGTAAGCCACCCGGTGGATCTCCAGGATAGGGGCGCCGGGGGCGAGGCCCAGGATTGACGCCGCCTCCGGATCGCAGGGCCGGGCCCGCAGCCGCTCCTGGGCCCGGATGACGTTGATCCCGTAGCGGGACTGGTAAAGGGCGTAAATGGTGCTTTCCCGGTGGCGCAGCGTAGGCTCGTCCAGGTCCGGGAACAGGGCCTGGGGAACGGTGATGTGGTCGAGGACCACCGGACGCTCTTGCAGTTTCAACAGGTTGCGAAACCACAACACGGGGGCGCCCCGGGGGATGCCCAGGCGCTCCGCCAGCGCGCCGCCCGCCCGGGCTTTGCCGAAGTCCAGCAGCTCGCTGGTGGGGAAGCGCTTGAGGCCGTCGGGGCCCACCAGGTGGAAAAAGTAATAAAGGGTCCGGTCTTCGTTGTGCACGGCCACGAAGGTGCCCTTGCCCTGGTGGCGCACCAGGATCTTTTCCGCCACCAGCTCGTCGATGGCCTTGCGCACCGTGCCGATGCTCACTTCGAAGCGCTCCGCGAGCCGTGCTTCGCTCGGCAGCGCCTCGCCGCTCGCCCACTCGCCCGCGGTCAAGCTCTGCAAGAGGCGGTTTTTGACGATCTTGTAGAGGGGGGCCTGCCCGAATCCCCTGGATACGACAGCGTTTTCCATAGCCTTTTTGCCTTGAGCGGATCGCAAGTATACCCGGTCAAAAAGGAAACTCATATATATCATCTATGTGATATAGTTGACCTGATGTCGAGGGTGGTCTATAGTGGGAAGCCATTCGCGATTCGAAAATCCCGGAGAGACCGTGCTCCGAAATCTCAATAACCCGCTGCCTTGTTGGAGAAAAGCATGATTCATTTCGTTGTGCACGACGAGCATGACTCCGTCGGCGTCGTGGTAGTGGAGGGGGTCAAAGCAGGCGACGAGCTGACCGGCTGGATCATGGATCAAGACAAGACCCTTAAGTTCAAGGCGGTCAACGACATCCCGATCGGGCATAAGCTGGCGATCAAGCCCATCAAGAAGGGCGATACCGTCATCAAGTACGGCGTGGACATCGGGCGGGCGGTGGCCGACATCGGGGTGGGCGAGCATGCCCACGTGCACAACATCAAGACCAAGCGCTGGTAGCGGGACGCAGGAGGTACAGACATGGCAATCGATCTGAGCAAGGCGACATTTTGGGGTTACCGGCGCGAAAACGGCCGCGTGGGGGTGCGCAATCACGTGATCATCCTGCCGGTGGACGATCTGTCCAACGCCGCGACCCAGGCGGTGGAGCACAACATCAAGGGGACGCTGGCCCTGCCCCATCCCTACGGCAGGCTCCAGTTCGGCGCGGACCTGGAACTGCATTTCCGCACCCTGATCGGGGCGGGCTCCAACCCCAACGTGGCGGCGGTGGTGGTGATCGGGATCGAGGAAGGCTGGACCAAGCGGGTGGTGGACGGCATCGCCAAAACCGGCAAGCCGGTGACTGGCTTCGGCATCGAGGGCTACGGCGACCACGACACGATCAAGCGGGCTTCAAAGGTGGCGAAGGAATACGTGCAGTGGGCCTCGGAGCTCAAGCGCGAGGAGGCGCCGCTCAAGGAGCTGTGGGTGTCCACCAAGTGCGGCGAGTCCGACACCACCTCCGGACTGGGGGCGAATCCCGCCGTGGGCAACGCGTTCGACAAGCTGTACGAGCACGGCGTGACGCTTGTGTTCGGAGAGACCTCGGAGCTCACCGGCGGCGAGCACCTGGTGGCGGCGCGCTGCCGCGACGACCAGGTACGCGAGAAGTTCATGTTCATGTTCAATCGCTATCAGGACATGATCAACCGCCATAAGACCGACGACCTGTCGGAGTCGCAGCCGACCAAGGGCAACATCGCCGGGGGGCTCACCACCATCGAGGAAAAGGCGCTCGGCAACATCCAGAAGATCGGCAAGAAGTGCAAAGTCGACGGCGTGCTGGACAAGGCGGAGACGCCCACCGGGCCGGGGCTGTGGTTCATGGATTCCTCGTCGGCGGCGGCGGAGATGGTGACCTTGTGCGCCGCAGCCGGTTTCGTGGTGCACTTCTTCCCCACGGGGCAGGGCAACGTCATCGGCAACCCGATCCTGCCGGTGATCAAGATCTGCGCCAATCCACGCACGGTGCGCACCATGAGCGAGCACATCGACGTGGACGTTTCGGGCCTGCTGCGGCGGGAGATCAACATGGACCAAGCAGGCGATAGGCTCCTCGAGGCCATGTTCCGCACCGCCAACGGTCGGCTCACCGCGGCGGAAGCCCTGGGGCATCGGGAGTTCGTGCTCACCCGGCTGTACGAGAGCGCCTGAGGTAAGCGGCTGTCCCCGCGCGGGTTTTCACCGCGCGGGGATTGATGCACACTATGCCCTGCCCGCCGTGAGGGCGCATGCTCTTCACGGCGCGGGGCGCAGCACCGCCCGCCAGCGGTGCGCGAATTTGAATAACTCGAAACCTGGAGGAAGTCGAATGAAACGCTTCGTTAAGCTTTTCGCCGTAGGGACTGCCTTGCTTGCGGCGGCCGCCGGTGGAATCGCCTTTGCTGCCTATCCGGAAAAGACCATCAACTACATCATCGCCTTCGGCCCGGGTGGGGAATCGGACATCTCGGCCCGGCTCCAGGAGCCGTTCTTCAAGAAATACACCGGCCAGACGGTGGCGATCCAGTACAAGCCCGGGGCGGGCGGCGCCGCGGCGTGGTCCCAACTCAATAACATGCCGGGGGACGGCTACACCATCATGGGCACCAACTTGCCCCACATCATCCTGCAGCCGCTGGAGAAGGACGTCGGCTACAAGACCGACGACATCACCAACGTCTACTGGTTTCATTACACTCCCGACGCCATCCTGGTACCCGCCGACAGCCCGTACAAGACCCTGAAGGACCTGGTGGAGGCGGCCAAGAAGACGCCCGGCGCCCTCACCTTCTCGGGCTCCGGGACCAACACCGCCAACCATCTCGCCCAGCAGCGCTTCGACAAGATGGCCGGCATCAAGACCACCTACGTCCCGTTCAAGGGCACGGGCGCGTCCAACACGGCGCTCCTCGGCAAGCAGGTGACCGGCTCGTGGGGCTACACCACGGTGCAGATGCAGCTCGGCAAGCAGGTGCGCTGCCTCGCCGTGGCCATGGAGAAGCGGCATCCCCAGATTCCCGATTGCCCCACGTTCAGGGAGCAGGGCTACGACCTGGTGAGCGGCGCCTATCGCGGCATCGCGGTGCCCAAGTCCACCCCCAAGGACATCCAAAGGGCCGTGTCTGATCTCATCGGCAAGATCAACAGGGATCCAGAGTTCATCAAGAAGATGGAAGAAAACGGCTTCGCCATGATCGACATCGGCCTGGACCAGATGCAGACGTTCATGGACCAGAAGAAAAGCGAATACGAGGCCATCGCCCGGGAAATGGGCATCGTCAAAACTAAGTAGTAGAACGCACCCCGGGGGCTGATCCCTGGGCGGCAGTTCGGAGGCGGCAAGGCACTCCATGCCCGGTATCGAGTTTCTGGTCGACGCCCTGACCCCGTTCAACATCCTCCTGGCCATCGCCGGCGTGGTGTTCGGGGCGGTGATCGGGGCGCTGCCGGGATTGACCGCCACCATGGCGGTGGCGGTGCTGGTGCCCTTCACTTTCGGCATGAACCCGGCCTCCGCCCTGATCGCCCTGGGCGCTATCTATACCGGCGCCATCTATGGCGGCGCCTACGCCGCCATCCTGCTGAAGACACCGGGCACGCCCTCGTCGATCGCCACCACCTTCGACGGCTACCCCATGGCCAAGCGAGGCGACGGGGATCTCGCCCTGACGCTCGCGTGCCTCGCCTCGGTGACCGGCGGCCTCGTCGGCGCCGTCGCGCTGCTGATGCTGGCGCCGCCGCTGGCCCAGGTGGCCCTCAAGTTCGGCCCGGTGGAGTACTTCTGGCTGGCGGTGTTCGGTCTTACCCTGATCGCCTCCCTGGGCGAGGGCAGCGTGCTAAAGGGCTTGGTCGGCGGCTGCTTTGGCCTGCTGCTGTCCATGGTGGGCGTGGCCGAGGTGGGGGGCGATATCCGCTACACGGGCGACTTGCAGGTCCTCCTGGGTGGCATCGACGTGGTGGCGGCGCTGATCGGGCTGTACTGCATTCCCGTGTTGATCGACCTGGTCGCCACCCCCGACCCTCACCTCAAGGTCACCGAGCGCCTCGCCAGCTATCGCCTGAAGGAGGCCCTTGGTATTTGCTGGAATTCCAAGGGCAACCTGGCCAGGAGCTCCATCATTGGCACCGTGGTCGGCATCCTGCCGGGCGCGGGGGGGTCCATCGCCTCCCTGGTCTCCTACGGGGAGGCGCGCCGCGCCTCCAAGCATCCGGAGAACTTCGGCAAGGGGGAGCCGGACGGCATTCTAGCCACCGAATCCTCCAACAACGCCACCGTGGGCGGGGGTTTCATCCCGACGCTGGTGCT
Source organism: Pelomicrobium sp. P1 (assembly GCF_052805615.1). Lineage (NCBI taxonomy): Bacteria > Pseudomonadati > Pseudomonadota > Hydrogenophilia > Pelomicrobium > Pelomicrobium sp. P1. The sequence continues at coordinate 50,028 of NZ_JBRBEM010000018.1, forward strand.
GGGCATTCCAGGGACACCGCCGGATGCGGTCATTCTCGGGGCGCTCCTGGTGCAGGGCATCCGCACCGGCCCGTCGCTGTTCGGCGAGCAAAGCCAGATCGTTTATACCTTCATCTACGGGCTGATTCTCGCCACACTTCTCATGCTGCCGATCGGCCTGGTGATCGGCCGCTACGCCTTCAAGTCCATCGTCGCGATCCCCAAGGCGGTGCTGGTGCCCTCGGTGGCGTTTCTCACCATCATCGGCAGCTACGCCATCCACAACAATCCCCATGAGGTGCTGCAGATGGTGGGGCTCGGCATCATCGCGTGGGTTCTCTCCCGCTTCGGCTTCACGCCGTCGCCGATCGTTCTTGGATTGATTCTCGGCGCCATCGCGGAGGCAGGCTTCGTCCAGGGGTACCTGATCGGCAACGCCAAGCAGAACGTCCTGGGCGAGTTCTTCGGCCGGCCCATCTCCATCGGCATCATCGCCTTCATCGTGCTTGGGCTGCTCTATCCTGTGCTGATGAAGCGGTTCCGCGGCCCGGCCGTACCCGCCCAGGTGGCGAGCAGCAATGAGTGAGGTTCGAATGGCGCGCGACGTTCCGGGAATCATCGGCTCGCTGATCTTCATCGCCGTAGGGCTTCTTGCGCTGTATTACTCCCGCGAGTTCACGCCCCTTGGATCGGTGTTCCCCCGCACGATCGCCAGCGCGATGGTCCTGTTGTCCGTCGTCTACATCGCCGTCGCGTGGCTGCGGCCCAAGGCCCCGGCCTCTCATCAGCCCGGCTCGGTGTGGCGGCGCGCGGCGCTGGTCGCCGTCATGGTGGCCTGGGCGCTGCTTCTGGACCGGCTCGGCTTCCTCACCACCAGCGTGATCTGCTTCGCCACCCTCCTGGTGATTTCCAACTACGATCGCTGGACACCGGCAATGGCCGTGGCTTACGTGGCCGCCGGAGCGGCGGTTCTCGGCAGTCTTTATTCCATCTTCCGTTTCGTGCTCAAAGTCCCCCTTCCGCCGGGGGTATTGATCTAGGCGTCGATCGGCCGAATCGCAGCCAACGCAGAGGGAAGCCTGCCTCAATGAACATGATGCAAACGCTTACAGTGAACGTATGGCGGGGCCGGGAAGATGGCCATCTCCAGCATTTCGAGGTGCCGCGCTACCCGAGCCAGACGGTGCTGGACGTGGTGACCTACATTCAGCGCCACCTGGACGCGACTCTGTCCTACCGCTTCGCCTGCCGCGTGGGCATGTGCGGCTCCTGCGCCATGGTGGTGAACGGTCGGGCCCGCTGGACCTGCCGCACCCACGTGGACAAGGTGGCGCGGGAGGGGCGGCTGGAGATCGTCCCACTCAGGAACCTCCCCATCGTCAAGGACCTGGTCAGCGACATGACCGAGTTCTTCGACAAATGGACCAGGGCGCGCGGTTACTTCGTTCCCACCCGCACGCGCCAGGAGCCCTTCGCCCGGGTGCGACCGGATTCCAAGGAGCGGCAAGCGGCCGACGCGGGCATCGAATGCATCGGCTGCGGCGTGTGCTATTCCTCCTGTGACGTGGTGAGCTGGAACCGGGACTACCTGGGCCCGGCGGCGTTGAACCGGGCCTGGACCCTGGTGAACGACGTGCGCGACGGTGCCCAGGTCGAGCGGCTGCGGGCAGTGGCCGGCGACGCCGGTTGCCTCGCCTGCCACACCCACTTGAGCTGCACCGAGCGCTGTCCCAAGCATCTGGCGCCCACCGCCTCCATCGCCGGGCTCAAGCGCGCCACCGCCCTCGCCGCCTTGAAGGGGGAGCTGTGAGCCCGCGCGGCGAAACCTTGCTGTGGCTGGCCCAGCGAGCGACCGGGGCGCTCTTGGCGGTACTGGTACTGGTCCATTTGGCGACCATGATATATGCGGTGCAAAACGGCCTCACCGCCAGCGAGATCCTGGGCCGCACCCGGGGCAGCCCCGGCTGGGGGGCGTTCTACGGCCTGTTCGTAGCGGCAGCGGCGGTCCATGCGCCCATCGGGCTGCGCAATGTGATCGCCGAGTGGACGTCTTGGCGGGGCCGCTCTCTGGGTTGGGCCATGCTGGGGCTAGCAGTTCTGCTGGCGCTTCTCGGCTTTCGAGCCACCTGGGCTGTGGTGGCAGGATAGAGGGGAACATGGAAGCACAGGGTACAGGCACCACGGTGCCACTGCGCAACGACCTGCGATCGCGCAATCACCCGGCCTTTTGGGCGTTTGTGGTGCACCGGGTCTCCGGCGTGCTGCTTACCCTGTTCCTGCCGTTGCACTTCTGGGCGCTCGGGCAGGCGCTGGCGGGCGAGGCGGCGCTGGACGCTTTCCTGCGCTGGACCGAACAGCCCCTGGTGAAATTCGCCGAGACCGGCCTGGTGCTGCTGCTGGCGGCCCATCTCGGCGGGGGCGTGCGACTTCTGCTCCTGGAGCTCGCCGCCTGGCGCGGCTGGCAGCAGAGCCTGCTCGCCTGGGCTGCGGCCTTCTCGGTGGCCGCGGCGCTGGCGTTCGGCCTGAATGTGGTTTGAGTATGCGATCCTGTTCGTCGGCGGCTTCGCCGGTGCGGTGGTCATCGGCAGCGCGGGCTTCGCCTTCGCGCTGGTGGCGACCGCCGTGTGGCTGCAGGCGCTGCCGCCGGCACGCGTCGTGCCGCTGGTAACCGTGTGCGCCATCGTGCTCAACGGGATTCTGGTGTGGCGCTTCCGGCGCGCGGTGAAGCTGGGGCTGCTCGGACGCTTTCTGGCGGGCGCCTTGCCGGGCGTTCCCCTCGGGGTCTTGGCGCTGACGCACGTCGACCCGGAGGCGATCCGGGCCCTCGTGGGAGTGGTGCTGATGGGCTACAGTGGATACCTGCTGGCCCGCGCCAGGCCGCCGGTGCTGTCGCTGCCTCGGCGCTGGGCGCCCCTGGCCGACGCCTCGGTGGGCTGGATCGGCGGGGTCATGGGCGGTGCGACCGGCCTGAACGGCGTCGTGCCAGCGCTCTGGGGCCAGTTGCGCGGGTTCAACAAGCTGGAACAGCGGGGCGTGTTGCAGCCGTTCTTCTTTCTGGTCCACCTCTATACCCTGACCTGGCTGGGGGGCGCCGGGGTCCTCAGCCGCGGCCTGGTGGAAGACCTGCTGCTTTGCCTGCCTGCCATGCTGGCGGGAACCCTGGTAGGGCTGCGGCTGTTCGAATACGTGAGCGAGGCCGGCTTCCGGCGCGTGGTGCTGACGTTGTTCGTGGTGATGGGAGCGATGCTGCTTTTTTGAGTTGATCAAGCCGACCGAAGAGGAGGAAGCGATGAAATCACAAAAGTTCTTGTGCCTGGTTGTGGCGGCCGCGCTGCTTGTGTTCGGATCTGTTGCTAGATCCGAGGTGGTGGAGGTGCGAGTGGCCAAGCAGCTCGGCGTAAGTTACTTGCCCCTTATGTACATGGAGAACCTAGGACTGTTTGAGAAGCACGCCAAAGCGCAAGGGGTCGCGGAGCTCAAGGTGGCTTGGTCCACTTTCACCGGCGGCGGGCCTATGAACGACGCCCTCATCTCGGGCAACCTGCATTTCGCATCCGGCGGGGTCGGCCCCTTCGCCACCCTGTGGGACCGCACCCGCGGCAGCATCGCGGTAAAGGGCGTGACGGCCATGAACTCCATGCCCCTTTACTTGAACACGCGCAATCCCAACGTGAAGACCATCAAGGACTTCACGCCCAAGGACAAGATCGCGCTGCCGTCGGTCAAGGTCTCCATCCAGGCGGTGACGCTGCAAATGGCGGCGGAGCAGGCCTTCGGCGAGGGCAATCACACCAAGCTGGATGCCCTGACGGTGTCCATGGGCCACGTGGACGGCATGACCGCGCTCCTCTCCGGCGCGGGGGAGATCACCGCCCACTTCACTTCACCCCCCTACCAGTATCAGGAACTGGCCCAACCCGGCATCCGCAGAGTGCTGAGCTCCTACGAGGTGCTAGGCGGGCCCGCCACCTTCAACGTGGTGTGGACCACCACCAAGTTCCGGGAGTCGAATCCCAAGGTGTACAAGGCGTTCCTGGCCGCGTTCGAGGAAGCGGTCGAGCTCATCAACAAGGACAAGCGCGCGGCCGCGGAGAACTACCTCAAGTGGAGCAAGGAAAAGGACACCGTGGAAAACATTTTCAAGATCCTCAACGACCCGGAGATCGAGTACACCATGACGCCCAAAAACGTCATGAAGTACGTGGACTTCCTGCACAAGGTGGGCACGTTGAAGGCGAAGCCGGCCTCCTGGAAGGAGATGTTCTTTCCCGAGGTACATCATCTGCCCGGCAGCTGAGGGGGTCGAAGAGCCGTGCCGCGCATAGCCGCCGCGCCGTCTCGGGAGCGTAGCAGCGACCGCGGCCCGGCCAGAAGCAATTAGGAGGAGGCTTTATGGACAAGTCCCATATCAGCGCCCAGGAGCAAGGATTCGCGCCCCTGCTGGACGTGCGGGGGGTGACGCTCCAGTACAAGACCCGGGACCATCTAGTGACCGCCACCTACCGGGTGGACTTCCAGGTCTACCGGTCGGACCGGTACGTGCTGTTGGGACCTTCCGGCTGCGGCAAATCCACTTTGCTCAAGGCGGTGGGCGGCTACTTGCACCCGGTGGAGGGGGAGATCAGGCTCAAGGGCCAAAAGATCTCGAAGCCCGGCCCGGACCGGGTGATGGTGTTCCAGGAATTCGACCAGCTCCTACCCTGGAAGACGGTGAAGCAGAACGTGACGTTCGCCCTGGAGGCGAGCGGCAAGCTCAAGGGAAGAGAGGCCGAGGAAAAGGCCATGCACTACATCGAGAAGGTGAATCTCGCCAAGTTCGCCGACGCCTATCCGCACACCCTCTCCGGGGGGATGAAGCAGCGGGTGGCCATCGCTCGCGGCATGGCCATGGAGCCGGACATCCTGCTCATGGACGAGCCCTTTGCGGCCCTCGACGCCCTCACGCGGCGCAAGATGCAGGAGGAGCTGCTCCAGCTTTGGGACGAAATCCATTTCACGGTGCTCTTCGTTACCCACTCGATCCCCGAGGCGGTCAAGATCGGCAACCGCATCCTCTTGCTTTCACCCCATCCGGGGCAGGTGAAGGCGGAGCTCAACAGCAGCGGCGACGACGCCGTGGATCCGCGGACCGGGCTCAAACTCTCGGACCGTATCCACAACATGCTGTTCGCCGACGAAGTGGAAGAGGGGGTGAAGAAGATCGGCGGGGACAAGGAGGCGACCCATGGCTGACGTGCAGGTACGGCGTCCCGAATTCGTGAGGAAAACGGTGGACTCCAGCGCCTTCGGCGTGGTGGAGAAGCCGCTCACCCCCTGGGAGATCATCTACAACCGGGGTGGGGTGAGAAAGGCCTTCATCCTGGTGGTGTTGGCGGTGGTCTGGCAGGTCTACGCGGCCCAGCTCGACAATCCCCTCCTCTTTCCCACGTTCACCGCGACCGTGGAAGCTTTCTGGCAGGGGATCGTCAGCGGCGGGCTGCTGGGCCGGGCCTGGTTTTCCATCAAGGTGCTGCTCCAGGGCTATGCGGCAGGGCTGGCGATCGCGGCCCTGCTGGTGGTGATCGCCATCACCTCCCGCATCGGCAACGACCTGCTGGAGACCCTCACCTCCATGTTCAACCCCCTGCCGGCCATCGCCCTGCTGCCCCTGGCCCTCATCTGGTTCGGGCTCGGCAACGCCTCCCTGGTGTTCGTGTTGATCCACTCGGTGCTGTGGGCGGTGGCGCTCAACACCCACTCCGGGTTCTTGTCCGTGTCCAACACCCTGCGCATGGTGGGGCGCAATTACGGGCTCACCGGCCTGCGTTACGTGGCGAAGATCCTGATCCCGGCGGCCTTCCCCAGCATCCTGACGGGGCTGAAGATCGGCTGGGCGTTCGCCTGGCGCACGCTCATCGCGGCCGAGCTGGTGTTCGGCGTGAGCGCCGGCTCGGGGGGGCTGGGCTGGTTCATTTTCGAGAACAAGAACTTGCTGGAGATCCCGTCGGTGTTCGCCGGGCTGTTCACGGTGATCCTGATCGGCCTCGTGGTGGAAAACCTGATTTTCCGCAACATCGAGACTCACACGGTGCGCAAATGGGGCATGCAGCACTGATCGGGACGTGCACCCGCGCGGTCCAGGAGGCGTCATGAAGGTTGACTTGCACACGGTCGAGGAGGTCGCCAAGGAACTCTACATCCGGGCGCTCAAAATCCTGCCGCCCGACGTCAAGCAGGGATTCCAGGCCCTCGACGCCCGGGAAACGGATCCCCGGGCGAAGCAGTTGCTCGGCATCATGATCAAGAACATCGCGGTGGCCGAGGAAACCCATAATCTCACCTGCCAGGACACCGGGATACCCATCTACAACGTGTCCATCGGGCGCAACGTCCAGGTGGACGGCATCGACCTGGTGCGGGCCATCACCAAGGGCTGCGCCCGGGCCACGGTGGAGCATCCGTTCCGGTCCTCGGTGGTGCATCCTCTCACGCGGGAAAACGACCATACCTCCTGCGGCATCCGCATCCCGGCGATCAACGTGGAGTTCAGCGACCGGCACGAGGAGCTCGTCATCCAGATGATCCCCAAGGGCAGCGGCTCGGAGAACAACTCCTGGCTCAGGATGGCGGTGCCGGCGGAGGGGGTGGCGGCGATCAAGGCGTTCGTGATCGACTGCGTGCTCTCCGCCGGCGGCAAGACCTGTCCCCCCACCATCGTGGGCGTGGGCATTGGCGGCAGCGCCGACCTGTGCGTGCACCTGGCCAAGGTGGCGGCGACGCGCCCCCTCGGCACCCGCTGCCAAGACCCCGAAGGGGCGAAGCTGGAGGAGGAGCTCTCTAGCGCCGTCAACCGGCTCGGGGTCGGGCCCCAAGGGCTGGGCGGGGACTCCACCGCGTTCGCGGTCCACGTGGAGCTCGCCGCCACCCACATCACCATGAACCCGGTGGCGGTCAACATGCAGTGCCATGCGGCCCGCCGTGCTTCGGCGACCCTGACGCCCGCCGGCATCACCTGGGGGTTCTGATCATGGCCCACTACGACATCGTGACTCCGGTGACCGAGGAAACCGTGCGCGCCTGGCGGGTGGGCGACACGGTGAGCTTGAACGGCACCCTGTACGGCATCCGCGACCGCACCCAGATCGAGATGTTCGACCGCGGCCGCACGACCCGCTTCGACCTGCGCGGCCACGCGGTGATCCACACCGCCCCCAACGTGCGCCGGGTGGAGGCGACCGACGAATTTCCCGCCGGCTACGCCCCCCTGTGCATCGGCACTACCACCAGCGCCCGCATGGAGCGTTTCACCCGGCCCCTCATGGAGCGCTACGGCGTGCGCATGATCATCGGCAAGGGTGGCCTCATGGAGGAATCGAGAAAAGCCTTTATGGACTTGGGCGGCGTGTACCTGGCCATCGTCGGCGGCACCGCGGCCCTGGAGACCACCTGGGTGGAGGCCATCGAGGACGTGGACTTGGACGACCTCCATCCGGAATCCCTGTGGAAGTTCCGGGTGAGGGGTTTCGGCCCGCTGCTGGTGGCCATGGACAGCCACGGCGAAAGCCTCTACGAGGAGGTGAGGAAGAAGGCCGAAGCCAGGCGGGCGGAGGTGCTGGCCGCGCTGGGAGTGAAGACGTGATGGCCTCAAAGGACGACCGTGCGCACCCTCAGAACTGACATCCTGATCCTTGGCTCCGGCGGCGCCGGCCTCTTCGCCGCGCTCCACGCTCATCGGGCGGCGCCCCAGCTCGAGATCACCGTGGCCGTGAAAGGGCTGCTGGGCAAGTGCGGCTGCACCCGCATGGTGCAGGGAGGCTACAACGTGGCCCTGGCCCCGGGGGATTCGGTCGAGCGCCACTTCATGGACACCATCGAGGGGGGCAAGTGGTTGCCCCACCAGGAGCTCGCTTGGACCCTGGTGTCGGTGGCGGTGGAGCGGGTACGGGAACTGGAAAACGAGCTGGGCTGCTTCTTCGATCGCAACCCGGACGGGACGCTCCACCAGAAGGCCTTCGCCGGCCAGACCTTCGACCGCACGGTGCACAAGGGGGACCTGACCGGGATAGAGATCATCAACCGCCTGGCGGAGCAGGTGTGGGCGCGGGGCATCCGGCGGCTGGAAGAGCACCGAGCGGTGGAGCTGATCAAGAGCCGCGACGGGCGGGCGCTCTCGGGCGTCCTCATGATCGACATGAAGAGCGGCGAGTTCGTCTTCGTGCAGGCCCGCGCGGTGCTGCTCGCCACGGGGGGCGGGCCCACCATGTACAAGTACCACACGCCTTCGGGTGACAAGAGCTGCGACGGCATGGCCATGGCCTTGCGGGCGGGGCTCACCCTGCGGGACATGGAGATGGTGCAGTTTCACCCTACGGGGCTGCTGGCCGGCTCCCACACCCGCATGACCGGCACGGTGCTGGAGGAGGGCCTGCGCGGTGCCGGGGGCCACCTGCTGAACGGCGCGGGGGAACGGTTCATGGAGCGCTACGATCCCCGGGCCGAGCGGGCCACCCGGGACATCGTCTCACGCTCTATTTTCATGGAGATGCGGGAGGGCCGCATCACCCCCAACGGGGGCGTGTATCTCAAGATGTCCCACCTGGGGCCGGAGAAGGTGCGGCGCCAGTTCAAGGGCATGGTGGAGCGGTGCGCCGATTGCGGCTTCGACCTGGCCGGCGGGCTCGTGGAAGTGGTCCCCACCGCCCACTACATGATGGGGGGCGTGGTCTTCGCCGCGGATTGCACCACCGAGCTGCCGGGTCTCTTCGCCGCCGGCGAGGACACGGGCGGGGTGCACGGGGCGAACCGCCTGGGCGGCAACGGGGTCGCCAACTCCACCGTGTTCGGCGGCATCGCCGGCGATAGCATGGCGTCCTGGGTCCCGGCGAAGGGGGAATGGCACGAGCCGGACGCGCAAGCGATCCAGGCGGCCGTGGAGCGCTGCCGCTCTCCCCTGGGCAAGCCCGCGGAAGACCTGCCGGCGATCCGGGAAGCCCTCTACGAGGTCATGTGGCACGAGGCCGGCATCCTGCGCAGCGCCGCAAGCCTCGCGCGCGCCCGCGCCGCGCTGGAAGAGCTCTCCCAGCGGCTTTCCCGGGCGGGGGTTCCCCAGGGCGATCTCGCCTACAACCTCACCTGGCATGACTGGCTCAACCTGGAGAGCCTGCTCGCCGTGAGCCAGGCCATCGTGGCCGCGGCCCTGGCTCGGGAGAATTCCCGTGGCGCCCATTACCGGGAAGACTTCCCCGAGGCGGGGGACTTGAGCGCTTCCTATTACACGTGCGCGAACCTGCGGGACGGCGAGTTGCGCATCACCACGCGCCCGGTGGAGTTCACCCGGGTGCGTCCGGGCGAATCCCTGCTCCGAACGGCGGAGCCCGAGCTCGCCGATGGCGTGGAATAACCCTTCGAAAGAAAGCAAACCCGATGATGATCGTGATATCCGAATTCATGGACGAGGCCGCGGTCGCCTCCCTCCAAGCCCGGTTCGACGTGATCTACGACCCGGCGCTGGTGGACGAGCGCACCCGCCTCATGGCGCGGGTGCAGCAGGCCGATGCCCTCATCGTGCGCAACCGCACCCAGGTCGATCAGGCGCTCCTCTGCGCCGCCCGGCGCCTCAAAGTGGTGGGCCGCCTGGGCGTGGGGCTGGACAACATCGATGTGGCGGCTTGCCAGGCCCGAAAGGTGGAGGTGATCCCCGCGAGCGGCGCCAACGCCGCGGCGGTGGCCGAGTACGTGATCGGCACCGCCCTAGTCCTGTTGCGGGGCCAGTACGCCTCCACCGACGCCGTGATCGACGGCAAATGGCCCCGCACGGCCCTCTTGAACGGCCGCGAGCTGGGAGGCAAGACCTTGGGCCTGATTGGCTGCGGCTACATCGGCCAGCTCACCGCCCGCCTGGCCCGGGCGCTAGGCATGGAGGTGATCGCCTACGACCCGGCCCTGACGGCGGGCGATCCGGCCCTCGCCCAGATCGGCATCCGGCTCACCGGCCTAGAGGACCTGCTGGCGGCGAGCGACGTGGTGTCGCTACACGTGCCCCTGACCGAAAAGACCCGCGACCTACTTGGCCGCGAGCAGCTGGCAAGTATGAAGAAAGGGGCCATCCTGGTGAACACCGCCCGGGGCGGGATCGTGGACGAGAAAGCGCTGGTGGAGCTCCTCCAGGCGGGGCATCTGGGCGGCGCGGCCATCGACGTCTTCGCCCAGGAGCCCTTGCCTCCGGACTCGCCTTTCGCCGCCTTGCGGGGCGTGCCGAACCTGATCCTCACGCCCCACGTGGCGGGGGTGACCCAGGAGTCCAACCAGCGGGTGAGCGCCATGATCGCTGAGCGAGTAGGGCAGTTCCTGGCAAGCCAGGGAGGTTGAGACGATGCCCATCGTATCGATGAACGAGCTCACCGGTCTGGCCGCCGAAGCGTTCGTGCGCTGCGGCGCTTCTCCGTCCATGGCCCGGGCGGCGGCGGAAGCGCTGGTGGCAGCAGACGCCCAGGGGCTCGCCTCCCATGGGGTGTCCCGGGTGCCTCTGTACTGCGCTCACTTGCGAAACGGCCGCACCGACGGCCAGGCGGTGCCGAGAGTGGTGCGGGAGAGGAAGGCGGCATGCCTGGTGGATGCCGCTTGCGGCATGGCCTACGAGGCCTGCGCCCTGGCGGTGCAGGAGGCACTCCGCCGGGCGCGGGAGTGCGGGGTGGGGTTCGCCGGGGTAACCAACAGCAACCACTTCGGTGCCGCCGGGCTGCACTTGCGGCCGGTGGCGGAGGCGGGAATGGTGGGCCTGGGGTTCAGCAATTCCCCGGCAGCCATCGCCCCGTGGGGAGGAAAGACCCCCCTCTTCGGCACCAACCCCATCGCTGCCGTGTTTCCCCGGGACGGCCACCCGCCCCTTCTCATCGATCTTTCCCTTTCGGAGGTAGCCCGGGGCAAGATCATGGTGGCCAAGAACCAAGGCAAGCCGATTCCCGAGGGCTGGGCCTTGGACAAGGAGGGCAGGCCCACCACCGACCCCAACGCCGCCCTGGAAGGCAGCATGATGCCGGCTGGCGGCGTCAAGGGCGCCATGCTGGCTCTGATGGTGGAGCTGCTGTGCTGTGCCCTGACGGGGGCCGCCATGGGTTTCGAGGCCGATTCGTTCTTCGTCGACGAGGGCAACCGGCCGCGCATCGGCCAGGCCTTTCTGGCGATCGACCCGGAGGCCCTGGCCGGCCGCGCCGTCTATCTCGAGCGCATCGAGACCCTGATCGCCCGGATGCTGGCCGACCCCGGCGTGCGGCTTCCGGGAGCCCGGCGCCTGGAGCTGGAGGCCAAGGCGCGCCGGGAGGGCATCCCGGTGCCGGACGCGCTCTATGGGCAGATCCGCTCGCTGGCGGGCCGCTAGGGAGACCGTCCACCAGGCGCGGCTCCCCGCCCCCTTCGCGGTGCTGGGGGTGGCCATCGAAGAGGACTGGCTGGTGGGCATCGACTACCTCCCCCTGGGCACGCCTTCCCTTGCCCCTCGCTCCCCTCTCGCCCGGGAGGCGTGCCGGCAGCTTCGGGCCTATCTGCGCGATCCTGGCTTCCGCTTCGACCTGCCGGTCCATCTGTCCGGAACCCCGTTTCAACGGCGGGTATGGGAAGCGCTGGGCGCCATTCCCAGCGGCGAGACGGTGAGCTACGCCGAGCTGGCGAAGGCGCTGCACACCTCCCCCCGGGCCGTGGGGGGCGCCTGCGGCGCCAACCCCGTTCCCCTGGTCGTGCCCTGCCACCGGGTGGTGGCAACCAGCGGCTTGGGAGGCTTCATGCACGCACGGGAAGGCGCGCCACTCGCCATCAAGCGCTGGCTGTTGGAACATGAGCGACGCTGAAGAACAGCTTCTCGACCGGTTCTGCGACTGCCTCTGGCTGGAGGACGGGTTATCCCCCAACACTCTGGGCGCCTACCGGCGGGACCTGCGTTTGCTGGGGGAGTGGCTCGTCAGGGAACAGGGCAAGGCGCTCACCCAGGCGACCCGGGCCGATCTGCTCGCCTATCTGGCCCACCGGGTGGCGGGGCGGGCCCGGCCCCGCACCACCAGCCGCCAGCTTTCCAGCTTCAAACGCTTCTACCGTTTTCTTCTGCGGGAAGGCCGGATCGCGGCCGATCCCACCCTGCAGATCGACGCCCCCAAGGTGCCCCGGGCCGTTCCCAAGAGCCTCACCGAGGCGGACGTGGAACGCCTGCTCGCCGCCCCCGATGTGGAGACACCCTTGGGATTGCGGGACAAGGCCATGCTGGAGATGCTCTACGCGGCCGGGCTGCGGGTGTCGGAGCTGGTGACGCTCACCCTCGCCCAGGTGAGCCTGGAGACGGGGGTGGTGCGGGTGCTGGGCAAAGGCGCAAAGGAGCGCCTGGTGCCCTTGGGGGAGGAGGCCTTGGCGTGGCTCAAGCGCTATCTCCATGAAGCGCGACCCCTGCTTCTCGCTGGCCGGCCGGCTTCGGACCTGTTCCTCACCCGGCGCGCGGAGCCCATGACGCGGCAGGCTTTCTGGCATCTCATCAAGCGCTACGCCCGGCGCTCCGGGGTGACCGCGCCCCTTTCTCCCCACACCCTGCGCCACGCCTTCGCCACCCATCTGCTCAATCACGGCGCCGACCTGAGGGTGGTACAACTGCTGCTGGGCCACTCGGACATTTCCACCACCCAGATCTATACCCACGTGGCCCGGGAGCGGCTCAAGCAGCTCCACGCCAAGCACCACCCCCGGGGCTGAGGCAGCCCGTGGGAGTAGAGCCCCAGGTCCTGATCGTCGCGCCGCTCGCGGTCTTCGCGGCCTTTTTCGTGTTCGGCATGACCGGATTCGGCTCGTCGGTGATCGCGGTGCCGCTCCTCGCCCACGTGCTTCCCCTGCAGCAGGTGGTGCCCACCATGGTGCTCATGGAGTTCGCGGGCTCGTTCCTGCTGCGCCGGGGTCATGGCGGCCGCCTCAATCGCCGGGAGCTCGCCTGGCTGGTGCCGGTGGCGGTGGTAGGGATCGGCATCGGCGCCACGCTGCTTGCCCGGCTGCCGGCCGCCCCCCTGCTGGCGGGGCTGGGGGCGTTCGTACTGCTCTTCGGCCTCTACACCCTGCTGGACCCCAGCTTCCGCGGGGTGATCGCCCGCGCCTGGGTGCTGCCGGCGGGCCTGGTGGGCGGAACGTTCACGGCCTTGTTCGGCACCGGCGGTCCGGTGTACGCAATCTACCTCTCCCGGCGCATCGAAGACCGGCGGGAGTTTCGCAGCACCATGGCCGCCATGATCACCGTCAGCACCGCGGTGCGCATCGTGGCCTTCGCCCTGACGGGGCTGCTCTTGCACCTCAAGGTGTTTCTCGGGGCCTTGGTCCTCGCGCCGGTGATGCTAGCAGGCGTGAGGCTCGGAAGCCGGGTGCACCTGGGGATAAGCCCCCATCGGGTCCGGCAGGTGCTGGGGGCGGTGCTCGTGGTGAGTGGGATGTCCCTACTGGCGAAGGGGGTGGGGTAGAAGGCGCGAGGAGGCGCCGCCTGCCCTCAGGCGGGCTTTACGCCTCGCTCGATGGACACGCCGAGCTGTTTCACGCCCTGCATCATGCGCAGCTTCGCCACGCTCACCTTCACCCACGGCGCCCGGAACTCTTCCCGGATGACCCGCGACAGGTGATCCGCCAGCGCCTCCAGCAGCTTAAACTGGTGGCGGGCCAGCTCCTCGTGGACGCGGCGCACCACCTTGGAGTAATCGATGGTGTCCTCCACGTTGTCGGTCTCGCAGGCGCGGCCGGAGGGCAGGGCGATCTCCAGGTCGATCTCAATGGTCTGCCGCACCTGGCGCTCCCAGGCGTAGACGCCCACCAGGGTTTCCGCCCGCAGCTCGCGAATGAAGACGATGTCCATGGCGCCCCGCCGTGGCCGCCCCGCAGGGCGTCGAGTAAAATCGAAGGCGCCATTCTAGGACATTTATTCGACCGGTGGTCACGATCGCCTTGGCAATCGGGGCGTACCTGCTGGGATCGATTCCCTTCGCCGTGGTGGTGAGCCGCATCCTGGGGCTGCCAGATCCCCGCAGCTACGGTTCGGGCAATCCGGGCGCTACCAACGTGCTGCGCACGGGCAGCAAGTTCGCCGCCGTGCTGACCCTACTCGGGGACGCGGGGAAGGGGGCGGCGGCGGTGCTCCTGGCGCGGATCCTCGCGCCCCGGTTCGGTGCGGGCGACGAGGCGGCGGCCCTCGCGGCGATGGCGGTATTCGTCGGCCACCTCTACCCTTTATTCTTGGGGTTCCGGGGCGGCAAAGGAGTGGCCACGGCGGCCGGCGCCTTCCTGGCCCTGTCCCCAAGCCTGGGGCTGATCCTGGGGGGCGTTTGGCTCGCCACGGCAGCGCTTTTCCGCTTCTCCTCCCTGGCCGCCCTGGCGGCGGCCGGCGTGGCGCCTTTCGCCGCGGCAGGCCTTTGGGGCTGGCATCCCTACACCGCCGTGACCCTGTCCATGGCGGCGCTGCTCGTGTGGCGCCACCGGGTCAATATTCAGAAGCTGGTGGCCGGCACCGAAGCCCGCATCGGCGGCGGGCACCCTCCAGAGGGAGGAAACCTCTAAAGGTTTCTTCTTTGGGTTCGACAGGTATCAAGGCTGGGCCGAGAGCCGCCCCCCTCGGCGCCTAGACCGGGCCGCTTCTGGCCCGGGAAGCGCCAGGTCCCAGCGGGAGAATACGGTATAGCGGTAGCCGCAGACCGGCGGGCCGCTGGCCAGGCGCATGGCGCCCGCGTAGGCGATCATGGCCCCGTTGTCAGTGCACAGCTCGACGGGCGGATAGAAGACTTGGAAGCCCGCTTCCCGGGCCCGCTGGTCCAGGACTTCCCGCAGCCGGCGGTTGGCTCCCACCCCCCCGGCCACCACCAGCTGATCATGGCCCGTGGTGAGGAGGGCCCCGGTGGACTTCTCCACCAGGACCTCCACCACCGCCTCCTCGAAAGCCCGGGCGATGTCGGCCCGAGCGTCCTCGTCGGCCCCGTGCTCCCGGGCGAGGAGCAAGGCCGCCGTCTTCAGCCCGCTGAAGCTGAAGTTCAAATCGCCGCTTGCCAGCATGGGCCGGGGGAGGCGAAAGCGATTACTTACGCCGCGCTCGGCCAGCCGGGCCAGGGCGGGACCGCCCGGATAGCCCAGTCCCAGGAGCTTGGCCGTCTTGTCGAACGCTTCCCCCGCGGCGTCGTCCAGGGTTTCCCCGAGGAGCCGGTAACGGCCCACCCCGGCCACTTCCATGAGCTGGGTGTGGCCCCCCGAGGCGAGCAGGGCGACGAAGGGGAACCGGGGGCTGGGGGAGGCGAGCATGGGGGAAAGGAGGTGTCCCTCCAGATGGTGTACCCCGACGGCGGGGATTTTCAGAGCCCGGGCGAGCCCGCAGGCGATGCTGGCGCCCACCAGCAGGGCGCCCGCCAGCCCGGGTCCGGCGGTGTAGGCGACGGCGTCCAGGTCGGAGAGGGCGCAATCCGCCTGGGCCAGGACCCGCCGCACCAGGGGAAGCACCCGCCGGATATGGTCTCGGGAAGCCAGTTCCGGCACCACCCCGCCGTAGGCCCGGTGCACCTCCGCCTGGGAATGGAGGGCATGGGCCCGCAGCCCCCGCTCGGTGTCGTAGATAGCGACGCCGCTGTCGTCGCAGGAGGTTTCAATGCCGAGAACTTTCATCGAACAGGAAGCGCCCTTGGTAAAAGCCGGATGGTTCGCGTATAATGTAAAATTTCAGTTATTAGAAACAGAAAGAAGGCGCGACATCCCTATGCCGATGGTCCGGGTCAAAGAGAATGAGCCGTTTGAGGTGGCGCTGCGGCGTTTCAAGCGCACCGTAGAAAAAACGGGACTGCTCACCGAGCTGCGGTCCCGGGAATATTACGAGAAGCCCACCCAGGCGCGCAAACGCAAGCTCGCGGCGGCGATCAAGCGCCATTACAAACGTCTGCGCAGCCAGCAACTTCCCCCGCGTACCTACTGACCGGCCAAAGGTCCTTTCCGACCGCTGTCCCGGCTTTTCCGGTCCGGGGACGTCCTTTCGCCATGATGCTCAAGGCCACCATCACCCAGCACATGAAGGAGGCGATGCGGGCGAAAGACGCGCGCCGCCTCGCCGCCATCCGCCTCCTGCTCGCCGCCATCCAACAGCGGGAGGTGGACGAGCGCCGGGAGCTGAGCGATGCCGACGTGGTGGGGCTCGTGGAGCGGCTGATCCGGCAGCGCCGGGAGTCGGTGGCCCAGTACGAGGCCGCAGGCCGGCGGGATCTGGCGGACAACGAGCGCTTCGAGATCGAAGTGCTCCAGGGCTACCTGCCCCAGCCCTTGTCGGAAGGGGAGCTTCAGGCCCTGATCGAGCGGGCGGTCACCGACACGGGGGCGGCGGGTCCCAAGGACATGGGGCGGGTGATGGCGGCCCTCAAACCCCAGATCGCTGGCCGGGCGGAGATGGGCCGGGTGTCGGCCCTGGTCAAGGCGCGCCTCGGCGCCGGATAAAGCGTCAGGGAAATCAATAGCCTATTTGCACACCGCAGCCCTCCCGGAAGCCGGTGGAAGCAGAAATTCTGTCCTATAATCACTGAAACATAAGCTTGCGGCGGCTTTCGCTCGTCCTGCCCGCCTTTCTGACGGGGGGCGGTAGTGCCTTGCCCGTCAGAGGCTAACAACATGATTCCTCAAGCCTTTATCCAGGATCTGCTGAACCGCGTGGACGTGGTAGAAGTGATCGACCGCTACGTTCCACTGAAGCGGGCCGGGGCCAACTACAAAGCGTGCTGCCCTTTCCATAGTGAGAAAACTCCCTCTTTCACTGTCAGTCCTTCCAAGCAGTTTTATCACTGTTTCGGTTGTGGCGCCCACGGAAGCGCCATTGGCTTCCTGATGGAGTATCGGGGTCTCGGGTTCGTCGATGCGGTCAGGGAGCTTGCGGCTGGCGTGGGCATGAATGTGCCGGAGGCGGAGCGGCCTGGCCTCCGGCCGCCGGCCGGCGAAGCAGCCGAGCTTTATTCGGTTCTGGAGCGGGCGACCCGCTTCTACCGGGAGAGCCTCAAGCGTTCCCCCCAGGCCATCGCCTATCTCAAGGGGCGTGGCCTCTCGGGGGAGGTTGCGGCCCGCTTCGGCATCGGTTATGCCCCGGCCGATTGGCAGGCCCTGGCGGAATGCTTCGACGATTATGGCTCGGTATGGCTGGAAAAAGCCGGTTTGGTGCTGCGAGGGGAAGGCGGCCGGCGCTATGACCGCTTCCGGGACCGAATCATGTTCCCTATCGCCGACAGCCGGGGCCGGATCGTGGGATTCGGAGGCCGCCTGATCGGCGAAGGTGAACCCAAGTACCTGAATTCCCCCGAGACCCCCATTTTCGAGAAAGGCCGGGAGCTCTATGGGCTGTTCCAAGCGAGGGGCCCCATCCGGGAGGCCGGGCGGGTGCTGGTGGTGGAAGGCTACATGGACGTGGTGGCGCTGGCCCAGCACGGGATCGGCTACGCCTGCGCCACGCTGGGCACCGCCACCACCGGGGCCCAGGCGCAAAAACTATTGCGCCAGGCCGATCGAGTGGTCTTCTGCTTCGACGGGGACGAGGCCGGGCGGCGGGCCGCCTGGCGGGCGCTGGAGGCGGTGCTTCCCCATATGACGGATGGGAAGGAGGTGAGCTTCCTGTTCCTTCCCGCCGGCGAGGATCCCGACAGCTTGGTGCGGCGGATCGGCGGCCCGGGGTTCGAAGCCCGGGTCGAAGGGGCGGTTTCCCTGTCCGCCTACCTGATCGAGGGGCTCGCGTCCCAGGTGGAGCTGGCGAGCGACGAGGGCCGGGCCCGCCTGCTCAAGGAAGCCAGACCCCTGGTGACCCGGATCCAGGCCCCGGGGCTGGGCTTCTTGGTTCGCCGGCGCCTGGCCGAGCGGGTGGGGCTCACCCTCTCTGAGCTGGAGGCCCTGTACCGAATCCGCTCCGGCACGGACTCCGGAGGCCCGGCTCCCAGGATGCCCGGGCGCGGGGCGGAAGTGGTGAGCCGGTGCCGCCGGCTCATCCGCCAGATCCTGTTCAGGCCCGAGCTGGCGCTGCGCCTGGAGCCGGCCGATATCCCTGCTTCCGAGCCGGACGCCGGATTTTTGCTCCAGTTCCTTGACTTCGTGAAGGCAAACCCTACTTTGAAAGGGTCGGACATTGTCCCGATGGCTTTCTTGTACTTTGCAAATACTGAGCTCGATCAAGTCGTTAGTGAGGCGGCGCGGGCCATCGATGAGTGGGGGCCGGAATTCGACGCGGAAGCCGAGTTCGAAGGGGTGGTGCGGGGCCTGCGAGAAGAGGCCCGCCGCCAGCGGCTCAAGGAGCTGACGAGCGCCAGCCTGGATCGCCTGAGCCTTGAGGAGCGGCAGGAATATCTGGATCTGCTGCGCAAGGGACCGGCGGAACGAACGGCCCCGCAAAGCGCCTAAGGGTATATAATTAACAGTTTTTCTCCGCATGGTAGAGCGGATAGCGACGGAACATGGCCAAGGACAGGGAAAGCGATAAGCCGGATATCCAGATGGGGGACGCGGACTCGCGCCGCATGCGTCTCAAGAACCTGATCGTGCTCGGCAAGGAGCGGGGCTACCTGACCTACGCCGAGATCAACGATCATCTGCCGGACGACATGCTGGACGCCGAGCAGATCGAGAACATCATCCGCATGATCAACGACATGGGAATCTCGGTGTACGACGAGGCGCCGGACACCGAATCGTTGCTCATTTCGGAAGCGACGCCGGCGGCGGCGGACGAAGACGTGGTGGAGGAGGCGGAGGCCGCCCTCTCCACCGTCGATTCCGAGTTCGGGCGCACCACCGACCCGGTCCGCATGTACATGCGGGAGATGGGGTCGGTGGAGTTGCTCACCCGCGAGGGGGAGATCGAGATCGCCAAGCGCATCGAGGATGGCTTGAAGCACATGATCATGGCCATCTCGGCCTGCCCGACCACCATCGCCGAAATCTTGGCCCTGGCCGAAAAGGTCGAGCGGGACGAAATGCGCATCGACGAGCTGGTGGACGGGCTCCTGGACAGCGAGTCCCAGGAGGAAATGGTTGCCAGCGAAATGGCCGAAGACGAGGAATCGGTGGCCGAGGACGAGGATCTCGCGGAAGAGTCCGAGGACGAGGAGGGTAGCGGGGTCAACAGCGCCACGCTGGCCCAGCTCAAGGCCGAGGCCCTGGAACGTTTCAAGACCATCCGCCAGATCTACAACAAGATGATGAAGGTGCTGGCCACCAAGGGCACCCGCTCGCGCGCCTACAAGCAGTACCAGGAGCAGATTTCCGCCGAGCTCATGAAGATCCGCTTCGCGGCGAAGCAGGTGGAGGCCCTGTGCGACAGCGTGCGCGGCATGGTGGACGAAGTGCGCCGCTACGAACGGGCCATCATGGATCTGTGCGTCGAGAAGGCGGGCATGCCGCGCAGCCACTTCATCAAGGCTTTCCCCGGCAACGAGACCAATCTCAAGTGGGTGGACCAGGAAATCGCGGCGCACAAGCCCTACGGCGCGGCGCTGGAACGCTTCCGTCCCGCGATCCTCGAGCAGCAGCAGAACATCCTGGGCGTGCAGAAGCGGGCCATGATCCCGCTCAAGGAGCTGAAGGAGATCGCGCGCCAGATGTCCACGGGGGAAGCCAAGGCGCGCCGCGCCAAGCGGGAAATGACCGAGGCCAACCTGCGGCTGGTGATCTCCATCGCCAAGAAGTACACCAACCGGGGGCTGCAGTTCCTGGATTTGATCCAGGAAGGCAACATCGGGCTGATGAAGGCGGTGGACAAGTTCGAGTACCGCCGCGGCTACAAGTTTTCCACCTACGCGACCTGGTGGATCCGGCAGGCCATCACCCGCTCCATCGCGGATCAGGCGCGCACCATCCGCATCCCGGTGCACATGATTGAGACCATTAACAAGATGAATCGCATATCGCGCCAGATCCTGCAGGAGACCGGGCAGGAGCCGGACCCGGCGTTGCTCGCCAAGAAGATGGAGATGCCCGAGGAGAAGATCCGCAAGATCCTCAAAATCTCCAAGGAGCCGATCTCCATGGAGACGCCCATCGGCGACGACGACGATTCCCACCTGGGGGACTTCATCGAGGATGCCTCGACCATGGCGCCGAGCGACGCGGCCCTCTACGCCAGTTTGCGAGATGCCACCAAGGAGGTGCTCGATACCCTCACTCCCCGGGAGGCCAAGGTGTTGCGCATGCGCTTCGGCATCGAAATGAATACCGACCACACGCTGGAGGAGGTCGGCAAGCAATTCGACGTGACCCGGGAGCGGATTCGCCAGATCGAGGCCAAGGCGCTGCGCAAGCTGCGCCATCCGTCCCGTTCGGAGCGCCTGCGCAGCTTCCTGGAAAACGAAAGCTGAGCGAGTCGGCGGCGCGCCTTGTGCGCCCGCTTTCGCCGGCGCGGGGTATCCGATCGAGAAGGGGGTCTGTAGCTCAGCCGGTCAGAGCAGGGGACTCATAATCCCTTGGTCGTTGGTTCAAATCCAACCAGACCCACTCGCGGGACGCGCCCGAAGGAGAGGCGGGCCGACGGAGCGGAGTGCCCCGGCTGGCGGTTTTCTCCTGGTAGTTTGACTTTTTTCCTATGTAAACGCATAATTTCCCGTTTCTTTCGGGGAGGGGTTCCCGAGCGGTCAAAGGGGGCAGACTGTAAATCTGTTGGCCTAAGCCTTCGTAGGTTCGAATCCTACCCCCTCCACCACGTCGGATTGGGAGGTTGGCTGATCGGGCGGTACGGGGTCCGGTTCCGGCAAGCGGAGGTCGCGGAAACTTCCGGGCCAGCGCGGTGGAACGCTTTCGGTGGGCGGGTGTAGCTCAATGGTAGAGCAGAAGCCTTCCAAGCTTACGACGAGGGTTCGATTCCCTTCACCCGCTCCAGGTTTCTTGGATCGATTTAGTTACAGGTAGACAACGCCGGCACGGCCCATGTAGCTCAGTGGTAGAGCACTCCCTTGGTAAGGGAGAGGTCGCCCGTTCAATCCGGGCCATGGGCACCACCATCCGGTGCTCAATAGTCGAGGATAGCCGCAAACGAGGATTGCATCATGGCCAAGGAGAAATTTGAGCGCAAGAAGCCGCATGTGAACGTAGGCACGATTGGGCACGTGGATCATGGCAAGACGACGCTGACGGCGGCGTTGACGCTGGTGTTGTCGAAGAAGTTTGGGGGTCAGGCGAAGAAGTACGAGGAGATTGATTCGGCGCCGGAGGAGAAGGCGCGGGGGATCACGATCAACACGGCGCACGTGGAGTATGAGACGGCCAAGCGTCACTATGCGCACGTAGACTGTCCGGGGCATGCGGACTACATCAAGAACATGATCACGGGTGCGGCGCAGATGGATGGTGCCATTTTGGTGGTGTCGGCGGCTGATGGGCCGATGCCGCAGACGCGCGAGCACATTTTGCTGGCGCGCCAGGTGGGGGTGCCCTACATTGTGGTGTATTTGAACAAGGCCGACATGGTGGACGATCCTGAGCTTCTGGAGCTGGTGGAGATGGAGGTTCGGGAGTTGTTGTCCAAGTATGATTTTCCTGGGGACA